>NZ_BAAJAO010000020.1:0-53512 GCF_057554405.1 Rosettibacter sp. KY25 | reverse complement strand
TTTCCAAGCATATCAAATACTTTTATTGTTACAAAATTTCTCTCTGGCAATTGATAGCTTATTACTGTTGTTGGATTAAATGGATTGGGATAATTCTGATTTAATGAAAAATCTTTTTGAAGATTTTTTTCGAACTTAACATCAGTAGAGATTTTTACAAGATTTTGAATTGCATACTCTAAATTAGTTCTTGCTTTTTGAAGAGTATCTGCTGCTGAAGTAGTATAAGAATAATTTTGTTTCATTGCATTTTTAGCATAATTAAGCGCAGAACTAAAATTAAGCCATGAATCTGGAGTATATTCATTTTCTTTTAATGAATCAGAATAAGTAATTAAAGAATCTAATTTATTGTAATTAATTCCTACAGAAACAACTGAATAAAATGCAGGCTTACATTGATTATTGATATCCCACAACGAAGAAGATTGATTTGTTTTGAAAGTATACTGGTCATTCAATCCATCTTTCGAAACACTGATAATTTTACCTCTCCCAGAAAAATAACTTCTTTCAACAAAACACTTAAACAATTGTGCATATTGGTTTGCCTGCTGCTGCAATATAAAAGAAGAAGGATTTGCACTTCCAGCAGTTACATCAAGTTCTGTAACAGCCATTTCATTACAAATCGGATAAAATTTATTATAAGATGCAATCCATTGAGATGCGGTTGGAGAAGTTAATGCATCGTGTTCCTGCATACCAATTCCATCTAAATATCCAGCTTCAAATATTGGTTTGCATATTCTTACAATTCCATCTGCTTTTGAAGGGAGATGAGTATTATAATCATTATAATAAAGTTTAATTTGAGTTTCTCCATATTCAACTGTGTATTTGCGAGTAAATTCAAATGCTTTCATTATGTAACTATTATCACCAAATGTTAAATACCATTCGCTGTCTGTTGTTCTATCAGTGCCGTTATCATTTACAGCTTCGTTGACAACATCAATTGCAGATAGTAACCCTGGCCAACCTTCATGAATTAATCTTATAACTTCTTTAATATAATTTTCCATTCGTTGAGTCATCTTTTCTTTACTTAAGCGAGGTCCATTTGCAGTATAACCTGAGCGAAAAAACTCTACTGGAGTTTGACTATGCCAAACTAATGTATGCCCTCGAAATGTAAAGCCTTGTCTTTTTGCCCAATTAAGTTGTGCAATTAAATCGGCATTAAATCTTACAACTGGATGAGTATCTGCATAATCTTTGTCAGACGCATTATTGTAAGCAGATGCACTTGCAGCAATATCCACAGTATATTGAGGTTTCATATTGTTCCCGGGCGACATACTGTTCATATGATATTTAATTAAATATCCCCCATTTTTAGAAACTACACTTGATTGACCGGGAACTACAGGGTCAGTAGGTAAACCTATATGTCTGTAAGAAAGCAAACAACCAATGTAAAAATCTTTGGCAAATACATCCTTCAATGCTGGAACATTTGTTTGAATTGTATCTGACTGTGCAAAATCTTTTTTACTAAAAATCATTACGATGATAAAAATAGTTGAGATAATTTTTTTGAAATAATTCATTTCATCACTCCCTTAGATGTAAAATTTTTTAATTAATACTGAAGAGAGAATATCTTAATGAGTTTTGCTTTGGTGTTGTTTTATAAACTCGGCAACATTTTTTAATGTAGCTACCCAGATGCCTTTTTCATTTTCTTTTAAAAATTTTAGTAATTGTCTATGAGCTTCAGAAGAAATGTTGATAGAATGTTCTCCTCCAACTCCATGGAAAAGAAAAACAATTAATGCATTCTCAGCAATTGCTTTTTTAACTAAGTCAATTAAATCTGAACCTGATTGATTATTTACAACAAAACAACCGATGTTGAATAAATCAATCTCATCAATTTTTTGATATAAAAAGTTGACACCTCTTGCAGCGATAAATTCGTTTTTAATAAAATCAACATAAGAAGAATCACCAGCTTTCATATCACCACACGGATATGCAAAAGTTCTGACTTTTTGCCCATCAACAGCTTCAAGTAAAACATTGTTCATCAGAATTTCATCTTCAATTCTTTTCAAAGAATATGTATTCAAATCATATTCTGGTTGAACCCATTCACGGCTTTTCATATTTCCAATACATGGATGGAATAAAGTATGATTGCCAAGTTCGTGGCCCTTACTTGCTGCAACTGCCCAATCTTTTAAGCGTTCTCTAAATCCAGAAGCTAAACCAAAAACATAAAATGTTCCTTTGAAATTCAGAGAGTCAAGCAATGGGATAACATTATCAAGATGAGTATTTAATGCATCATCATAGGTTAAAACAACTGCACACTTTTTGTTATTCCATACATTGTCTTGAGCATTCAAATTATCAATACTCAAGAAGGGAAAAATTATCAAGTAAAGAAAAAATATTTTAAAAAATTTTTCTGTCTTCATAATTAGTCTTCTAATTTTATTTTGATGAAAAAATAAGAAGCTTTATTAGGGATTAAAGAAACAGCAACACCTCAATAAGATATTTTCAATAAAACAACAGCCTGCCCATTAAGTAATGGACAGGCTGTTTTTACTTAAGCACAATAATTTTACTTCATTAGGACTAACTTCTTAACGCTTACGAAATCACCAGCCTTCAGTGAGTAGAAGTAAACACCTGAAGAAAGATTTGAAGCGTCGAAGTTAACCTTATAATATCCAGCCTGAAGATTATCATTTACTAATTCAGCAACAACTCTGCCCAGCACATCATAAACAGTGAGTTTTACATTTTCACTCTTTGGCAGACCAAATTCAATTGTTGTTGTTGGGTTAAATGGATTGGGGTAATTCTGATTGAGAACATAATCTGTTGGAATTTCTCCAGCAGCTAATTCTCTTACAGATACAATTGAATCTGGTACAACAATCGGTGAACCCATATCAACTTGAACATCATAAAGATTAAGTTTTACTGCATTTGCAAGATTGCTGAGTGCAAAATTAATGCTGTTGATTTTCTTAACGCTGTTCTTACTATCGTAAACAATTCCACCAAAATTATATGAACCACCTTCTTTCCTAATCAAGAAACGAACTTCAGTTTTACCAGATTCTTTGGGTTGAATTGAAAATGCGAAATCATACATTCCTGCTGTAGCAACAGCATTCTTTGGTTTTTGACGAATATCAGAAATTACATAATTATCTGCACCAAGAGTTTCGAGCCATGTATTATTGACAACCACTCCAACTGTACCAGAGCTGTTTCCATCGCCCCAGTAAGTTAACTGATTATTACCACTGTGCGGAATGAAAAGATAACCAGTATTACCTGATTCTGAACCGCTCCATTCATAGCCATTTTCTGTTTGATTTAGTCTACCAGGATTTGGATTGTAAGTTAATCCAATTCTTAATGAAGACCATCCTTCGAAGCCTCCACCAACTAATTCCATTTTACCAGTAACAATCAAAGCTTTCTTGGTTGTTAAGTCTATAGGATCAAAGAATCCGCCTCTAATTGCAGACCATCCAAATGATTTTCTATTACCAGAAATTGTAGCGTTACCAATAACATCGCCAGGGGTTAATTTCCAGCCGCCCGTTTTTGCACCTATGAATCCCCAGCTTTCAACATAATACGCCTGCCATGGAGCCTCTGGAATTACAATTGGATCTCCCATATCAACCATAACATCTTCAAGATACATTCCTGTTATTGGATTACTTGAGTTCAATGAGAAGCAAACACCATTAAATGTTGGAGCTATTGTTGTTGTATCTATTAATGTTCCACCCCACCAGTAGCTATTATCTTCTTTAATCATATAAAATCTTAATTCTTTTGTGCCATCGGCTTTTGGTTGAACAGAAATTGCAAAATTATATGTACCTTTACTGAATGTTGCACCTGATGGTTTTTGATATACAGGTCCTAATGATAAATTATTTCCAAAGGTACTAATCCAGTTACCATTTCTAACAACACCAACATGGCCAGCACCACCTGCGGCCCAGCTTGGAAGTTCATTAGCATTGCTTTGAGGTGTCAACAAATATCCTCTTGCATAATTTTCTCTGCCAGTCCATGCAGCATCTGGTGTTCCTTTATTTGAAAGTGTTTTAGCACTATCATGGTAAAAGATACCATATCTCAAAGCGCTCCAAGTACTTGGGTCTGCTCCTTCAAATCTAATTTTTCCTGTTACTATAACTGCTTTTTTAAGGGTAGCTGTAACTGGTTCAGGAAATCCACCACGAATAGTAGACCAAACACCGCCTGTAGTGATGCCTGAACTACCTGCTTTTGCTTTTATTCCTGCATTACCTACAACATCACCTGGAACAAATTCAGCTGAGGAACTAAATCTTACTAATTTACCCCAATCTTCTACATAAAAAGCTTGCCATGGTGCTTCTGGAACTTCAATAGGAGCACCAAGATCAACCATTACGTCTTCCAGATACATTCCTTTCAAAGGATTATTTTCTGCGCCATTGCCACCATTTAATCCAAAGCATACACCATTAAATGTTGCTGGTATCCAAGTTGTGTCGATAAAAGTTCCACCCCACCAATAGCTGTTATCTTCTTTAATTACATAGAATCTTAATTCCTTTGTGCCATTGGCTTTTGGTTGAACAGAAATTGCAAAATTATAAGTACCAGCCCCAAAAATAGCACCAGTTGGTTTTTGATAAACCACACCTAATGAGAGGTTGTTGCCAAAAGTACTAATCCAATTACCATTTCTTACTACTCCAACCATACCAGCACCACCTGCAGCCCAGCTTGGTAATTCATTTGCCCCACTATGCGGGATTAATAAGTATCCTTTTGCATAATTTTCTTTTCCAGACCATGCAGCATTAGGAGAATTTGCATCATTTAATACACCTGCACTATCATGCTGGAATAAACCCATTCTTAGACCACTCCATGTACTTGGACCAGCACCTTCAAATCTAATTTTCCCTTTAACGATAATTGCTTTTGAAACTGTTGCAGTTACTGGTTCTTTAAATGCACCTCTAATTACTGTCCATCCTTGATTGCTTGGAATTTGACCACCATCTTTTCCTTTAACACCTGCATTACCAACAACATCACCAGGCACAAATTCAGCGGTTGGACTAAATCTTACAAGTTTACCCCAATCCTCTACATAATAAGCCTGCCATGGAGCTTCTGGAACTTCAATTGGACTACCAAGATCAACTCTTACATTATAAAGCATAAATGCTTTCATCTTTGTTGTTATACCATCTCCTACACCAAAGCAAATCCCATTAAATTTAGTTGTAACTTGTTGAGTGTCGATAACAGTTCCACCAAACCAGTATTTTTTATCTACATGATACATATACCAACGAATTTCATTTGTGCCATTAGGCAATGGCTGAACAGAGATTGCAAAATCATACTTACCTGCAGCAATTTCTGCTAAAGCTGGTTTTTGTGTTATGATTGCAATAGGTCCGCCATTGTTACTCCATGTGCTATTCCAACCTCCACCACCATTGATTGTCCATATTGTTCCTGCACCACCAGCACCATTTGCTATATCAGTTCCTGCTGAACGAGGGGTAAATTCATAACCATAGTGAACACCGGTTCCAGTCCATCTTGCTGAATCAGTATATTGTTTAATTAATTGACCTTCATCAGTCCAATAAGTTAATGCATAACGAAGAGGTACATAACTTGCACCTGGACCATCTCCAACATATTCAAATTGACCAGTTACAACAATTGCTTTTTCAGTTGTAGCTTCGATTGTTTTTCCGAATCCACCGCGAATTGTAGCCCATTTTGGGGGTGGTCCATCAGCACCCATACCAGCAGTTCCAGGAGGAGTATCTTGTCTATTGAGAATTGGCCAGCCGTCACCTCTTGAAGGGGTTGAACCCCACAATGTTACGTATGTTGGATCTGGCATTCTTGTAACTATAATTTTATCAATCCAGATTGTTGTGTTATCATTATAAGCACTACCAAAATGCAATTTTACTTGATTATCTGGGACATTAATTGTAGCTGTCATAGAATAAGTAAATGTCTGAGGAGTAGTTGTTACATCGGCAGTGTCATTGAGATATTTTGTATATGGAGAGCCTTTAATTTCAAAAAGTGCATTAATTTTTGCATTTTTGCTTGCAACTGCCATAAATGATAAAGTATACTTATAACCTGCAACGAGAGGTAAATCTGCAACGCGTTGAACTCTCCACATTTCAACGCCGCCTTTTGTAATGGTAAGTTTGTAGGAATTGGTTCCAGAAAGTTTTCCTGTATTGTCAATTGCAACAGTAACACTGGTAGTAGCATTATCAATCCAGCCAGTGTTCCACTTACCATCTCCATTGTCGAATTCATCAGAAAGAACTACTTCCTGTGCAAGTAGTCCTGATGAAATCCAGAAAGTTGCTAAGATTAATAGTTTTAGTTTTTTTAACATATTTTTTCTCCTCCTGATTTTTTAGAGAAATTTTATTTTATTAAATGAAGAACAACTACTTGTATCATCATTATTTTATCAATACAAGTTTCTTTGTAATAGATACATTTTCAGTTTCTAATCTATACATGTAAACACCGCTCGATAAATTAGAAGCATCGAATGTAGCTAAATAATTTCCTGCATTTTGATTGCCTTCAAAAATTGTAGCAACTTCCTGTCCTAAAAGATTATATACTTTTAATGTAACATAACCAGCTTTTGGAATTGAATATTTTATATTAGTAACAGGGTTAAATGGATTTGGATAATTTTGTTCGAGAACATAATTATTTGGTAACACGCCTGGTAATTCTTTTACACTGCTTGGATTTGGAGAACCATACTTTAACCAGTTATTTATTGTTTCCCATTCTTTAGCACGCTGATTTGCTTTCCATTGTTCATATTTTTCTGGGAACCAATTCAAATCACCAAGTGGATAACCTCCCATTGCAGCTGTTAATAATTCTGGGTCTGTATATGCTAAATTTTCTGGCAAGGGCCAAATTTGTTTAAATCCAGCTTCAGGTTCATAAGACCAATCTATATCTGCATTATTCCACCATTTATACATGATGAATTGTTTTGCAGCATCTAAATTTGTTGCTGGCACAATAAATTTGGGGTCTTTACTATAAATAGTGTTCCAGTCGACGTTAATTGTTTTGAAAACTTTATTTCCATTAGCATCAACTGAATCAATAAATCTAATTTCATTTCTCCCAAGCATCGGGGCAGGATTAAATAATAACAACTGTTCTCGGTTACGGATTCTTTCTTTGCTCCAGTCACTGCTTTTGTACCAATCGAGCATCCAATCTTGATATGCATAATTAATATTGCCTATAAATATTTTTCTGTCGAAATCAGTAAAATCAACCTTGAAGCCAAATGAATCAACAGGAGTAATACCGTTAATCAAACCACCTCCTGGGGAATTACATTTACCTGCAAGGAAATCATTATATGTCATATTATTTGGACATACATCATAAGCACGATATCCATACATATATGGATTTATAAATAGTGAATTTGTTATTACTGCATTTCGAATCCATCCTGCTGACTGGAATACCCATTCAATGGTATTTAATACAGTGCAGTGATTAATGTAAACATTGTCACTATATTCATTACCTTCTTGCATTACAAGACGGCTTAAGTTTGTGAAAGTACAATTCTCAAAGAATAAAGTATCATAATGCCATCCTGAGCTTTGATATGGGAAAGAAACTGCTCTTCCATAATATCTGAAATGGTTATCGGAATTATTTCTCCAATAGCAATTTGTAAATTTACCAACAAAGTGATTAGCCTTTACACAAATTGCTCCTGCAGCTTCTGCTCCAATTCCTGCATAATCAAATAAACAGCCATCAAATTCACCTCTTTCAGGGTCTTGGTCATCAGTCTGATTTTCAAAAGTAATTGAGGTCATTACTTTATTGCCTAAAAAATCTGCATGGCGGAACCATATATTTTTTGCTTTAATATCACCATAACTCTGAATTATATACTGTCTATCAATTTGTTCTTCAGTCCAAACAATTTGGGGTGGTGCAGTTTCTTGTGTTTTGCCTGGTTTAGGTGCATATAATTCAAGATTCTGTCCATGGTCAAGGTAAATACTTCGGCTCAATACATATACTTCGTAAGGTTTTAATTTGAATACTGTATTATTAATCTTGCCCTTTGCTATCGCTTCCTGAATTGCATCGTTGAGAGTTCCATATTTACCTGTTTCATAAAATCCAGGAACTACTACAGTATCCTTTTGAGCTAATAGTAAATTGCTCAAAAATACTACTAACAAAATCATTATTAATTTTTTCATACTTCACTCCTTTTTTAATGGATGATTTAATTTATGATTTATTTAATATCTTAATCTAATTCCAAGATTTGCAACTAAGCCATAATTTTGAATATTTCTAAATCCTCCTGTCGATTTTTGAACTGATTGAGTGTTAGCATTATTCAAATTGCTAAAGTCCATATACAGCTCTGTATTGTAGAATGGAAGCTTTTGTCGTACTGAAAGGTCAACTCTAAAATAATCTTTTGCATAAGAATCATTTTCTGGGTATCTGCCGCCATTAACCGTAGCAATTTCATCATTATATACAAATGACAATCTAATAGCGAATCCTTTATAATCAAATCCAATAAATGAATTAAGAACATGATTGGGTTGGTCAATTAATCTGCCTACAGCTGAGCTGTCAATTAAAACTGGGATTCTGTCGCGTCCAACAATTTTTACTTTTACATCATAGAATGGATATCTTGTTTGAGAATAAATTCTTGAATAATTAATTCCAAATACAAGACCACTAAATGGATATGGCAAATACCAGAATGTATGCTGGAAGTCAAGTTCAATCCCCTTTACAATGGCTTTATAAGGATTGTTTAATGGACGATATACAGTTGCGTTAGACTTCTTGGTAGTAGGATTTATTACAGGAGTAACAACAAGAGAACCATTTCGAATAATTTGATATCTTCTTAATGAATCAATGCCTGCACCTTCTGCAGCGTCTAACTGGTAAGTAGCATTATAAACAAAATCTGTAATTGTTTTATAAAAACCACCAATAGTTAAAAGTCCAATTTCATTGCTATGAAATGTAAAGTTAAGGTCATGATTATAAGCTCTTGCTGGTTTTAACTCGGGATTTCCGGTATAAATTTGATTATTCTGTGTAATCGTGAACTTAGGGCTTATCAAATGGTAATCAGGTCTTGAAAGTGATTGAGTATAAGCATAACGAACATCGAGCCATTTTAATGGAGAATATTTCATCTGTCCCATTGGAAGGAAATATTCATTGCCGCCATAAGCAGTAGTATCATACATAATTTGTGCTTGAGCATTTCTCATATCTCTTGCATTGTAAGCAAAATATTCTGTCTTTAGTTTTTCATATCGAACACCTGCAATAATCATAAAGTCAAGGAAATTAATTTTTGACATGATATAAGAAGCATAATATTTTTCTTTATAATTATAATCATTTGTCAATTTCTGATAAGGTCCATTATACCATCCGCCTTTATCACCAGAACTATATTCTTTATTTGAAGCATCAAATTCTGGTTTGCCCATAATGTAATCAAGTATATTTTTTAGAACTCCTAAATCTGCTGCATAATAAATTGAACCGTATTTATTATCCAAGAATGGATCAAAGAGTTTGGTATCTGAACTAATAAATGAACTACCAACTAATTCACCTCTTGTATTTGTAGAAATTCCAAATTGATTTTTAATAGTTCTCATTAAATTTGTTTGAATATCATTATCAGTTGAATTAGCATTACCGTTAAATCCTAAGTATGGAGATTCTTGGTCGGTGCTGTTTGTTTGATTATAAATATAACCACCGAGTTTAAAGGAGCCCGTTACAATATTGTAGAAATTAAATGGGAATTCAAAATCTCCCTTGTAAGAATATTTTTTCTCTTTATAGTAATTGCTAAAAAGATTACCACTTCTTAAAACAACTTCGCTTGCACCTTTATAACTTGTAAGAAGATAAGTTAAGTCTTCTGGTTTTTTATTATCTCTTTTAACCCCGGCTTGCAAAGCATCTGTTTGATTGAATGAAAAAACTGGGGATTTATCTAAGTTATTTGCTGCAGATGTATAGCTTGCAGATAAATCAATTGTAACAAAATCTAAATCATAATCTAATTTGATTGAGTTCATCTGCTGATTGATAATATTTTCTCCTGACCTTAACTGCCATTCCATTCTGCCGTTATCATAGTTAATTGTTTGTCTGTGTTCAGTAAAATCGGACCTTAATTGGGCAAACATATTAACAAGTTTAATTGAACCATGTGGTATATCATAATCAAGAATTAAATTGCCACCATAACGTTGTCTTGTTTCAAGATGCCTATTGAATGAGACTGAAGATACTTTAACTGGTCGATATCCTGTCAACGGGTCAATTTGAGCCTCTTCGGCAGCAATGCTATAACCAGCATCCATGTTGTCAGAATTTCTGTCATAAGATTCAAGGTTAATTAATGCATATACCCCTAATTTATCATTCAAAAATCTTGTACTGGCAGATGCTACACCTCTGTAATTTCCATAATACTTGCTCTTTGCAGTATAACCCTGCTGCCATAATAAATTCCAGTGAAAACCTGATGGAGCTTCTCTTAATTCCATATTAACAGTTCCACCAATTGAATTAGCATTCATATCTGGAGTTAAAGATTTATAAACTGCAATCATTCTAATCATGTAAGGGGAAATCATGCTGAGGTCTACGCTTCTGTCATTATTCAATCCACCGGTAGCAACATAGGGGTCAGAAGTAAGTCCAATTGATGAGCTTCCTGTTGCTGAAAGTTTAACTCCTTCTACTTCAACTGAATTATACTTTGGTGATAAACCACGAATAACAATTTTATTGTCTTCGCCTGAACTTTTAGTTGTAGAAATTCCGGGCAAACGGCTTAATGCAGCTGCAGCATTAAAATCTGGAAGTTCTTGTATTCTT
Source organism: Rosettibacter sp. KY25 (assembly GCF_057554405.1). Lineage (NCBI taxonomy): Bacteria > Pseudomonadati > Ignavibacteriota > Ignavibacteria > Ignavibacteriales > Melioribacteraceae > Rosettibacter > Rosettibacter sp. KY25. Next base: position 42,520 of record NZ_BAAJAO010000020.1, on the reverse strand, counting down.
GCTTCAGAAACAACATTTGCAATTTTATCAGAAGTTAACTGTTGATTAATTGCTGCTAATTGTCCCTGCGCCTGTGCTGTGATTATAATATCCTGCCCTTCAATTGTCGTGAGTTTCAAATAAAAATTTTGTAACAGTGTTTTATTTGCCTGTATTTCTACATCTATAGTTTGAGATTCATAACCTATATATGAAACAGTAATAGTGTGTTTTCCAACAGGAATATTTCGAATGATGTATTCTCCATCTAAATTACATGCTGCACCAAGTGATGTTCCTTTGATTAAGACATTAGCTCCTGGCAGTGGTTCTTTTGTATCCTTATCATAAACAAATCCTCTAATTGAACCACGGTTTTGTGCAATTATCGATTGACCAAATATTAATAATATCATCATGCATATTTTTAAAAAAGTATACTTACGAAGCATATAGCCTCCTTCTTAAATTATGTTTTTTTATTTGATATTGATTTAACTCAGAATCAGTTTGCAGCAAATAAAGTTGTAGTAGTAAAAGGAAATAATTTGGGGATGTGTTGAAATAATAAAGACTTTTAGAAAAATATTGGAAAGTTAAATACTTACACAGAACATCCTTTTGCAATAATATGTAGCGATTTGAAATAACTTTTAATAAGTTGCTAAGTAATAAGAAGTCGCTAAGGAGTTTTAATCTAACAACTTGATTAAAAGCTATACACTTATTCTTGCAGCCAAATAAGTGCTTATTATATGTTATAAATTTTTTCATGCTAAGGTCCTTATTTTTATCCTTACCCATAATTGGGAAGGTATCAAGGACTATTAATAATTTATATTATTTTTTTTCTTTATTCCACAGTTAAAATTGTCCTTAGCAAGTCTTCATCTCTTGATGAATTACCAACCATTATTTCAAAATCACCTGGTTCAACTGTGTATTGCATATCAATATTTGTAAATGATAGCATTTCTGGTGTTATGTCAAATATTACAGTTCTTGATTCACCTGGCTGCAGCTTAATTTTTTTGAATCCTTTTAATTCTTTTACAGGTCTTGTTACAGAACTAAATAAATCTCTTATATAAAGTTGAACAACTTCTTCACCAGTCACATCTCCAACATTCTGAACAACAACAGATAATTGAGTAGTTTCACCAAGTTTAATTTTTTCCTTAGCAAGTCTTTGATTAATAAATTTGAATTTAGTATAGCTTAATCCAAAGCCAAACGGGAATAAAGGAGTTACATCGTCAAATAAATATCCCCTTCTGGCTGATGGCTTATAATTATAGTAACATGGAATATGTCCTGCAGACCTTGGAATTGAAATTGGGAGTTTACCGCTTGGATTATAATCGCCGAATAAAACATCTGCAACTGCCTTGCCTGTTTCCTGTCCCAGATACCAGCATTCAAGAATTGCATGAGCATTTTCTTTAATAAAATTAATTGAATTTGGTCTTCCATTAAATAAAAGTACAATTACAGGTTTCCCCAATTTCAACATTTCTTCTACTAATTTATTTTGTCTTCCAACAAGGTCAATATTGGGTCTATCACCAAGGTGTGTTTTGCTCCATGCTTCGCGTGATGTTTGTTCATTTCCTCCAATAGCAAGAACAATTACCTCTGATTTCTTTGCTACTTCTACTGCTTCTTTAATTAGCAATTCATCATCTTCAGGGGTAGGCAATACCACTTCATCTTCATTCCAAGAACCGCCTATTGTAATTTTACAGCCTTCGCTATATAAAACTTCAATTTTATTATTTGCTTTTTCTTTTATTCCTTGATAAACAGATGTATAAAATCTTGGAGTTCCATGATATCCACCGAGTAAAACTCTATCTGCATTTGGTCCAATAACAGCAATGCTTTTAACATTTTTTAATGGAAGAATATTATTTTCATTTTTTAGTAAAACAATTGTTTCTCTTGCAGCCTGTAAAGCTAATTCTCTATCTTTGATTAATTTTTCTTCGAATTGATTACTGCCTGTCTGTATATATGGATTATCAAATAAACCAAGCTGGAATTTATATCTTAGCATTGGTTCAATTAATTCATCAATATCAGATTCCTGAATAATTCCATTTTGAACTAAATCAATAAGATTCAAATAACAATCTGGATTTGGGAATTCAATGTTAACTCCTGCTTCAACTGCTAATTTGGCCGCTTCTGCTTTATCTTTTGCTACTGAATGACTTAATGCTTCTTCTCTAACATTTAATTCTTTTATAGCATAGTAATCTGAAACAACATAGCCTTTAAAATTCCATTCATCTCTCAAAACTTTTCTTAATAACCATTTATTTGCATGAGAAGGAACCCCATCAATTTCATTATATGAAGCCATTACACTAACTGCATTAGCTTTTTTAATTACTTCTTTGAATGGATATAAAAATACATCACGCAAAAGTCTTTCAGAAAAATTTGCTGGTGCACAATTAATGCCTGATTCAGGTTGACCGTGTGCAGCAAAATGTTTTAACGTTGCAATAACTTTATTTTGTTCATTAAATTTTCCATCACCTTGTAAACCTTTAACAGCAGCAATCCCCATTTGTGCAACTAGATATGGGTCTTCACCAAAAGTTTCTTCAACACGTCCCCATCTTGGGTCTCTTGCAACATCTAAAACTGGCGTTAATGCTTGATGAACACCTCTTGTTCTTGCATCTTCAGCAATTGCTGAAAATATTTTTTCTACCAATTTTGTATTGAAAGTCGAAGCTAAACCAATTGGCACAGGATAACTTGTAGCTTCTTTTGCAGCAAGTCCATGAAGACATTCTTCATGAAAAATAACAGGAATACCTAATCGAGTTTCTTCTACAAAAAATTTTTGAAGCGTATTTGCCATTTCCACCATTTCAGTTGGAGTTAAACCACCATTGGTATCACTCAATCTTGCTATTTGTCCAATTCCATTGCTAAGATGTTTTCTTATTTTTTCTATACTAAAATTTCCATTCTCATCATAAAAAATCGTTTTTTTATCTTCCCAAATGCATAACATCTGAGCAATTTTTTCTTCCAGGGTCATTCTTTTAATTAAATCGGCAGTTCTTTTTTCTGGCGAAAGCTTTGGGTTCTTATAATCAACCAATACTTCTGATTCTGTTTGTTCATTTTTCGGAATTTGTTCCATTATAATACCCCTTTATTTACATATATTATTTTCAAGAATTGATAAGCAACAAAACAACTAAATGTTAAAAAAGGCTTGTCAAACAAATCTGCAAGTAATTATTCTATAAATTATGAATAATTCTATTAACAGTTCAAAATTAATTTTACCGTTTCAATAATACAAGAAATAATTTTTTGTGTCAATAATATTTTATGCTGAATTTTAGAAATCCAGAGCAGAAATTAAATTTTGAATTCATTAAAAGGCTCAATTGCACTGAAATTCTTTTCATAACAGGGCAAAATTTTACGATGACTTTATTATTTTTTCATTCACATTAAATTGAATTTCCCAAATTATGTTGAGAAAAATTGAATTCATAAAATCCGTATATAAACTTGATGATTTACCAAAAAGAGAACTTCCCACAGTAATTTTATGCGGGAGGTCGAATGTTGGCAAATCTTCATTTATTAACTCAATTTTTTCCCCTTTAAAAGTTGCAAAAACAAGTTCTACACCTGGGAAGACAAGATCATTAAATTATTATCTTGTTGAAGATAAATTTTACATTGTTGATTTACCGGGTTTTGGATATGCAAAAGTTTCTCGACATGAAAGAATAGAATGGCAGAGAATAATTGAATCATACATCGAGATGAATAAAAACATAATGCTTGCTTTTCATTTTATTGACAGCCGATACGAGCCTATGCCTCTTGACTTTATGTTAAATGAATATTTGAGAAGCAGAAATATTCCTTACTATGTTATATTCAATAAAATTGATAAGCTAAAACAGTCAGAAATTTCTCTTCTGAAAAAAAATATTAACCAATTCTTTCCTGAATTAATTTTAGGCACAAATGCATTTTTATACTCATCATTAAAGAATACAGGCAAGAAAGAAATCATAAAACTGCTTTCAAAATTGATGCTTTCATGAAAAATTCACAAAACTTTATTATTATTGAATAAAATTTTGAATTAATTATTTGAATTAAATGGTGAAAGATGGGATTATCTGATAAATATAGAAAAAGGTTGTTAATTTTTATTTTCATTCCCATCTTAATAATCATTCCATTCTTAACTGATGATTCTCTTCTAAAAATTATTTCTGGTGTCATTCTTTTAATTTATGTTGGCTTTATAATTTTTCTTCGAGATACAAAACCAGAAACTACAGAATATGAAAAACACGATGAAGGCACTTCAGGGATTAATGAATCAAAAATTTCTTATGAACCTGATGAAGGAGAAGAGTTTAAGATTATTTCACCTGTAAAGAACATCGAAGTTATTACAGCTGAAAATTTTACTCCATCTTTAACAAGAACAAGCAAAGATTTTTTCAAACCGCCGGATTTTAAGGAAAACTTCGATAAAATTGTTCGTGAAGAACTTCCAAAAGATGTAAGTCAAGATGAACAATTTGGCTTTGTGCTCGAAAAAATATTGAGTGTTGTAAAAGATGCATTCATGGCACACACAGCTGCTTTCTTCTGGTATAACAAAAATAGAAAAAGACTTACACTCGAAAGATACATTTCAAGTTCATCTCAAATAACAAAACAAAAATTTGATTTAGAAGATGATATACTTGGCAAAATTGTTCAAAAAGAAGAACCAGAAATTTTAACCGATATTTCTCCAAATGCCGAAGCTGATGTAATTCGATATTACAGCACTCCGCAGGGAATAAAAAGTTTTGTTGGGGTTCCTTTATTTTATGGAAAAAATTTAACAGGCATTTTAGTTCTTGATTCAAAAGTAAATGATGCTTTTGGAATAGAACAAATTTATTCTCTTGGGAAAATTGTCAGAATTATTTCTGTAATCATAAGTTTATTTGAAGAAAAATTCTCCGAAACTCAAGCAGAACAAAGACTCAAAGCATTAATTGGAATTCTCAGCACCGATAAAAAATTCGATAATGAAACTGATATTTATGCAGCACTTGATAATTCAATGAGAGATTTACTGGATTGGGATGTTTTTACATTTGTAGCTTATAATCCTGTTGAACAAAAATTCAAGATAGCAAAAATCATTAATAAAACTTCTCTTAAATATGCCGGTGAAAATCTTGAAGTGGAATTAAACGGAACACTTGTAGGAAAAGCAATTTTAAGTTTTACTCCAGTAAAAATTGATGACACATCAAGCATAGAAATTCCTCGCTTTTCGAAAAATGAAGATGTCAGTTTTGATGGTTCTTTCCTTGCAATTCCACTTGTTTATGATGAGCAAAATTATGGAGTTCTTTGCTTCGAAAGCCTTAAAAAAAATATCTACACAAACAACGAAGTAACATTCATCAAAAATGCTACAAAATTTTTTGCATTCATTCTTCATTCTTATTCTACAATAAATATTCTGAAAAATCTTTTGACATATGACATAGAAACAAAAGCATTGAATTATGATGCATTTATTGAACGATTAACAATTGACCTTGTAAGAAGCAAAGAATTAAATTTACCAGGTGGTTTAGCTTTAATCAAAATTGATGACTTTCTTGAACAGGAATCATTATTTGATGGCAATCCTTTCCCGAAAGTCTTGAAAGCAATCTCGCAGATGATAAAAGATGAAATGACCCCAATGAACATTTGGGGCAGATTGGACGAAAGAATTTTTGCTGTTTATTTTTTCAATACAACACCAAAAGATGTTTTCCTGTGGGCAGAAAAATTAAGAATAAAAATTGCACGGAAGCCAATAGCTGTTGTTTCTCGTCAAACTACTTTTACAGTTTCAATTGGAGTTGCAGCAACTACCAATAAAACTGATGTTAAAGAAATTCTTTATAATGCAGAACTAGCACTTAAAAAAGCTCTCGAAAAGGGAGGCAATACAGTAAAAAGCATTTAAGAGATTGCGTGAATAATTTTATTGTAATCATACTTGATGGACTTGGCATCGGGGAATTACCTGATGCTTCTAAATACAACGACGAAGGGAGCAATACTTTATCAAATATGGCAGAGTTTGTTGGTGGACTAAATCTGCCTAATCTCGAAAAACTTGGTCTTGGCAACATCGAGCCCATTAAAGGAATTTCACCACAATTAAATCCTCTTGCATCATTTGGAAAAATGGCAGAAGTCTCTGCTGGCAAAGATTCAACTACAGGACATTGGGAAATTGCAGGATTAAAAATTGAAAAATCTTTCCCACTTTATCCAAATGGATTTCCAGAAGAAATTATTGATAAATTTCTGAAAGAAACAAAATTACAAGGAATTCTTGGAAATATTCCTGCTTCAGGCACAGAAATCATAATGAAGCTTGGAGATGAACATGTTAAAACAAAATTCCCAATAGTTTACACTTCTGCAGATTCTGTTTTTCAAATTGCAGCTCACGAAGAAGTAATTCCACTTAACAAATTATACGAAATTTGTGAAATTGCAAGAACAAAAGTTTTAACAGGTGATAATGCAGTTGCAAGAGTAATTGCAAGACCATTTGTTGGCACATCAAATAATTATCAAAGAACTACAAACAGAAAAGATTTTTCATTAGACCCTTTTGACAAGACAATCTTAGATTATCTTTACAATGAAGGAATTCAAACAATAGCAATTGGCAAAATCAATGACCTTTTTAATTACCGCGGAATAAAAGTTCAGATTAAAACAAAATCAAATTCTGAAGGAATTCAGAACATTATTTTAACTTCTGCTTCAGTATCGAATTCATTCATATTTACAAATCTTGTAGACTTTGACGTTTATTATGGACATAGAAACGACCCTTATGGTTTTGCAAATGCATTAGCAGAATTTGATAATCGTCTCCCTGAAATATTGAACAATTTAGATGAAACTGATGCATTAATAATTACTGCAGACCATGGCAACGACCCAACTACTCCAAGCACAGACCACAGCCGTGAATATGTTCCAGTTCTATTTTATAGAAAAAATAAAAAAGGAAAAAACTTAGGAATAAGAAAAACATTTTCTGATGTTGCTCAAACAGTTGCACATTTCTTCAAAGTAAATAATTGTCTTTATGGAAGGAGTTTTTTGAATGAATGAAGAAAATTTATCAAAGCTGCTTTCATTTGAAACGAAAATTAAAAGTGATGGTTCTGTAGATTTGCCAGCAGAAGAATTAAAAAATCTATTCAACAATGGATTCCGTGAAGTTAAAATTGATATTTATGGAGAAACAATTAAAGCAGTTGAAAATTCTGGATTAGACATTAATTTATTTAACCAAATAAAATTTACACAGAAATTACCAGACAATGTTGTTTTGAACTTTCTGAAATCAAAAGGAAGTTTAGTTAATTCGAACATTCAATCAAGAATAAATGAAAAGTGAAAAACATTTTTTAATTGAAACAGACGTTCTGCTCGAACATTTGCAGCATAATGATAAAAATACTTTATCAGACCTTGAAATTGCAATGACAAGTGGAATTTGCTTTACAACTGTTATTAATTCTGCAGAATTATATTTTGCTGCAGCAAACAATGATGAAAAAGAAGCAGTTGATAATTTGATGAAAGCATTAAAAGTTCTTGGATTAAATGCCAGATACAGTTTGAACATTTCAGAATTTTTTAATAAAGTTGCAACCGTTCGTGACGCTTTATTCTGTACAATTGCTAAAATTAATGATATGATAATTCTTACCAATAATATAGAGAGATATAAAAAAATTAATTTAAAAATTATTCAACCAAAAAATTTAAGAGGGAGTAATTGATACTTGGCAAAGTGATTGGTACAGTTTGGTCAACTAAAAAAGATGAAAATCTTGTTGGAGCTAAATTTCTAATTGTCCGTCAATTAAATCTTGATTATACACCAAAAGAATCTACTGTAATAGCTGTCGATTCAGTGGGGGCAGGTGTTGGAGAAGTTGTACTCGTTGCACAGGGCAGTTCGGCTCGTCAAACTACTTTTACAAAAAATAAACCTGTTGATGCTGTAATTATGGCAATTGTTGACAAATTAGATATTGCAATTAAAGAGTAATCAAAATGTATCTCGGAAAAGTTATCGGAACAATTTGGGCAACACGCAAATATGAATCCGTCACAGGCTACAAAATGCAATTGGTACAACCGCTTAATGGTGAACTTCAAAAAGTTTCTTCTCCAATCATCGCATTAGATACAATTGGTGCAGGACCTGGAGAAACAGTTTACTATGTAACAGCAAGCGAAGCTGTTATTCCCCTTGATGTAGACATGGCTCCAGTCGATGCATCAATTGTTGGAATAGTAGATTCAATTCATGTAGAAAAAATATAGGAGAATTGCCGTGAAGATAACAAAACAATTTACTAATCGTGAAAGTCTATCTTTAGACAAATATCTTCAAGAAATTGGCAAAGTTGACCTCTTAACTCCCGATGATGAAATTGAACTTGCAATAAGAATAAAACAGGGAGACGAAAAAGCTCTCGAAAAACTTGTAAAAGCCAATCTGCGTTTTGTAGTTTCAGTAGCAAAACAATATCAAAATCAGGGATTATCGCTTGGTGATTTAATTAATGAAGGAAATCTTGGTTTAATTAAAGCTGCAAAAAGATTTGATGAAACTCGCGGTTTTAAATTTATTTCCTATGCCGTCTGGTGGATTAGACAATCAATACTTCAAGCTCTTGCAGAACAATCAAGAATTGTTCGGCTTCCATTAAATAGAGTTGGTGCACTAAATAAAATTGGTAAAGCCTACAGCAATCTCGAACAAGAATTTGAACGCGAACCAAGTGCACAGGAATTAGCTCAAGAACTTGATATGGATGTAAGTGAAATTAATGATGCTCTCAGAGTTTCGGGCAGACATGTTTCAATGGACGCACCTTTTGCTCAAGGAGAAGATAACCGTCTTCTTGATGTTCTGTCGAACGAAGAAGTGCCTTCTCCAGATTATAGATTAATGAATGAATCTCTCAAAAAGGAAATTGAAAGAGCTCTTTCTACTTTAACCGACAGAGAAGCCGAAGTAATTAAACTTTATTTTGGATTAAATGGAGAACATTCGCTTACACTCGAAGAGATTGGAGAAAAATTTAATCTTACAAGGGAAAGAGTTCGACAGATAAAAGAAAAAGCAATTAGAAGATTGCGTCATACATCAAGAAGCAAAAATTTAAGAGCTTATCTGGGATAATTATTTTTATCATGTTCATTAGATTAATTAAATCATTTTTAATCGGGATACTATTTTTAATTTTATTTGAAGGATGTGCACCTTCATCAAGCGCACAAAGATATAATCAATCAAAGTATAAAAAAGAACAACAAAAAAAATCTGTTCGATTCGCATCTAAGGATACACTAAAAAAACAAATTGAAAAACCAAAAATTTCTTCAGCTAATAATCAGGATTATTCTGATTCAACTCAAGATGAATTTGATGAAATGCCTGTAGAAGAAAATCCAATAGATAAAGAAAAATTTGTGGCTAATTATAAAAATTATATTAATCCCGATGTCCCCTTAACATTTAGAGAAAGAATATTACTTGAAGTAATAAAATATCTTGATGCTCCATATAAATACGGCGGCAACTCAAATGATGGTATTGATTGCTCGGGTTTTACAAGACAAATATTTTTGAATTCATTTTCCATAGAACTTCCTCGTTCTGCAAGAGAACAGTTTGAAGTAGGAGAAAAAGTTGATAAAGATGATTTAGAATTTGGTGACTTAGTTTTTTTCAATACAAGCAGAAGGTCAAAGCCAGGTCATGTCGGAATTTATATTGGTGATAATCAATTTGTCCACTCAAGTCGTAAGCTTGGAGTTACAATTTCTTCCTTAAATGAAAAATATTATGCAAAAAGATATTACGGGGCAAGAAGAATAGAAATACCTTCAGAGTAATTCATCACAAAATTGCAAGATTGCAAGATTAAAAGATTGCAGAATTACAAGATTGAAAGTTTGCCCTCTAAAATTAGGCAGCCATTTATTAATTATGAGTTGATTCAATAAAAAATTATTTGTCACCTTTAGAATGAAGCAACAAAAATCTTATTCATTTCGATTTAGATAAAAAAATTTATTGCTGATTTATAATTCACTTCTTCCATTTTCATATCAAATGTCATCATCAATTTCATAATTGAAAATCAAAGTTCAATAACATAATTTGACTTTGAAAATAATAATAACTTGGAGTTAAAATGGAATACAGAATTGAAACAGATAGTATGGGTGAAGTTAAAGTACCCGCCGATAAGTATTATGGTGCTCAAACTGCACGTTCACTTATGAATTTCAAAATTGGAGGTGAACGTTTTCCATTTGAATTGATAAGAGCACTTGCAATTGTTAAAAAAGCAGCAGCAATTACAAACAACGAACTTGGTTTATTACCTGATGAAAAAAGAGAATTAATTGTCAAGGCAGCAGAAGAAGTAATTGAAGGAAAACTTAATGAACATTTCCCGCTTGTAGTATGGCAAACAGGAAGCGGCACACAAACAAACATGAATGTTAACGAAGTTATTTCAAATCGTGCAATTGAAATGGCAGGCGGTGTGCTTGGAAGCAAAAAACCAATTCATCCTAATGATGATGTAAACAAAGCTCAATCAACAAATGATGCTTTCCCAACTGCAATTCATATTGCAGCTGTTGAAGAAATTCATCGCAGATTAATTCCAATGGTTACAAGACTTCGCGATGCACTTGAAGCTAAATCTCAAGAATTCAAAGATATTATTAAAATTGGCAGAACACATTTAATGGATGCAACGCCATTAACATTAGGTCAGGAATTTTCCGGTTATGCTCAGCAATTAACAAATGGTTTAGCAAGAATTAACGATGCATTAAAAAGACTTTATGAAATTCCACTTGGCGGAACTGCTGTGGGAACAGGATTAAATACACATCCAGATTACGCCGTTAAAGTTGCAGAAAAAATTTCTGAAATTACAGGTAAACCATTTAAAACAGCTCCCAACAAATTTGAAGCTATGGCAGGCAAAGATGCATTAGTTGAAATGAGCGGAGTATTAAAAACCTTAGCAGCTTCTCTTATGAAAATTGCAAATGATATTCGTTGGCTTGGCTCTGGACCAAGATGCGGAATTGGAGAAATTTCACTCCCTGAAAATGAACCAGGCAGTTCAATTATGCCAGGCAAAGTTAATCCAACACAGTCAGAAGCTATGACAATGGTTTGTGCTCAAGTTTTTGGAAACGATGTTACAATTAATATTGCAGGTGCAAGTGGAAATTTTGAATTGAATGTTTTTATGCCTGTCATTGCCTATAATATTCTGCAATCCATTAGATTGCTTGCAGATGCATGCGAAAGCTTTACAGATAATTGTGTTGTTGGAATTGTTCCAAATGAGAATAATATTAAAAAACATCTGGAAAATTCCTTAATGCTTGTTACTGCTTTAAATCCTGTAATCGGCTATGACAATGCAGCTAAAGTAGCTAAGAAAGCTCATAAAGAAAATAAAACATTGAAAGAAGCTGCAATTGAACTTGGACTATTAACAGCAGAACAATTCGATGAAGTTGTAAGACCTGAAAAAATGATTGGACCAAAGAAGTAAATTTAAAAAAGTAGAGACTTGCAAATGCAAGTCTCTACATAAAATAATTAGTTAAATTTCATTAAGCAGTTTTTTCTTCAGCAACTTCTTTCTTTTCTTCAGCTGCTGGAGTTTCTTTTTCAGCTTTTTCTTTCTTTTCTGGTTTTGGTTTTACCAATCCACTATAATCAACCAGTTCAATTATAGCTAACTCTGCACCATCGCCTTTTCTTTGACCTAACTTAACAATTCTTGTATAACCACCCGGTCTATCGCCAATCTTTGGAATAATTTCTGTGAAAAGTTCTTTGACAACACTTTTGTCTTTAATCTCAGCTGCAACATATCTTCTTGAAGCAACCGAATCAACTTTTGCCTTTGTGATCAAAGGTTCAACAAAAGTGCGAAGTTCTTTTGCTTTTGCAACTGTTGTTTTAATCTTTTTATGTTTCAATAAAGAAGTTGCAAGATTTCTGAGTGTTGCAAGTCTATGCTCAGAAGTTCTTTTTAATTTTCTTCCTTTAACTCTGTGTCTCATTATTCAACCTTAGCTGTTTTTTTCTGGTTTATCTACAAGGTATTTATCGACATCCATTCCAAAGTGGAGTCCAAAACTTTCTACAATTTCTTTAAGTTCTGCTAAAGATTTTCTGCCAAAGTTTCTGAACTTGAGCATTTCATTCTCATCTCTTCTAACTAAATCTGCAATAGTTTTAATGTTTGCAGATTTTAAGCAGTTATGTGAGCGAACACTTAATTCAAGGTCTTCAACATTTGTTAAAAGAATCTTTCTGATTCTTTCAGTTTCGGCATCAACTTTAGTTTCAATTTTTTCTTCTTCTGGTTCAACATCAAAGTTGATGAATAACTGAATATGGTCTCTTAATATTTTTCCAGAAGTTGATAAAGCTTCTTCTGGTGTAATAGAACCATCGGTGGTAATTTCTAAAGTTAATTTTTCATAATCATTTCTTTCACCGATACGAACATTTTCAACATCATATCGAACATTAACAATTGGAGTGTAGATGGAATCAATTGGAATAGTTCCAATTGTCATGTCAGGTGTTTTTTGTTCTTCAGCAGGAACATAACCTTTACCAACACCAAAACGAAGTTCCATGTTTAACTTAGCATCTGCATTAAGTTTTGCTATATGAAGGTCAGGATTAAGAATCTGCACATCAGGGCAAGCATTCTGAATATCTGCAGCTTTAAAATCTGCTGCTCCTGTAATAGAGACCTGACATGATGTTGTCTTTTTATCGAGAAGTTTGAGTCTTACTTTTTTGAGATTAAGAATTATTTCTGTAACATCTTCCAGAACACCTGGAATAGTAGAGAATTCATGAAGGACACCTTCAATTTTGACTGCAGTTATAGCTGCGCCAGGAAGAGAGGATAGTAATACCCTTCTTAACGAATTACCTAATGTTACTCCAAATCCTCGTTCTAATGGTTGAATAATAAATCTTCCAAATGTAGCACTTTTTGAGGATTCGTCTTGAACAACGCCATCGGGCATTTTAATAAACGGATAGCTCATGTAAATTATCCTCTATATTAAATTTATAAAATTACTTGGAATACAATTCTACAATCAATTGTTCATTAGCATTAAGCGGAATTTCTTCTCTTTCAGGAATATTCATAAATGTTCCTGATAGAGTTGCTTTGTCTATAGACAACCAACTGTAGAGATTATCTTTGGTTCTTCTTAAAGAATTATGAATTACATCGAGTTTCTTACTCTTTTCTCTTACTGCAACAACATCACCAGGTGAAAGCAAGTATGATGGAATATTTACAATTTTGTTGTTGACAGTAAAATGTCTGTGCAAAATTAATTGACGAGCAGCTTTTCTTGATGGAGCAAAACCGAGACGATAAACAACATTATCAAGTCTTCTTTCAAGCAATTTAATTAAGTTAGCACCAGTAACGCCTTTTTGTCTCATTGCTCTATCGAAGTAAATGCGGAATTGAGCTTCCTGTAATCCATAAATTCTTTTTACTTTTTGTTTTTCTCTTAACTGAACACCGTATTCAGAGAATTTTGCACGGCGTGTTAAACCGTGTTGTCCTGGTGCATAATTTCTTTTTTCAAGAGGACACTTTTCGGTGTAACACTTAGTACCTTTTAAGAATAATTTTTGTCTTTCTCTTCTGCATAATTTGCAACTTGGGCCAGTATATCTTGCCATCTAAATTTTCTCCTGTTATACTCTTCTACGTTTTGGTGGTCTACAACCATTATGTGGAATTGGAGTATTATCTTTAATTGATAATATTTCCAATCCAGCTGTATTTAATGCTCTGATAGCTGCTTCTCTGCCTGCGCCTGGACCTTTGATAATAACATCAACTTTTCTTAGTCCAAGGTCGTAAGCTTCTTTAGCAGCTGCTTCAGCAGTAACCTGAGCTGCAAATGGTGTATTTTTTCTTGAGCCTTTAAAGCCATTTTTGCCTGCTGAAGACCATGATATTGTATTTCCATAAATATCCGTAATAGTAACAATCACGTTGTTGAATGATGCTTTAATATGAGCAACTCCAACTGCATCAACGTGAACTTTTTTCTTTGCTTTTTTAACTGCCTTAGCCAATTTAACTCCTCAATTATTTATTACTTCTTAGCTGGCGCTTTCTTCTTTCCAGCTACAGTTTTACGTTTACCTTTTCTTGTTCTTGCATTAGTTCTTGTTCTTTGACCTCTTACAGGTAATCCCCTTCTATGACGCAAGCCGCGGTAACATCCTATATCCATAAGTCTCTTAATATTCTGCTGAACCTCACTTCTTAATGCACCTTCAACTTTATATTCAGCAGTCATTATGGAACGGATTCTTGCAATTTCTTCTTCTGTAAGTTCTCCAATTCTTTTATCAGGATTAACCTCGGCTTTTTGGAGAATGTCCATTGCACTCTTTCTACCAATGCCGTAGATATAGGTTAATCCTATAAATGCTTTTTTTTGTTTTGGTAAGTCAATACCTGCTATACGAGCCAATCTTTATCCTCCTAATTTTAACCTTGTCTTTGTTTATGTTTTGGATTTTTGCAAATAACTCTTACAACTCCTTTGCGTTTTATAATCTTACAATGTTCACACATTTTTTTTACAGATGCTCTTACTTTCATAAATTCCTCATTATTTATATCTATATGTGATTCTTCCTTTATTCAAATCGTATGGCGAAAGCTCAACTGCTACTTTATCTCCAACTAATATTTTTATGAAATGCATTCTCATCTTTCCAGAAATATGAGCAAGGATTTCATGCCCATTTTCAAGTCGAACTTTAAAATGAGCATTTGGTAATGTTTCTGTAACAATTCCATCAACTTTTATTGGTCCTTGCTTTGCCATACTTTATTATTTAACATATTGTTAAAATTTCTGGTTTACCATCAATTACTGCAATTGTATGTTCAAAATGAGCAGATGGCAAACCATCCATTGTTTTTACAGTCCAGCCATCTTCATCTACAAAAACTTTATAAGAACCCATATTAATCATAGGCTCAATTGCTAAGGTCATTCCATTTTTAATTAAAGCTCCAGTTCCTCTTTTCCCATAATTTGGGATTTGAGGGTCTTCGTGTAAATGTTTTCCAACTCCGTGTCCACATAAATCTCTTACCACAGAGAATCCAAAAGATTCAACATAAGTTTGTATTGCATTACCAATGTCACCTATTCTATTTCCTACAACAGCCTGTTCAATTCCAAGATAAAGAGATTTTTCTGTTACTTCCATCAGTTTTTGTTTTTCATCAGAAATTTTACCTATTGCAATACTAATTGCTGCATCTCCAAAGTAATTATTTTTTTCTACTCCAACATCAACTGACAGAAGTTCACCTTCTTTTAGAACACGGTTGCCTGGAATTCCATGGACAACCTCATCATCAATTGAAGAACAAATTGAGCCCGGGTAATCAAAAGAGCCTGCTTGTGAATATCCTTTGAAAGCTGCTCTTGCATTATTGCTAAGAATATAATCTTCTGCAATTTTATCGAGCTCAAGTGTCGTTATACCAGGTTTGGCATAACGCTTCATTAATTGTAAAACTTCTGTAACAATTCGACAGCTTTCTCTAATGTAATCAATTTCTTTTTTTGTCTTTATGAATATCACAATAAGCTGTCGTTAACTAATTAAAATCTTCTGCCTCTAATTTTACCGGATTTCATAAATCCGTCGTAATGACGCATAAGTAAATGAGATTCAATTTGCTGTAAAGTATCAAGAGCAACACCAACAACAATCAATAAACTTGTTCCGCCAAAAAATGAAGCAAAACTTCCCGATACACCAATCTTTGAAACAAATGCTGGCAGTATAGCAATAATTGCCAAGAATATTGAACCCGGTAAAGTAATTTTTGTCAATATATTATCTATAAATTCAGCGGTTTGTTTTCCTGGTCTTATTCCAGGTATGAAACCGCCTTGTTTTTTCATTGTCTCTGCAACATCCTGAGGATTAAATGCAATTGCAGTATAGAAGTATGTAAAGAAAATTATCATCAATGCATAAATGAAAGAATATGTAAAAGATTGATAAGTAAAATAACCTGCAATTGATGCAATAAATTCATTGTTCGGGAAAAATGAGAACAATGTACTCGGAATAAACATAATCGATTGAGCAAAAATTATTGGCATTACTCCAGCAGTATTAACTCTTAGCGGAATATATTGAGTAACGCCGCCATAAACTTTTCTTCCAACAACTCTTTTAGCATATTGAACTGGAATTCTTCTTGTGCCTTGAGTAACAAGAACAACCCCAGCAATAACGAGAACCATAAATGCTAAGATTACAACTTCAATTACTAAATTTCTTTGTCCTGCTGCAAGTAATCGATATTCATCAAGTACAGCAAATGGGAAACGGTCAATAATTCCAATAAAAATTATAAGTGAAATTCCATTACCAATTCCTTTTTCTGTAATTTGTTCTCCCATCCACATTATAAATATTGTACCTGCAACAAGAAAAACAATTGTTGAAAGAGACCAGCCAATACCTCTAATTTCTTCAGGAACTATTGGTGCATTGTTATAACGAATATTTAACAGGTGTATTGTAACACCCCATGCTTGAAAAGCAGATATTATAACAGTGCCATAACGAGTCCATTGGGTAATCTTCTTTCTTCCTTCTTCGCCTTCTCTTTGCAGCTTTTGGATGTAAGGGATTACAGCACCTGCTAATTGTAATATAATGGAAGCGGAAATATAAGGCATAATCCCAAGAGCAAATAAAGCTGCATTTCTAAAAGCACCTCCAACGAATAAATCATACAAACCAAAAAGATTATTAGATGTAGAATTGGTCATTGCCGAATTAAGAAGATGTGAATCTATTCCCGGCAATGTAACATGTGCACCAATTCTCACAATTATGAGCAAGGCAAGTGTATAAAGAATTCTTTGCCTCAGCTCGTGAATTTTAAATATGTTCCGAAAAGTTTCTTGAAAAGTTGCCATTAAGCTTTAATCTCTTTAATAGTTCCACCAAGTGATACAATTTTTTCTTTTGCAGAAGCACTAAATGCATGTGCTTCGATATTTATTTTTGATTTTAATTCTCCATTGCCAAGAATTTTATAAGGTGCAGCTGCTTTCGAAATCAAACCATTTTTGTAAAGCGTAACTGCATTAATAACATCATTTTCAATTTTTTTGTTATCAATTAATTTTTGAATACTCCCAATATTTACAACTTGATATTCAATTTTAAATGGATTACGAAAACCTCTCTTTGGCAATCTTCTTTGAAGTGGCATTTGACCGCCTTCAAACCAGATTTTGAATTTAGCACCTGAACGAGAACGCTGACCATTCATACCGCGAGTTGCAGTTCCACCATGTCCGCTGCCTTCGCCACGACCAATTCTTTTTTCTCTTTTGTGTGAACCTTTTGCCGGTTTCAAGTTACTTAGAATATCCATTTAATCACCTATTCTTCTATTTCTTCTACTTTTACTAAATGAGATACTTTTCTTATCATTCCTCTAATTTGAGGAGTATCGTTATGAATTACTTGATAATTAGGTCTTCCTAAACCAAGAGCTTTAATTGTAAGTTTTTGTGGTTTAGGACGGTCAATTATACTTTTTGTTTGTATTATTTTTAATTTCTTAGCCATTATTAAAACCTCATTATGAACTGAATAACTCGCTAATTTTCATTCCGCGCTTATAAGCCATTGTTCTTGCATCAATTAAATTAAGCAGAGCTTTCAAAGTTGCTTTAACTTGATTATGCGGATTTGAAGAGCCAAGTGATTTTGTAAGAACATCCTGAACACCAGCTGCTTCCAGCACAGCACGAACGCCACCGCCTGCAATTAAACCTGTACCAGGAGATGCAGGTTTTAATAACACTTTACCTGCTCCGAACTTTCCAATGATTTCATGTGGTATAGTTCCATTAATTACAGGAACTTTGTAAACATTTTTCTTTGCATCGTCGATTCCTTTAGCAATAGCATCTGTAACTTCATTAGCTTTTCCAAGTCCAACTCCAACATGTCCATTGCCATCGCCAACAACAACAATAGCATTAAAGCTGAATCGACGACCACCTTTAACAACTTTTGCAACTCTGTTAATATGGACTATTTTTTCTTTTAAGTTTTCTAAACCAGTAACTTTTTTGTGCTTGAAATTCACTTTAACTCCTATGTTTCATCAATTTCAAAATTTTTCTTTAGAGCTGCCGGAGGAGGATTCGAACCTCCACATACGGCTCCAAAGGCCGCTGTCCTGCCATTAGACGATCCGGCAAGAAACTAATTTCTTGCAATTGGCAGGATTAAAACTTCAACCCGCCTTCTCGTGCTCCTTCTGCAATTGCTTTTACTTTACCATGATATGGATAACCACTTCTATCAAATACAACTGTGGTTATTCCTTTTTCTAATGCTTTTTGAGCTAATAATTTTCCAACTAATCTTGCTTTTGGAATTTTACCACTTAAATTTTTTACTTCGTCTGCAATTTCTTTTGAAAGTGTCGATGCAAATGCAAGTGTATGACCTTTATCATCATCAATCAATTGAGCATAAATATGCTTCAAGCTTTTGTAAACACAGAGTCTTGGCTTTAATGCAGTGCCATGAATTTTTTTTCTAATCCTGATTTTTTTTCTTAATCTTCTTTTATAGTCTTTCAAAAACATTGTCACATTCTCCTAAGTGGATTATTTACCAGCTGTCTTACCAGCTTTTCTGATAATTACTTCATTAGTGTATCTAATACCTTTACCTTTGTAAGGTTCAGGTTTTCTGAATGACCTAATTTTTGCAGCAACCAACCCAACCAATTCTTTATCAATTCCGAAAATTTTAATTTGGTTAGGTGCAGGAACTTCAATTTTAATTCCTTCTGGTGGAATAAAATAAATTGGGTGAGAATAACCAATTGTAATTAAAATATTGTTCCCTTTTAATTCTGCTTTGTAACCAACACCGACAATATCAAGTGTTTTCGTATAACCTTCGGTTACACCTTTGACCATGTTGTTAATTAAAGCTCTTGTTAATCCATGAAGAGCTCTGTTTTCTTTTGAATCGTCTGGTCTTTTTACAATAATTTCATCTTTTGTTACTTCAACGGTGATATTGGGATGTATTTTCATTTCCAATTCACCGAGTTTACCTTTAACCTTAATAGTATTATCGGTTTTGGTTACAGTTACATCTTTAATTGGTATTGGTTTTCTTCCTATACGTGACACTTTTTAACCTCTCAATTTTTACCAAACATGGCAGATAACTTCTCCGCCGATAGATTCTTTTCTTGCTTGTTTATCAGTTAATAAACCTTTAGAAGTAGAAATAATTGCAATTCCAAGTCCATTTAGAACACGAGGAATATGGTCTTTATCAACATACAAATGCAAACCTGGTGTACTAATTCTTTTCAATCCAGTTATTGACGAAACACCATTAACATACTTAAGATGAATTCTCAGTATATTCTGCTTATTGTCTTCAATTACATTGTAATCTTTAATAAACTTATTATTTTTTAATATTTCAGCAATTGCTACCTTCATTTTTGATGAAGGTACATCAACATATTTTTTCCTTGCTTTTACAGCATTTCTAATTCTTGTTAAAAAATCTGCAATCGGGTCTGTTACTGGCATTTAATATTCTCCTTCTATTACCAACTTGATTTTTTTAAGCCCGGGATTTCTCCGCGTAAAGCCATTTCTCTAAGCACCAATCTCGAAACTCCAAATTTTCTATAATAACCTCTCGGTCTTCCAGTAATCATACATCTATTATGAAGCCGAGTTGGTGATGAATTACGGGGCAAAAGCTGTAATGCTTCATAATCCCCTTTTTCTTTCAATTCTTTTCTTTTAGCAGCATATTTTTCGTATAACTTTGCTCTTTTGATTTCCCGAGCTATTAAACTTTTTCTTGCCATAATTACCCTTTAATTAGTTTCTTTTTTTCTGAATGGCATTCCAAATGCACTTAGTAATTCATAAGCTTCTTTGTCAGTTTTAGCAGTAGTAACAAATGTAATATCCATACCAAGGATTTTATTTACTTTATCAACATTAATTTCTGGAAATATAATTTGTTCTTTTATTCCAAGAGTATAATTTCCTCTTCCATCAAATGATTTATCGGGTACTCCTCTAAAGTCGCGAACTCTTGGAAGTGCTATAGTAATTAATCTATCAAGGAACTCATACATTCTTTCTCTTCTTAATGTAACTTTAGCACCAATTTTCATTCCTTCGCGCAGCTTAAAGTTCGATATAGATTTTTTAGCAGTTCTGATAGATGGTTTTTGTCCAGTTATAGTTTCCAAATCTTTAACAGCTTCTTCGAGAATTTTTGGGTCTTGAACTGCTTGACCTACACCCATATTTATAACAATTTTTTCTAATCTTGGCACCTGCATTACATTTTTATAACCAAATTGTTCCTTAAGTTTTGGAACAATTTCTTTGAAATATTTTACTTTCAGTCTTGCAGGTACTTTTTCTTCAACTGTTGTAACAGTTGTTTCTTCTGCTGCTTTAGTTTTCTTTTCTTTTTGTTGAACTTGTTCTTTTTGTTTTCCCATTGCTATTATAAACCCTTAATTTTATACGAGCATTTCGCCGCTTACTTTACTAATTCTAACGCTTTTCTTTTTACCTGTTTTTTCATCTATTATAATTTTAGAACCTATACGAGTAGGTTCATTAGTTTTTGGATCAAGAATCATAACATTAGAAACATGAATCGGAGCTTCTTTTTCAATTATTCCGCCTTGTGGATTTTTCTGATTCGGCTTTGTATGACGTTTACGAATATTAACGCCTTCAACAATAATTCTATTTTTATCAGGAAATACTTTTAAAACTTTTCCTGTTTTACCTTTATAGTTGCCGGCTATTACAATTACTGTATCGTTCTTCTTAATTTTCATTTTATCTATTCCTTATAAAACTTCTGGAGCTAAAGAAATAATTTTCATAAATTTTTTATCACGCAGTTCTCTTGCAACTGGGCCGAATATACGAGTACCTCTTGGTTCGCCTTGATTATTAAGAAGTACAGCTGCATTCTCATCAAATCTGATATAAGAACCGTCGCTTCTTCGAACTTCTTTTTTTGTTCTAACAACAACTGCTCTTGTTACTTCACCTTTTTTAACAGAGCCGCCAGGTATAGCAGATTTAACACTGACAACAATAACGTCGCCTACAGTAGCATATCGTCTATTACTTCCACCAAGGACACGAATGCAACGAACTTTTTTGGCTCCCGAATTATCTGCTACAACTAAATTAGTTTCTTCTTGTATCATGATTATCAGCTCCTCATCAAACTTTTTATTTAACTTTTTCGATTATTTCAACTAAACGCCATCTTTTTCTTTTGCTCAAAGGACGTGTTTCCATAATTTTTACAACATCACCAATGCTGCATTCATTATTTTCATCATGTGCCATTAACTTAGTTGTTCTTTTATAATATTTCTTATAAAGCGGATGAGCTACACGTCTTTCAATGGCAACAACAATGCTTTTATTCATTTTATTACTGATTACAGTTCCAATCCTTACTTTTCTTCTGTTTCTTGTCTGCATGGAAGAACAATTGCTCCTTATTTATTTTCCTTTGAGTTTTTTGCTTGTTGCATTTCCCGTTCTTTTAGAACGGTTTTCATTCTTGCAATATCTTTTTTAGTAAGACGCAATTTAGCTGTATTGGTCAAATTTTTTAGTTCATGTTGAAATCTTAAGTCCACAAGATTTTTTTGTTCTTCAAGAATTCTCTTTTTAATTTCTTCAGTGGACATTTCTCTTATTTGATAAATCTTCATAGCGTCTAATCCTTTTAAGCTTCTAAATCAATTCTTTGAACAATTTTTGTTTTAATTGGCAATTTATGAGCAGCAAGAGTAAGAGCTTCGTGAGCAGTAGCTTTATCAATTCCACCGACTTCAAAAAGGATTCTTCCTGGTTTTACAACAGCAACCCAAAATTCTGGAGCACCTTTTCCTTTACCCATTCTTGTTTCAAGAGGTTTTTTAGAAACTGGTTTATCAGGAAAAATTCTAATCCAAACTTTGCCATCTCTTTTCATTTTACGAGAAAGAGCTACACGGCATGCTTCTATTTGTCTGCTTGTAATCCAAGCAGGTTCAAGAGCTTTCAATCCAAAGTCACCAAAATTTACAATATGACCTCGAGTTGCTTTTCCTTTTCTTCTTCCTCTTTGTGCTTTACGATATTTTACTCTTTTTGGCATTAACATGAGAAAAACTCCTGAAGATTATTCCGTTGAACGTTTACCTAAAATTTCTCCACGGCATATCCAAACTTTTACACCGATGGAACCATAAATTGTTTGAGCAGTAGCTTGTGCATAATCAATATCTGCTCTGATTGTATGAAGTGGTATTCTTCCTTCTTTATATTGTTCAGTTCTTGCCATTTCAGCACCGCCTAATCTGCCAGAGCACATTACTCTAATTCCTTCTGCACCCATTCTCATAGCTGCTGTGATTGCACTTTTCATTGCTCTTCTAAAAGAAATTCTTCCTTCAATTTGCTTTGCAATATTTTCTGCAACCAGGTAAGCATCGAGTTCCGGTCTTTTAATTTCAGTTATCTGAACTTTTACATCTTTGTTTGTAATCTTTTTCAATTCTTCTTCAATTTGAGCAATTTCTTTCCCGCTTTTACCAATAACAACACCTGGGCGGGAAGTATGAATTGTCACAATTACATTTTTAGAAGTTCTGTCAATTTTAATTGCAGATACACCTGCATTCTGTAATCTTTTTCTGATATAAAGCCTAAGCTTATAATCCTCAATTAATTTTGGCGCATAGCTTTTATTTTCGAACCAGTTCGATTCCCAGCCTCTTATAATTCCAACTCTGAAACCAATTGGATTTGTCTTTTGACCCAAAACTTCCTCCGATTACTTTTTAGTTGCTACTACAATTGTTAAATGATTAGAACGTTTTCTTATTCTATATGCTCTCCCCATTGGAGCGGGAGTAATTCTTTTTAATGTAGGTCCTTGATTTACATAAACTTCTTTAACATATAAATCCGAAATTTCATGTTTAACATTTTCATCTTTGTTCATCAAATTTGCAACAGCTGATCTTAAAACTTTTTCTGCTGACTTAGAAGCATGCTTAGGCGAAAAGTGAAGAATTTCAATTGCCTGATCTACAGATTTACCACGAATCATATCAATAACCAAGCGCATTTTTCTTGGCGATGAACCGATATATTTATGTGTCGCTTTTGCTTCCATTATTGTCTACCTCAATTTTCCATTATTTAACTTTAGATGCTTTTTCAGCTTTTGTTCCTGGATGACCTCTAAAAATTCTTGTCGGTGCAAATTCACCAAGTTTATGTCCAACCATATTTTCTGTTATATAAACTGGTATCATCTTATTCCCATTATGAACAGCTATTGTATGTCCAACAAATTCAGGTGAAATAGTACTTGCACGAGACCATGTTTTGATTATTTTTTTCTGATTTGTCTCGTTAAGTTTACGAATTTTTCTTAGCAACTTAACATCAATGTAAGGACCTTTTTTAACTGATCTTGGCATAAGCTACTCTAATTATTTTCTTCTTTTAATAATGTATTTATTAGAAGGTTTATTTTTCTTTCTTGTTTTTAATCCTTTAGATTTTTGACCCCACGGAGAAACAGGATGACCACCACCTGAAGTTTTTCCTTCTCCACCACCCATTGGATGGTCTACTGGGTTCATTGCAACACCTCTTGTATGAGGTCTAATTCCAAGCCATCTACTTCTTCCTGCTTTTCCAAGACTAATATTTTCATGGTCTGCATTTCCAACAACACCATAAGTTGCCATACATTCTACACTAACCATTCTAACTTCGCCAGATGGTAATTTCAGCTGAGCATATTTTCCTTCTTTTGCTAAAAGTTGTAACGATGTTCCAGCAGCTCTACCTAATTGACCACCTTTTTTAGGTTTTAATTCAACATTATGAACAAAGCTACCAACAGGTATTTCTTTTAATGGCAATGCATTACCAATCTTAATTTCAGAACCTGGACCCGACATTAAAACTTCGCCTACCTTCAATCCATCTGGAGCCAATATATATCTTTTTTCACCATCTGCATAATGGAGCAATGCAATTCTTGCAGAACGATTTGGATCATATTCAATTGAAAAAACTTTTGCTGGAATTCCAAATTTATCTCTCTTGAAATCAATAATTCTGTATTGACGTTTATGTCCACCACCTCTATGACGAGCAGTGACTCTTCCTAAATTATTTCTTCCACCAGATTTTTTTAATGGTGCAAGAAGAGATTTTTCTGGTGTAGTTTTAGTAATCTCCTCAAAAGTGGAGATACTCATGAATCTCGTACCAGGTGTTATCGGTTTTAATTTTCTAATTCCCATTGAATCTCCAATTCAATCGATTTATACTTGACCAAAGATGTCGATTGTTTGACCTTCTTTCAAAGTTACAATAGCTTTTTTGAATTTTGGCGTTCTGCCTGTAAAACGACCTCTTCTTGTAAATTGTGTTTTAGTTTTTCCTTTATATCTAATTGTATTTACAGAAACAACATCAACATTAAATTTTTCTTTAACTGCCTTTGCAATTTCAATCTTATTAGCATCAACGCTCACAATAAAGCCATATTTATTAGGATGCTTCTCGCTAATTTTTGTCATTTTCTCAGTAATCAAAGGTCTAATTAAAATTGTTTTCATTTTCCTACCTGATTAATTAAAAGTACTTTCAAGAAGAGTAAGTGCACTTTTTTGTAAAATCAAAATTTGATTATTCAACAATTCATAGGCAGAAGCTTTATTAGCTTCGAGTATATTTACTCTTTCAATATTTCTACCGGATTTATAAACATTTTCAAGAGTTCCATTTGTCAAGAGCAATGTTTTCTTCCCATTCAAATTCAATGCTTTAAGAATATTCACAAAATCTTTTGTTTTTGGTTTTTCGAAATCAAAATCTTCTACTACAATAATTTGATTATTCTTAGCTTTATAAGACAAAGCAGATTTACGAGCAAGTGCATTAACTTTTTTATTCAACTTTTGTCTGTAATCTCTTGGTTTAGGGCCAAAAATAGTTCCACCGCCTATCCAGAGAGGAGAACGAATCGAACCAGCTCTTGCACCACCCCTACCTTTTTGACGCCAAGGTTTTTTACCACCACCGCGAACTTCACTTCTTTCTTTTGTTTTATGCGTACCTTGTCTTTGATTAGCAAGGTAAGCTTTAACAGCTAAATAGAGTGCATGGTCATTAGGTTCAATTTCAAAAATATCTTTTGAAAGTTCGACCTGTTCGCCTGTTTTTGTTCCGTCTATTTTATAAACATCTAATTTCATTTTCTATCAACAATTATTTATTAATTGCAACTATTGAATTAATTGAGCCTGGAACAGCTCCTTTTACCATTATAATATTTTTTTCAGGAATAACTTTTACAACTTTCAAATTTCTGATGGTAACATTATCGTAACCCATTCTTCCAGCCATTCTCTGACCCTTAAACACACGAGATGGGAAAGAGCTTGCACCAATTGAACCCGGCGCACGAACTCTATCACTCTGACCGTGTGTAGTTGAACCTACGCCACCAAATCCATGTCTTTTAACAACACCTTGAAAACCTTTACCTTTACTTCTTCCTGAAACTTTTACTTTATCACCTTCCTTAAAAATATCTACTTTAATTTCATCACCAACTTTATAATTTTCTATCTCAAAGTTTCTAAATTCTTTAAGAACTCTTGGTGGTTTTAAACCAAGTTTTTGAAACACAGCTAACTGTGGTTTATTTACATGTTTTTCTTTTCTTTCGCCGAAGCCTAATTGAAGTGATTCGTAACCGTCTTTTTCTTTTGTCTTAACTGCATAGACAATACATGGACCAGCTTCCAAAACGGTTACTGGAATAATTTTTCCATCTTCGGCAAAAATATTTGTCATTCCCAATTTTTTAGCTAACAAACCTGGCATTTTATTTTTCCTATAACTTTATCTCAATATCAACGCCGGCAGGTATTTCTAACTTGCTCAGCGCATCTACAGTTTTATTGTTTGAATTATGAATATCAATAATTCTCTTATGAGCCCTAATCTCAAATTGTTCACGTGATTTTTTGTCTACGTGCGGTGATCTTAAAACTGTAAACACAGTTCTTTTTGTCGGCAAAGGAATTGGACCTGAAACAACCGCACCTGTACTTTTAACAGTCTTGATAATTTTTTCAGTTGACTTATCAATCAAAATATGATCGTATGATTTCAGCTTAATTCTAATTTTTTGACCGGGCACTTTTTATAATCTCCTTTTTCAAACAAAAATAAAGGGAAAGAATTTATCTTTCCCTTAAATTAATTTTTATTCAATAATTTTAGTTACAACTCCAGCTCCTACAGTTCTACCACCTTCACGGATAGCAAAACGTAAGCCTTCTTCCATAGCGATTTCTGAAATCAATTCAACTTTCAATCTTACATTATCACCTGGCATAACCATTTCAGTTCCTTCTGGTAATGTAGCAACACCAGTTACATCAGTAGTTCTGAAATAGAACTGTGGACGATATCCATTAAAGAATGGTGTATGACGACCACCTTCTTCCTTAGAGAGAATGTAAACTTCACCTTCAAAAATTCTATGAGGTGTAATTGAACCTGGCTTTGCAACAACCATTCCTCTTTCAATTTCTTTTTTATCAATACCTCTTAAGAGCAATCCAGCATTATCACCAGCAATTGCTGCATCCAATTCTTTGCGGAACATTTCAATACCAGTAACAACGGTTTTCTTATGCTGACCAAGACCGATTAGTTCAACTTCTTCATTTAATTTAATTGTACCTCTTTCAACTCTACCTGTAGCAACTGTTCCACGACCAGTAATTGAGAAAACGTCTTCTACTGGCATTAAGAATGGTTTATCTATATCTCTTTGTGGAATTGGTACATAGCTATCTACTGCATCCATTAACTCCCAGATACATTTATATCTTTCGTCAGTTACAGGTGCACCAGCCAAACCAGCTTCCATAGCTTTAAGAGCAGAACCACGAATAACTGGAATCTCGTTTCCTGGGAATTCATATTTTGATAATAATTCTCTTACTTCCATTTCTACAAGGTCAATTAACTCAGGGTCATCAACCATATCAACTTTATTTAAGAATACTACGATTCTTGGCACACCAACCTGACGAGCTAAAAGAATATGTTCTCTTGTTTGAGGCATTGGACCATCGGTTGCAGCAACAACAAGAATTGCACCGTCCATTTGAGCCGCACCAGTAATCATGTTCTTAACATAGTCTGCGTGTCCTGGACAGTCAACGTGAGCATAATGTCTTTTTTCTGTAGAATATTCTACGTGTGCAGTAGCAATCGTAATACCTCTTTCTCTTTCCTCTGGGGCGTTGTCGATACTGTCGAATGTTCTAACCTGTGATAATCCTTTTTGAGCTAATGCCATGGTGATGGCAGCTGTAAGAGTAGTTTTACCATGGTCTACGTGTCCAATAGTACCTATATTAACATGAGGTTTACTACGATCAAATTTTTCTTTTGCCATCGAGTTACTCTCCTTGTTATTTATTTTCTAATTAATTTGTTTTTTATAATTAAAATTGTTCAACCGATGATTTTTTCAACTGCGATTTTTCTGTAATTTCTTCTGCAACTGATTTAGGTACTTCTGCATAATGAGAAAATTGCATTGTAAAAATTGCACGACCTTGAGTCATTGACCTTAAAGTAGTTGCATATCCAAACATTTGAGCAAGTGGAACCTGAGCTTTAATTACCTGTGCATCTTTTCGCATTGTAAATCCTTCAATCTTTCCTCTTCTTGAATTCAAGTCTCCCATTACATCCCCAAGATATTCTTCAGGAGTAATTACCTCAACATTCATTATTGGCTCAAGTAAAATTGGATCAGCTTTTAGTGCACCTTGCTTAAATGCAATTGAAGCAGCTACTTTAAATGAGATTTCATCAGAGTCAACTTCATGATAAGAACCATCAAATAATTTAACCTTAACATCTACAACAGGATAACCAGCAAGCACTCCATTTCTCATCGCATCCTGAATACCATTAATAATTGGGTTTATATATTCTTTAGGAACAACACCACCAACTATTGCATTTTCAAATTCAAAACCTTTTCCTGGTTCATTGGGTGATAATTCAAGCCATACATGACCATATTTACCACGACCGCCTGTCTGCTTAATAAATTTACCTTCAGCTTGTACTGTTTTTGTAATTGTCTCTCTATATGCTACCTGAGGTTTACCAACATTTGCTTCAACCTTAAATTCTCGTTTCATTCTGTCGACAAGAATTTCAAGATGAAGTTCACCCATTCCACTGATTAAGGTTTGTCCCGTTTCTTCGTCAACAAAAACTTTGAATGTTGGATCCTCATCAGACAATTTAGAAAGAGCATCCGATAATCTATCCTGATCAGCTTTAGTTTTTGGTTCAATTGCAATCTGAATAACTGGTTCAGGAAATGCCATTCTTTCAAGAATAATTGGGTCGTCTTCAGTACATAATGTATCACCTGTTCTTGTAAATTTCAAGCCAACAAGCGCTGCAATATCGCCTGCTCTAACTTCTTCCATATCTTCTCTATGATTAGCATGCATCTGAAGAACTCTTCCCACTCTCTCTTTTTTATCTGCTACAGAATTATATACATAAGAACCTGCTTTCAAAGTACCAGTGTAAACTCGAATAAATGTTAACTTACCTACATAAGGGTCTGTCATAATCTTAAATGCAAGAGCAGTAAATTTCTCATTAGGATCAATTCTTCTTTCCACATGGTCTTTTTTATGAACATGATGAGCAACTAAGTTACCCAAATCTAAAGGCGAGGGCAAGAAATCAACGACAGCATCAAGAAGCATCTGAACGCCTTTATTCTTAAATGATGATCCACAAAGTACAGGAACAATTTTTAATTGAATCGTAGCTTGTCTTAAAACTTTCTTTATTTCTTCAACAGAAATTTCTTTTCCTTCAAGATATTTTTCAAGAAGTGTATCATCAATTTCTGATACAGCTTCCAGCATTTGAGTTCTATATTTTTGTGCTAATGGCATTAAATCAGCAGGAATATCAACATCTTCGTATGTAGTTCCCAAAGTTTCTTCATGATACATACGAGCTTTCATTGTCATTAAATCAATAATTCCACTGAATAAATCACCATCGCCAACAGGTAAAGCAATAGGTACTGCATTTGCACCAAGTCTATCTTTCATCATCTGAACTGCATTATAATAATCCGCACCTATTCTATCCATCTTATTAACAAATGCAATTCTCGGCACACCATATTTATCAGCTTGTCTCCATACAGTTTCCGACTGAGGTTCTACACCGCCAACTGCACAGAATAATGCAATTGCCCCATCCAGTACTCTCAAAGAACGCTCAACTTCAACAGTAAAATCAACATGTCCAGGAGTATCTATAATATTAATTTGATGGTCTTTCCACATTGTTGTGGTTGCAGCACTTGTAATTGTAATACCTCTTTCTTTCTCCTGCTCCATCCAATCCATTGTAGCTGCACCATCATGAACCTCACCCATACGATGAACTTTGCCGGTATAATAAAGAATTCGCTCGGTAGTGGTTGTTTTACCGGCATCAATATGAGCCATAATACCAATATTTCTAACTCTACTTATGTCAACTCTATTAGACATTTATATAACTTACTCCTTTCTCATTACCACTTAAAATGAGCAAAAGCTTTATTGGCTTCAGCCATTCTATGTGTATCATCTTTTTTCTTAATTGCGTTTCCTTCGTTATTAGCAGCTGCTATTAATTCTGCAGCTAATTTCAATGCCATGGATTTATCTTTTCTTTCACGAGCATAAGTTCTAAGCCATCTTAATGCCAGCGCAGTTCTTCTTTCTGGGCGCACTTCCATAGGAACCTGATATGTAGCACCACCAACTCTACGGCTTCTTACTTCAACCATAGGAGAAACATTTTGAACTGCCTTCTTAAAAATTTCCAAAGCCGGTTTCTTTGTTCTTTGTTCTATGATATCAAAGCTTTCATAAACTATCTTTCTGGCAATGGTTTTCTTGCCATCCCACATTAAATAGTTAATAAATTTAGCAACCAAAACATCATTATACTTTGGATCCGGCTTAATAAATCTTTTTTCTGCTCTTTTCTTTCTCATAAACTATTTTGCTTTTGGTTTTTTAGTTCCGTATTTAGATCTACCTTTCTTTCTGTCTTCAACTCCGCTTGCGTCGAGAGTTCCTCTAATAATATGATAACGAACACCTGGCAAATCTTTCACTCTTCCACCTCTAATCAAAACAATTGAGTGTTCCTGCAAATTATGTCCTTCACCAGGAATATATGCGGTAACTTCAATTCCGTTAGTTAATCTAACTCTCGCAACTTTTCTAAGAGCTGAATTAGGTTTTTTAGGAGTAGTAGTATAAACTCTTGTACAAACACCACGTTTCTGAGGATTACCTTCCAGAGCTGGTGCCTTATTCTTAGCTTTTACTACTTCTCTTCCTTTTCTTACCAACTGATTAATTGTTGGCACTAATATTCCTCCAAATTTTTTCTTTTAAGTAAAAATTCAGACTCAAAATTTATTGATTCTTAATCCAATTGTCAAGAAAATCAATTTATATTTTTAAGTTTTTTAAGCAGATTCTTTTTCTTCAACTCCTTCATTTGGAATTGCTGCTTGAGCTTCTACTTCTTCAGCTGTTAAAATAATATTCTTATATTTCTTTAGACCAGTACCTGCAGGAATTAAATGACCCATAACTACATTTTCTTTAAGTCCTACAAGATAATCTGTTCTTGCTTCTGTAGCTGCATTTGTAAGAACTTTAGTTGTTTCCTGGAACGATGCAGCTGAGATAAAGCTTTCTGTAGACAATGCAGCATGAGTAATACCTAATAGTATATTCTCGAATGTTGCTGGTTCTGCATCTCTTACTTTCATTGGCTTTTTGCCTTTACGTGTCAAATCTGCATTAATTTCTCTGTATTTTGAACGAGGTATTAATTGACCGGCTTTGAATTTTGATTGACCCGGGTCAATTATATAAACCATATTTTTGATGCGTTCATTTTCTTCGAGCAATTTATTTCTATCAACAAGGTCTTCTTCGATGAAATTAGTATCACCAGCAGAAATTACTTTTAGCTTCTGCAGCATCTGACGAACAATTATTTCAATATGCTTATCATTTATTTTAACACCTTGTAAGCGATAAACATCCTGTATTTCATTTACAAGATACTCTTGAACTGCATTTGGACCTTTAATCTTAAGAATATCATGCGGATTAATTGGCCCATCTGTAATTTTTTCACCTGCTGGAATTTCATCTCCTTCCTGAACGAGAATATGTTTACCATAAGGAACAGTGTATACTTTTTGAATTGAACCATCAAGTGATTCAACAATTATATCTCGCGCACCTTTTTTACGAGGTCCAAACTTTACTCTACCTTCAATTTCAGAAACAATTGCAGGGTCATGTGGACTTCTTGCTTCAAACAATTCTGTTACTCTTGGCAAACCGCCAGTAATATCTCGTGTTTTTGCAGTAGCTTTAGAAATCTTTGCCAAAACTGTTCCAGGTTGAATTACCTCACCTTCTTCTACTGATAGATAAGCGCGTGTCGGGATATTAAATAATTTTTCATTTCCACTATCATCTTTTATTAATATGCTCGGAGTAAGATTTTTATCTTTAGATTCAATAACTACTTTCTGAACATGGCCTGTTTGTTCGTCTGCAACTTGCTGATAAGTAACATTATCAACCAAGTCAACAAAGCTAACTTTTCCGCCAATATCAGAAACAATAACAGAGTTATATGGGTCATGATTATAAAGCGGTTGACCTTTTTTAACTTTTTGTCCATCTTCAACCATTAACTCTGCACCATAAGGTATTTCATATTTCTTAATCTGTCTATCGTCATCGTCAAAAATTCCAATTGAACCTCTTCTGCCAATAACAACTTTAACTTTTCCGAAAACATCATTCTTTTCTACGTAAGAAATTCTATCAAATCTTACAGTACCTTCCACATTAGTTTCAACTTGCGATTGACTTGCAATACGAGATGATGTACCACCAAAGTGGAATGTTCTAAGAGTTAATTGAGTACCTGGCTCACCAATTGATTGAGCAGCAATAATTCCAACTGCTTCGCCAATTTCTACTAATTGACCTGTGGTTAAATTTCTACCATAACATTTTGCACAAACACCATGTTTAGCTTCGCAGGTTAAAACTGTTCTGATGTAAACCTGGTCAATGTTAGCTTCATCAATTCTTTCTGCAATTTCTTCTGTGATTAATTGTCCAGCTTCCACAATCAGCTCATCAGTTCTTGGGTCATAAACATCTTCTTGAGCAACACGACCGATAATTCTTTCTGCGAGTGGCTCTCTTTCTAATTCAACATCTTTGAGAGCTGTTACATAAACACCACGGATAGTTCCGCAGTCTTCTTCTGTTACAATAACATCCTGAGCAACATCACATAATCTTCTTGTTAAATAACCTGCATCAGCTGTTTTCAAAGCTGTATCAGCAAGACCTTTACGAGCACCGTGTGTAGAAATAAAATATTCAAGAACTGAAAGGCCTTCTTTAAAGTTTGCCACAATTGGGTTTTCAATAATTTCACCAGATTGACCAGTTAAGCTCTTTTGTGGTTTTTGCATCAGTCCACGCATACCAGCAAGCTGACGAACCTGTTCTTGAGAACCTCTAGCACCAGAGTCAACCATCATATGAAGTGAATTAAATCCATTCTGGTCGTTCTTCAATCTTTCCATTAATGATTTTGCAACATTATTAGTTGTAAAAGTCCATACGTCTATAATCTTATTATATCTTTCAGCATCAGTTATCAAACCTTGTTCATGCTCATTCAAAATGCTGTTAACTTTTTTATTTGCTTCTTCAATTAATTTTACTTTTTCGTCAGGAATAACCATATCGCTAAAGCTTATTGAGATACCAGCTGCAGTAGCATATCTATATCCTAAATCTTTAACATCATCAAGGAATTTGGCAGTTACTTCGTTGCCAAGTTTCATAAACATTTTATAAATCAGTCCACTGAATGTTTTCTTGACGAGTAATTCATTAATGAATCCCATTTCTTTAGGAACAATTTGATTGAATATTACTCGTCCAACAGTAGTCTCTAATAATTTATCTTCATATTTAACTTTGATACGAGCATGCAAATCAACAGCTTTGGAATTATATGCAATAATCACTTCTTCCATACTGCTGAAAATTTTGCCTTCGCCTTTAGCACCTGGTCGAACTTTTGTAAGATAATAGCAGCCTAAAACTATATCTTGAGTTGGAATTACAATAGGCATACCATTTTGTGGCGAAAGAATATTATGAGAGCTAAGCATTAATATCGATGCTTCAAGCTGAGCTTCATAAGAAAGAGGAACATGGACTGCCATTTGGTCACCGTCAAAGTCTGCATTGAATGCAGTACATACCATCGGATGCAATTGAATTGCTTTGCTGTCAATTAATTTTGGTTGAAATGCTTGAATACCAAGTCGATGCAAAGTAGGTGCTCTGTTAAGCAGAACTGGATGACCATCAATTAATTTTTCAAGAATTTCCCAGATGATTGGATCTTTTCTATCTACAGCTTTACGAGCACTCTTAACAGTTTTATAATGTCCTCTTTCAATCAGTTTTCTAATAATAAATGGTTTGAACAATTCTACTGCCATGTCTTTTGGTAATCCGCATTCATGAAGTTTAAGTTCAGGACCAACAACAATTACGGAACGGCCTGAATAATCGACACGTTTACCAAGCAGGTTTTGACGGAATCTTCCCTGTTTTCCTTTGAGCATATCACTCAAAGATTTAAGAGGACGGTTGCCATCACTTCTTACTGCACTTGCACGGCGTGAATTATCAAAAAGTGCATCGACAGCTTCTTGAAGCATTCTTTTTTCATTTCGAAGAATAACTTCAGGTGCTTTTATTTCAATTAATCTTTTGAGACGATTATTTCTAATTATTACTCTTCGGTATAAATCATTTAAATCACTTGTTGCAAAACGACCGCCTTCAAGAGGAACAAGTGGTCTAAGTTCAGGTGGAATTACTGGAATTACACTTAATACCATCCACTCAGGTTTATTCTGAACTTTCCCTTCTTTTTCTCTAAAAGCTTCTAATACACGAAGACGTTTTAACAAATCACTTCGTTTTTGTTGAGATGTTTCATTAGCAAGCTGTGCTTTTAATTCCTGAAATGTTTTTTCAATATCAGTATTTTTTAGAAGTTCTTTTATTGCTTCGCCGCCAATTTTAGCAACAAATTTTTTGGGGTCGTTGTCATCAAGTGCATCATTATCATGAGGCAACGATTGAACAATTTCATAATATTGCTCTTCTGAAATCAAATCTTTTTTATTCAAACCAGTTGGACCAGGATTAATAACCACATAAGATTCATAATAAATTATTCTTTCGAGTTCTTTAGTGGTCATTCCAATAATATTACCGATTTTTGAAGGAAGTGCTTTGAAGAACCAGATATGAACAACAGGCACTGCAAGAGCAATATGACCCATTCTTTCGCGACGAACGCTCTTTAGTGTAATTTCAACACCACATCTATCGCAAACAATGCCCTTGTAACGAATACCTTTATATTTGCCGCAAGCACATTCCCAATCTTTTACTGGTCCAAATATTTTTTCGCAAAACAATCCATCTTTTTCTGGTCTGAATGATCTATAATTGATTGTTTCTGGTTTAGTAACTTCGCCATGCGATCTATTAAGAATATCATCGGGACTTGCAAGGCTGATAGTTATCTTTTCTATTGTTTTTGCTTTTGTATCTTGTGTTTTAGATCGCATAATTATTCTCCTTAAATTTTTATCCGCTTAAGCGGTTTCTTACGGTTAATTAATTTTAATCTCAAGGCCTAAACCTTGAAGTTCTTTAATCATTACGTTAAAGGCTTCTGGAACATTTGGTTCCGGAATATTTTCGCCTTTAACAATTGCCTCATAAGTCTTAGCTCTTCCTGCAACATCGTCACTTTTAACCGTTAAGATTTCCTGTAATGTATGAGCTGCACCATAACCTTCGAGAGCCCAAACTTCCATTTCACCAAATCTTTGTCCACCAAACTGAGCTTTTCCACCAAGTGGTTGTTGTGTAATTAATGAGTATGGTCCAATTGAACGAGCATGAATTTTGTCGTCGACCATATGACCAAGTTTCATCATGTAGATATATCCACATGTAACTTTTTGATGGAATCTTTCACCTGTTCTTCCATCATAAAGCCATGTTTTGCTGCCTTCATCAAGTTCAGCTTTCTTTAACCATTCTTCAACATCTTTAACACCTGCACCATCAAAAATTGGGGTTTCAAATTTTACTCCTAATTTCTTTCCAACCCAGCCCAGAGCTGTTTCATAAAGTTGGCCAAGATTCATACGAGAAGGAACTCCAAGTGGATTTAATACAATATCAACAGGTGTTCCGTCTTCATGATATGGCATATCTTCAACTGGAACAACTTTAGCAACTACGCCTTTGTTACCATGTCGTCCTGCCATTTTATCGCCAACCTGAATTTTTCTTTTCTTAGCAACATAAACTTTAGCAAGCTGGGTAATTCCAGGAGGCAGTTCATCACCTGATTGAATTTTTAGTTTTTCTCTCTTATAATTTTCTTCAATTTCAGCTACAATTTTGAAATAGTTAGAATATAATTTTCTAATTAATTCATTTGTATTTTTTCTTTCGAACCAATCTTTTGTATAATCAAGTTTTGTTACATCATCGATATCAGCAAAAGTTGATTCTTTAATTACAGTTCCACTTCTCAAAACCACAGTTCCATCAAGGTCACGAATACCAGTTGTAGTTTTTCCTAAAGTTATCTTTGTTAATTTTTCAACAAGTTTTTTATAATAATTTTCTTGTTGTTTTTTATATGTATTTTCTAATTCATCTAATTGTTTTTTCTCGAGTTTCTTTGCTTCAGCATCTTTTTTCTTTCTGCTAAATAATCGAGTTTTTATTACAACACCTTTTAATCCTGGAGGTGCTTTCAATGATGCATCTTTTACATCACCAGCTTTATCTCCAAAGATTGCTTTGAGCAATTTTTCTTCAGGTGTTGGATCTGATTCACCTTTTGGTGTAATCTTTCCAATTAATATATCGCCTTCTTTTACTTCTGCACCTTCACGAACAATTCCATTTTCATCCAAATCTTTAGTTGCTTCTTCGCTTACATTTGGAATATCTCTTGTTAATTCTTCTTCACCTCGTTTTGTTTCTCTTACTTGTAATTCAAATTCTTCAATATGAATTGATGTAAAGATATCTTCAGATACTAATCTTTCGCTGATAACAATCGCATCTTCAAAGTTATATCCGTTCCATGGCATGAATGCAACCGAGATATTTCTTCCAAGTGCAAGTTCACCTTTATCCATAGATGGGCCATCAGCAAGAACATCACCTTTTTTAACTTTCTGACCTGTAAATACAACCGGGCGCTGTGTAAAACATGTTTCCTGATTTGTGCCTGCAAATTTTGTTAAGTTATATTCAACTCTTCTTTCATCATCAAAGCTTACAAGTGCTTCTTCTGAATCGAGATTAACATCGTATCTTACAATAATTTTTCTTGCATCTGCATATTCAACAACGCCATCATCTTCTGCCAAAATAAGAAGTCGTGAATCTCTTGCCACTTTATATTCCATTCCTGTTCCAACAATTGGTGCTTCAGGAACTAAAAGAGGAACAGCTTGACGCTGCATGTTAGAACCCATCAGAGCACGGTTTGCATCATCATGTTCGAGGAATGGAATTAACGCTGCTGCTGCACTTACAATCTGTGCAGGTGCAACATCCATGTAATCAACTTCAGAAGGAGGAACAATTGGGAATTCTCCTTTATGACGACATTTTACTCTATCAAGAACAAATCTTCCCTGTTCATCAAGTGGAGCATTTGCTTGAGCAATTATGTATTCATCTTCTTGATCAGCACTTAAATATTCAATTGTATTTGTTACTCTTCCGTCTTTTACTTTTCTATATGGTGTTTCTAAGAATCCATATTGATTAACGCGTGCATAAATTGTAAGTGAAGATATAAGACCAATGTTTGGACCTTCTGGGGTTTCGATTGGACAAAGTCTTCCATAATGTGAATGATGAACGTCGCGCACTTCGAATCCAGCTCTTTCACGAGTTAATCCACCTGGACCTAATGCTGAAATTCTTCTTTTGTGGGTTAACTCTGAAAGTGGATTGGTTTGATCCATAAATTGCGAGAGCTGATTTGTACCAAAGAATGCATTAATTACACTGCTTATGGTTCTTGCATTTACTAAATCCTGCGGCTGCATATTTTCGTTATCACGCATATTCATTCTTTCTTTAATTGTGCGCGCCATTCTTGCAAGACCAACATTATATTGCTGCATCAACTGCTCGCCTACAGTTCTTACTCTTCTATTACCAAGGTGGTCAATATCATCAACGCTCACATTGCCATTTTTAAGCATGATGATATTTTTCATAATAGCAATAATATCTTCAACAGTAAGAACATGAATATTTTCGTCAACATTCAGACCTAATTTATCATTCATTCTAAAACGTCCAACTTCACCAAGGTCGTATCGTTTATCATTGAAGAATAATTTATCGAGCAATGCTATTGCAGTTTCTAAATCCGGAGCTTCTCCTGAACGAAGCTGACGATAAATTGCATAGAGTGCTTCTTCTTTAGTTTTAGATGTATCTTTTTTAAGAGTATTTATGATTAAATCCTGCTCGTAGGATGTTTCTGCACTGATTAATTGTATTTTTTGAAGAGATGATTTTTTAATATTATCTATAATTTCTTCTGTAAGTTGTCCATCTTTTGAAACATAAATTTCGCCTGTTTGCAAATCAATTACATCATTAGCTGCAATTCTTCCTGAATGTTTTTCTGCATCTAAATGTTTAACTGGAACTTCCTCGATTAAATCAAATAAGTTAAGAATTTGTTCATCAGTTTCGTAGCCTAATGCTCTAAGTAATGTTGTAGATGGAAACTTTTTTCTGCGGTCGATATAAACATATAAAACATTATTTATATCGGTTGCAAATTCTACCCATGAACCTTTAAATGGAATTATTCTTGCAGAATAAATTGGTGTTCCATTTGGATGAAATGTTTGAGCAAAAGCAACTCCAGGCGAACGATGCAATTGACTTACAATTACTCTTTCTGCGCCATTAATTATAAAAGTTCCCCTTTCTGTCATATAAGGAAGATTACCAAGATAAACTTCTTGTTCAACTGTATTGATGTATTCGCCTGTTTCATCATCTTTTGTTGAAAGGCGCAATTTTGCTTTTAATGGTGCTGAATAAGTTAAACCTCTTTCTTCACATTCTGCAATTGAAAAACGAGGTTTTTCGATGTAATATTCAATAAAATCGAGGCGATAAAATTCTTTATTGTCAAGAATTGGGAAGTTCTGATTAAATACAGCCTGCAATCCTTTGTTTTCTCGCTGTGAAGGCGGCACTTTTGCTTGCAGGAATTCTTCAAATGATTCAAGCTGAATATTCAATAAATCTGGCACCTTCATCGCATTAGTAATCTTCGCAAACGAAATTCTACCCGTACTTTTATTAATTTTTTGTTTTTCCAAAGCCTAACCTCCAATGATTTTATTAAATTCTTTCATTTTTATAATGAAAGAAAGTGGTAAAACGGAATTTCCATTTTACCACTTCAGATTTTTCAAATAATTATTGAAAAAGATTTTTACTTAATTGTTACAGTAGCGCCAGCTTCTTCTAATTCTTTCTTTATCTTTTCTGCTTCTTCTTTAGATACACCTTCTTTAACCGGTTTTGGTGCACCGTCAACTAAATCTTTTGCTTCTTTTAATCCAAGTCCTGTATGTGCACGAACAACTTTAATTACATTGATTTTAGTTGCACCAGCATTTTCGAGAATAACATCAAATTCAGTTTTCTCTTCTGTAGGTGCAGCTGCAGCACCAGCAGCTGGAGCGCCAGCCATTACAACAGGAGCTGCTGCAGTAACTCCAAATTCATCTTCTAAGGCTTTCTTTAATTCTGCTGCTTCTACTAAAGTAAGAGCTTTAATTTTTTCTACAATTTCTGCAACTTTTTCTGACATTTTATTTCTCCTATTAATTAATTTTTCCTAAAAAATTTTAAGCTGCTTTTTTCTTTGAGATTTCATCAATAACACTTACTAAATCTCTCATAACAGCATTAATTGCTCCAACAATACCAGACGACGGCGAAGCAATACTTCCAATTATTCCGGCAATAATTTCTTCCTTCGTTGGCATCGAAGCAATTGCATCTAACTGGTCAGAACCGTAATATGTTGATTCAAGATAGCATCCCTTGAAAGCAAATTTGCCGGTTTCATCAAAATATTTTTTAATGATTTTTGCAGGTGCAACAAAATTATCTTTTGCAAATGCTACACCTGTCATCCCAGTAAGATGGTCATATAATTTATCATACCCTCCAATTTCTTCGAGGGCTTTTCTTAATAAAGTATTTTTAAAGACTTTGTAAGTAACTCCTTCTTTTTTGAAGTTTGCACGGAGTTTATTGATATCAGCAACGTTTACACCTTTATAGTCAACAAGAAACATTGCTGAAGAATCTTTTACAAGTTCTTTAATCTGTTCAAGTACTTCTACTTTTTTAGCTTTTTTCATTATTCTCCCGTATCAGTTATTAGAACAACTGTTCGGCTTTGAAGCATTTTGAGTCTAAGGCTAATTTTATAGCCATAGACTTTTAACCTTGAAATAGCTGAGCTAAATCAAGGCAGAGTGCGTAATTTTTATTTAGTAGCCAGGGCTGCTTCGTCTTTAGTTATTTTTAATCCTGGTCCCATTGTAGAAGAAAGGTAAATACTTTTAATGTATTGACCTTTAGCCGAAGCTGGTTTTAGTTTAACAATTGTCTGTAAAAATGTTCTTACATTTTCTGCTAATTGTTCAACAGTGAAATTTAATTTACCCAAAGATGCATGAACAATTCCAGCTTTTTCTACACGGAATTCTATTTTACCAGCTTTTACTTCTTTGACTGCTTTTGCAACATCTTGAGTAACTGTGCCGCTCTTAGGATTTGGCATTAATCCTTTAGGACCAAGAACACGACCAAGTTTTCCAACTTCTCCCATTGTATCAGGAGTTGCAATAATCACATCAACATCTGCCCAGCCATTTTTAATTTTTTCGAGATATTCTTCAAAACCTGCATACTCTGCACCTGCTTTCAATGCCTCTTCTGCTAAAGAACCTTTAGCAATTACAAGAACTCTAACCTGCTTACCTGTACCATGAGGTAAAGAAACAGTACCTCTTACCATCTGGTCAGCATGGCGAGGGTCAACACCAAGACGAACAGCACAATCAAGCGATTCTGTAAACTTTACTTTTGAATTATCTTTAAGAACTTTAATCGCTTCTTCAATTGTATATTCTTTTTTGGTATCTACATTCTTTCTTATAGCTTGAACTCTTTTTGATACTTTCATTTTATTATACCATTTTTTATTCTTCAACTGTAATTCCCATACTGCGAGCTGTGCCAGCAATCATACTCATTGCATGTTCAATATCATGAGCATTTAAATCTGGCATTTTTAATTGTGCTATTTCTCTAAGCTGCTCTTTTGTAATTTTTCCAACCTTAGTTTTATTTGGTTCGGGAGAACCTTTTTCAATTTTTAGAGCTTTCTTTAATAAAACAGCAGCAGGTGGTGTTTTTGTGATAAATGTAAATGATTTATCAGAATAAACAGTAATAACAACAGGAATAATTAATCCTTGTTTATCTGCAGTTCTTGCATTAAATTGTTTACAGAACTCCATGATATTAACACCTTTTTGACCTAAAGCAGGTCCAACTGGAGGTGAAGGATTAGCCTGTCCACCTGGTATCTGAAGTTTAATATAACCTTCTATTTTCTTTGCCATAATTTTAACCTAATAATTTATTTCTCTAATTCAGCTTGTACAAAATCAATTTCGACAGGTGTTTTTCTTCCAAAAATCGAAACCATAACCTTGATTTTCATTTTTTCTTCATTAACTTCTTCTACAACACCAGAGAAGTTATTGAATGGTCCATCAATAATTTTAACAAAATCACCTGCACGAAATACAGTTTCTGTTCTTTCTGCTTCTTCACCCTGAGAAATTCTTCCAACAATTCTTTTAACTTCATCAGGGAGTAATGGTAATGGATTTTTAGGATTACCCAAAAATCCCATTACAGAAGGAGTATTTAGGATAAAATCCTTTACTTTCAAATCCAAGTCTGCACAAATTAAAATATACCCTGGGAAAAAGTTTTTCTTCTTTGTTTTCTTTTTCCCATCTTTAATCTCGAGTACTTTTTCGGTCGGAACTAAAACTTCAAAAATTCGAGAGCGTAATTCTTCATTATCTTTTAGCTCATTTTCGATTAATGTCTTTACTTTGTTTTCATGTCCCGAAAAAGTACGAACTACATACCATTTACCGTTTCCAGATTCCAATTAAAAAATCCCTTTAAATATTTGACTAATACTCATATCTATAACATAAGTAAACAAAGCAAGAATAAGACAAACAACAATAACAATTGTAGTTGATTCTTTTAGTTCGTCTTTAGAAGGCCAGGTAACCTTCTTCATTTCTTTGACGACATCGTTTACAAAATTGATAATTTTTTCTTTCATAGAATTATTTTTTTTGATTGCACGTCAGGAGGGACTTGAACCCCCAGCCTGCGGTTTTGGAGACCGCTGCTCTGCCAATTGAGCTACTGACGTGTTTATTTAGTTTCCTTAAAAATTACATGCTTTCTTACTATTGGATCATACTTTTTGTATTCTACACGACCGGGATGATTTCTTTTATTTTTTGTTGTAGTGTAGCGATAACCAGTTCCAGCAGAACTCTCCAGAGTAATAATCTGTCTTACATTTTTAGATTTTGCCATTATAAATCCTCTTAACTAAATTGGAGCGGGAGACGGGACTCGAACCCGCGACCAACAGCTTGGAAGGCTGTGACTCTGCCAACTGAGTTACTCCCGCTTATTTTTTTTTAGAATATCAAAATTAGAATGAACAAATTATTCGGGAAAAGTGACTCTGCTCCGCCAGAGGCGGACAAGCAACTGAGTTACTCCCGCTTATT
>NZ_BAAJAO010000019.1:0-57435 GCF_057554405.1 Rosettibacter sp. KY25 | reverse complement strand
AAATCCCGCTTTGCGGGACAATTCTACTATAGTTCGATTAACACAACATTCAAAGGCTACGGAAAAAACAGAAATTATCAGTTTCAATTCTACTATAGTTCGATTAACACGTGAACCATTTTTCCCTCCTTTTTCTCTCGAAACAATGTTTCAATTCTACTATAGTTCGATTAACACGGAGATGGCGATAATTATCCATTATGCGACATGTTAAAGTTTCAATTCTACTATAGTTCGATTAACACTTCGTCATGAAGCTATTAATATTTATGAACGTCAGTGGTTTCAATTCTACTATAGTTCGATTAACACGAAGAGGAGTTGTATAAGATTTATGGTTTTGGGGGTGTTTCAATTCTACTATAGTTCGATTAACACATTTCTGTTAGACTTTCTGCTATTCTTAAGATTTCGTTTCAATTCTACTATAGTTCGATTAACACTTATTCCTCCTTAGTTTATTAAAAACCCCTGCAGGGGTTTCAATTCTACTATAGTTCGATTAACACTGGTAGGTATTGCCTATATACAGATTCGAAATATTGGTTTCAATTCTACTATAGTTCGATTAACACGGCGAAAACATTTCAATGTAAATTCGACAAGGAATAGTTTCAATTCTACTATAGTTCGATTAACACTATTTGTTCCCATACCACTCATTGCCAAATAATTAATTGTTTCAATTCTACTATAGTTCGATTAACACAGTTATAGGCAACATTTACGAAAATCCAGAATTATGTTTCAATTCTACTATAGTTCGATTAACACCGTGGTTAAAATGTTATAAATATATCATTATATCAGTTTCAATTCTACTATAGTTCGATTAACACCTTTCTATAATCATATTAATAATTTGGTAATATCGGTTTCAATTCTACTATAGTTCGATTAACACACAGCAAAAGGATTCCAATACTTCTCTATTATAACGTTTCAATTCTACTATAGTTCGATTAACACGTGATAG
Organism: Rosettibacter sp. KY25; assembly: GCF_057554405.1. Classification (NCBI taxonomy): domain Bacteria; kingdom Pseudomonadati; phylum Ignavibacteriota; class Ignavibacteria; order Ignavibacteriales; family Melioribacteraceae; genus Rosettibacter; species Rosettibacter sp. KY25. The sequence continues at coordinate 56,459 of NZ_BAAJAO010000019.1, read as the reverse complement.
AAACATATTACATAAGATTTCTAAGCTGTTTCAATTCTACTATAGTTCGATTAACACGTATTTTATTTGTGTCTAATATATTAAGCATAAACACGTTTCAATTCTACTATAGTTCGATTAACACGCCTCCAAATTTTCTTTATTTTCTTGCGTAATTTTTCTGTTTCAATTCTACTATAGTTCGATTAACACTAAACGAAGTATTAAAAGCCACCTGGAACAATTTTTAGTTTCAATTCTACTATAGTTCGATTAACACGAATTTAATATAATTATTTGTACTATTACCAAATAAGTTTCAATTCTACTATAGTTCGATTAACACATGGTTATGTTGTTCCAGATAATGTTTTGGACTTATAGTTTCAATTCTACTATAGTTCGATTAACACGTGTCGCTTTCGCTCAGATGGTCTATTCGGTAATAATGTTTCAATTCTACTATAGTTCGATTAACACTGATCCTTTATAAACAAAATTCTTTGCGTATTATTTGTTTCAATTCTACTATAGTTCGATTAACACGCAATAATTGTTTAAATGAATATATTGCAGTCAATGTTTCAATTCTACTATAGTTCGATTAACACCAGGTTTTAATTCAATAAAATTATCTCCATCTTCGTTTCAATTCTACTATAGTTCGATTAACACTATTTACCAAAAGGTCAATTTGGATTATTTGCAATGTTTCAATTCTACTATAGTTCGATTAACACTTGCACGATTTCCCCGTGCTCATACTCACGAGTGAGCAGTTTCAATTCTACTATAGTTCGATTAACACTTCATCCAGTATTTATCACGATTTAAAATTTTTTGAGTTTCAATTCTACTATAGTTCGATTAACACTTTTTGCACATAATTATACGAGGTTGGGGAATAGGGTTTCAATTCTACTATAGTTCGATTAACACATCCACAACTTAAAATTCTGGGAGATAAAGTTCAAGTGTTTCAATTCTACTATAGTTCGATTAACACTTATTTATCCTTGCCTGGCTTTCGTCGTGCTTCTATGTTTCAATTCTACTATAGTTCGATTAACACCAAATACACCACTTTCAGGTGGTGGGAATTTAACTTCGTTTCAATTCTACTATAGTTCGATTAACACTCTATAAATTCTTTTATTATCTCAGTAGGATTTTCGTTTCAATTCTACTATAGTTCGATTAACACTGGACAACTGAAACTATTGGCAATGGCTTGCCTACGTTTCAATTCTACTATAGTTCGATTAACACCCTTGACGGCCTTCACGCCTGCCAGTTCCGAGACCTCGTTTCAATTCTACTATAGTTCGATTAACACAGCCCTAATTTATGCCATTTTAATTCATTTTACAACATTTTTTTTATCCTCCCATCGTCTACCTCTAATAATGTAATTTTCTTTGGACTTCGACGACTTTTCATATAAATGAATCAATCTCATTCCTCTCTACTCCTATTATTCCCCTTTCATGATAATTCTGCGATTCAAATGTGTAATAAATTATACTATCTAGTTTTTCATTTATTATTTCTTTTATCCCATGTTTTATTTTTTCAAATTCACTCTCTGTTAATTCGCCTTCAAATACTGAATTCTGAACCCAGTTTAAATGTTGACGAAGATATTTTAATAATTTTGCCCCTCTTTTTGGAGCAGCATCATAAACTATGATTACATACATTCCTGCCTCTGATGAATTTCTTCTTCTGAAATAAATTCATGATTTGTAAAATCATTTTTATATATGTGTTGACATTTTTTTCTACCACCATATCTTAAACGGCTCGTATTCTTTTTCACTCAACAGGTGCTTTATAATTTTATAGCATTCTAATCGAATTAAATGCTGATAGCTTACAGATTTTTTTAATTGTCTATGCTTAATTGTTGTTTTTAATTTCTCATCATATTCTTTCAAATAAATTTTTCTTCCCTCTTCAGTTAAATAACATTTATTAAGTTCTTTACTGAAATGTTTTTCCTGAATTTGATTTTTATTTAATAAACTAAAAATTATTCTGTCAGATAGAAGCGGCTTAAATATTTCTGCTATGTCAAGCGACAATGAAAATCTTCTTTCTCCCGGCTCGTGCAAAAAACTTATCAACGGATTTAACTGTGTTTTATAAATTTCACTCAATACTGTTGTATAGACCAGAGAATTCCCAAATGATATTAATGCATTTATTGGATTTGACGGCGGATGTTTTGTTCTTTTTTCAAAATCTATTTCATTATTAATAATTAAATTCCATGCAGTATAATAATTTGACCTTATATTCCCTTCTATGCCCATTAATTCCTGAACATCGTCGCATTCTTGAATTTGAGCAATTAATTCTTCCGTCTTTTCAATAAAGTAACTTAAATCTTTGTCTCTATTATTATAATATTGAAGATTCTTTTTAATATTTTCTGCTGCACCATGAACAAATCTTCTTGCCAGATTGATTCTCTTTTCTTCATCAAGATGATGTTTAACTTGTTCAATTAGTAATTTGCCGGAAATATATGGTTCACGAGGATAAAATGATGAAGTGTAATAGCCATAATAATTAAAAAGATGAAGTATGATTTCTTTTTGTGCAATGAAATTTAGAAATCTTGTATTAAACCTTAATTCGCTGAAACAATAAATTGAATCAATATCCTCAACAGGTATTGGTTTACGAGGCAATCTTTTTGGTTCAATATCGTCAGAATCTTTTTCATTAATTGTTTGGTCATCAACTTCAATTTCATCTTCAGAGGTTATCTCTTCAGGTTCTTTGTTTTCTCCTGGTTCAAAATAAAGAGTGTTTTCTTTTCGAATAAGTTTTCCGCTTGAGAATATGTAATAATTTTTTTTCATCTTATATCAGTATTGGTTTTGTTTGAAAATGATGAAATAGAAATTTGATTTAACTATAGCATAAATCATAATAAGAACAACTTTTACAATATGGTTTATTAATCACAGGGGGCGGAGACTTTTGTGAAATTAAATTTTTGATATCACTTTTAATTTCTTCAATTCTGCTTTTATCTTGTTGATTAAATTCCACTTTAATTAATTGTCTAAGTTTTGGATAATCAATTTCACCTGTTACATTTTCGATTCCAATTTTGTTGAGCACATAAATATAAAATTTGACCTGCCAGATATGAGTTTCTTCCATCTTATCAGATTTTTTTACTTCATGAATAATTTTTCTTTTGGGGTCATAAAAATCGATAACAATTTCATCATCCTCATTAACAATATGCAAATCATGTTTTTCTCTTTGATAAGTTGAATCGGAAATAAATTTACCAAGAGCTACAGTATCGCTTGTTTGCTCCATATTTATTGAATGAGCAAATAACCAAAGATGTCTATAACAGTGAAAGTAATATGATATATGCGTACCTGTTATTTTCATATTATTGTAGAATTTGAATCAGCTTCAATTTTTTGAGATTCATTATTTTTTTCATTACATACTATATAGGTAAAATAAATGTTATTTAACCATCTTTTTAATTTCTCTTTGATCTTAGACTCATATTCACATTCATAATCTATCCAATACTCTAATGAATTATCATAACTTATTATCTTACTCCTAAAGCCAGAAATATTAATTACATATTTAGAAAGTATTTCTTTCTTAAAATTAGTGTATTGACTTTTAGCTTCTTTATATTTTTGCAAGAAATTATCAAGATCTTTTTTTAATTCATCTTTTTGTTTTTTGCAGATAACTGAAGTTGAAATTATTTCTCTAAATATTTTTTGTGCTTCTGCTTTTCTATCAGACATATATCCAGCATCTAGAATCTCTAATGTTTTATAAAATTCGGATAAATACTTTCCCTCTGGTTCAAGTAAGCGATACAAATTAGAAACTAATATAAATTTTTGATACTCAGATATTAGGTAACTATCGACTTTGTTATCAAATAAATTTATTTCAACTTCTTTTTTCGTTTTTGTCTTTTTTTGCTTATTGCTTTTTGATTCTTCAATCGAAATTCCAATAAACTCACCTTTACTATAATACTTATTAATTTCTGAAATCAATTCTGATTTTTCTATTTCCAGACAAAACTTATCAATAAATCTTATCATTATGTAACTTTTTTCTATCAACTCTTTTTCATAAACTTTTCCATTCCCAGATTCATAACCTTCTGTGAATACAATAACTTTTACATTCGGTTCACCTTGATATTCATAATTTTGTTTATGTCTTCTTAGTATTCGTCCCATTCTCTGAACAAGTGAATCCAATGGGGCAATTTCGGTAAACAAATAATCAGCATCTAAATCGAGTGAAGCTTCTACTACTTGTGTAGCAATAAGAATTTTTCCTTCTCTATCATTTTCTTCTTTAGGATTCTTAAAATGTTTCTCTATTTCATTATAAATAATTTTTTTGTCGTCATTAGTAAATTGTGAATGTAGTAACCAAACATTACAATTTCTTTTTTCAATAATTTTTTTATAAACATTTTTAGCTTGTTCTACAGTATTTACGATAACCATTACTCTCGAATTAGCACCCTTCTCAAGTATTTCATCAATTAACTCCGGAGTAAAAGAAAAATCAGTTTTATTGTTAGAATCTTTTTTGTTCTCGATTATTCTTAATTCTATTTTGTGTTTTTTTAGTGTTGTATACTTTTGTTTTTCATCTTCATAGCGATTCATGAATACTTCATTTACATTAAGCTTTTTCAACCGATTGATAATCTCTTCTTCAATATATTTTGGCATTGTAGCGGTCATTAAAAGAAATTTACCGCCCATTCTAACAACATCTTCAATAAATTTAACTATAATTGCAGCTGCTCGTGGGTCGTATGCCTGAACTTCATCAATAACTAATTTCGAGTAAGAAAAAACTGCATATATTTTTTCGTATCCAGGAGGTCTAAGTGCATAAGGGAAAAATTGGTCGCCTGTAGAAATAATAGCAGGATAAGAAAGCTGGCGAGCTGTATCATAAAGTTTAATTGAATTTTCTTCTTTATTTTTTGATAGAAAATAAACATCTGCATCAGAATGAAGTAAACCAGTTTTATCATTATCAAATATATTTGCTGCTCGTTCAAAGATTTGTTCAGCAGCGGAGCGAAGCGGTAATGTATAGAAAAATTTTTCTCCATTTGACCATAGAAATGAAAATTCTGTTTTACCTGAACCTGTAGGGGCAATTAGAATAACATTTTTGTCTTTTAGATTTTCAACTTCTTTAAATTGCCAGATATTGTCTTCCGAAATTTTAACTTCTAATTTTTCATTAATTTTCTCCACTACTTTTTCTTTGATTAAATCATAGCTTTTATTTTCAATTTCAATTTGATAATTATCTTCATCTTCTTCACAGAAAGAAGCAAAGTGGTCACAGCGAATTAAGAATCCGCTTAATAAAATCCAATCTTTCAATTTTTCTTCTGGTGTTTCAATTCGTTTTGGAAGCCAACAAAGTTGATATGGTGGGATTACATATTCAGTGAATGAAATTCCATTCGATAATCCATTCAACATTTTTTTGTTAAAGGAAATTAAATTTTCATTAAAGCCATTTATCAATCTTATTTCATTTAGAAGATTTTTTTCTAATTCTTCTAATAATTCATTGTTAAGAAATTTATCACCAAATCTTTCAAAAGCTGTTCCTCCAAATCTCATTAAATCTTCCAAGCTTTCTTTCCAGTGATGATAGGCAACCGCTGAATTTAGAAAATTCAAATAGTCCTTATCATATTGTGGATTAACTGATTTTAATTCTCTTTCTAACTCTGTTTGATTAATCCATAACACAGAAAAAATTGAGTGATAAATATTGTTAGTTACATCGAATGGCTTATATAAATTATTACCCAGCTGAACAATCTGAAAATAAGGTAATACTTTTCCTAAATCATGGAACTGGATAGCAAGCTTTATGTACTCTCTGAGATATTGTTTTTCAACTCTAATTTTTATTTGATCAAATGCATTGAGAACATTATTTGTATGTTCACTTAATGTAATTACTCTATTATATTTTTTTATGCTTTTAGCCCATATTTTGACCTGTTCCATTAAAGTCCCCCAAGAAAATTGGAAGTTTTAATTCCTTATCAATTATTAATTCTGCACCTTTTATTTTCCCATCGTTTAACTTGGTTCTCATATATTCAAACTTTCTGACACCGTGACGATTAAATGTTTCTTGATAATTTTCTATTTCACAAAATGTAGTTAGATTATAAAGCAAACCATCAAATTGTTGATAGTCTATTTTATAATTATCTAACTGAAATATTTTTTCAGGAATCCAGAAGAAATGTTTATAATCTGCATCACGACAATTAAACTCGAAGTTATCAATATTCAATAACTTTGGTTCTTCTTCAAACACTATCCAATCTTCTGCTCTACCGAGGTGCAAAATTTCAAGTCGATTGACTGGATTAGAAATTCCTTCTTTAATTTTATTCAAGTAAATCGAATCAGTATGATAAAGATAAATTACGAGTCTTACTTCATTAAGAACATCAATGGACATAGGTGATTGACCTCCAATGTGCTCGATATGTCCATTTAATTCTCTGTTTTCCAAATAACCAAATCTGGACTTATGACTATCTTTCCCCAGGTTTCGAAACCAAATATATTCAGTTGTTTTGCTATCAAATCTTCCTGCTATTGAAATCTTCAACTTTTTAATTCCGTTTTTATACAAATCATCTTCTTGGTTAAAAATCCCCAGTGCATTTACAATGAATCCAATTACAGTTGAATATGGTGGTAGTGGATATGTATGCCTTCTCAGATAAGTAAAAGGGATTCTATAATGAGCCTGAGGTTGATAAATTTTAAGTCTAAGAATGTTCATTTTCATTTTTCTCGCTTACTTATTTTCTAAACCTACTTCTTTTAAGAATTCATTCCAATCCCGTGTAATCTTATTACTGGAAACATTAACGCTTAATCTCTCACAATCTTTAATAAAGATTTTGCTATCAATCCATGAATTATCAAGGCAATCATTAATACCAATTACTTTTACTTCATTCTTATCTTTCTTAACATCAATATAAGGATGAAATATTGGGGAAGGGATTTTAACTCCGCTGGCAATGATAAATAAAGGAATAATTGTGTTAGGCTCTCCACTTGATTGAGCATGAAGACCATCTTTTATTACTTCTAAGATGTTTTTTATTCTCTTAATTTTAATATCGTTATTTAATTGTATATCAATTTTAATTTTCTCAGAATTATCAATTCTTGATGGCGTTACTGTTCCATTCTCGGATTCAATTTTAAACTTAAATTCCTTATCAATTTTATTTTCTTTATACTTTATTACAATAACATTTGAATTATCATCATATTCATCAGCTATAATAGTATGCTTTCCAAAAACATGAGAATCAATTGTATAAGTAAGTTTATAGTATGATGTATGCTCTTCTTTATTATATGGATCAGGATCAACTTTAGATAATCCTTGTTTTTTCCCTCTCTGAACTAAATCATGATTAGCATAAAAAGCCATATCATGATTATAAGATGATAATGAAATTGCTTTTGTCATACTTACAGGAGCTTTTCTGGTTAAAGAGACATTACCTATTGTATACATATACCCAAAAGCATCTAATTCTTCACAGTTTAGAATATTATATTTCTCTATATCAAATTGGACCACATCTTTTTCTCCAAGTCTTACACTAGAAAAATTCCATTTATAAGCTTCTTGTAAAGAGTTAAATAAATAATGTCTTATTGCCACTTTACTGATAAAAGATTTTAATTCACCATTTACGTTCATTTTTTTAATTGAAAGAATATTGTTACCAATTTTTTCATCTCGGTTTAATGCAGAGCCCTCAAAGATTATAGTTAATGTAATATTTTTAATGCTGTTATTATTAGACATTGTAAATCCTCCTTTTATAAAATTATTGTTTTGATTGTTCTTGACTCAATAATCCACTTAAGAAAGAAAAAATAAAAACTTTGAACATTTCATCTGAGTAATATGGCTTGAATGCCTCTAATAGTATTTTAGGAAACTCCAGATTATAAGAAACAAATATTCTCATAATGCCGTAATAGACATCTGCTCGCTTACCGGCACGAGTTTGTTCAAGCAGCCGATAACCAACATACTTAAACGCATCTTTTAAATCGCTTTTATATTTGTATCCAAGTCCCCTCAAACTTTCCATTAGCTCAGAAGAATTCATACCAGATACTTTCTGTAAAAGTGCTCTAAATCTTGCTTCATCTTTTTTTATTTCAGTAATATATTCAAGCTGATTCTGGAATTCTTTTAATTGACTGTGCAGTTCTTTAAATCTTTTTTCAAAGTCTTCGTAATAGATTTCCCCGTTTTGAATTTTTTGTTCTAATGTTTGTGTATCCATAATTAACTCCTTTTAATTTTTTCTTCAATTAATGAATACAGCTTTAAAATTTTATTAGCTGTTTCTACTAAGTTTCTCTGGTTATCCCATCTGTAGAGTATGCTTTTAATTAAATCATTATTTCTTTCATTATAATCCTTTGTTGATTCTCTTAAGAGTAAATATGCAATCTCTGTAAGGTATGCGTATTTTCTATCAAGCACATTATTAAGAATTTTGAATTCTCCTAATTCAGATAATAATGATGCAACTTCTCTATCAGAAATAATTTTTACTACATCATAAGGCAATAAAAAGAAATCAATTCCTTTGCTGCTTCTTGTAACAATTTCAATATTCATCCCAGTCCATAAGCCAAGTGTTGTTGCTATTTTTCTTGAATACTCAATTATCGACATTGCAAGTATTTCTCTTTTACTTTTCGATTCTTCATAATTGTCTGTTCCATAAACTTCTCTTACTAACTTGTTTAATTCATACATTACTTTGAATGATGGAGCATTAATAAAGATTTGGGAATCTGGCATCTTTGTTAATGCAAGATGATGGTGAAGTAAAATAAAATTGCATAATCCGCAAATTCTTGTAACTTTTTCTTGATCATTATTCCAAAATGAATTTGGGAATTCATTATAATTAGGGAAAATAAGGGACATATACTCAGTTTTAATGGGAATTAGCTTAAATAGGTTATTATTACAGAAGCTACATACATCCGAATCATTTTTTTCAATAAGAAAATGTGATATATCAAAAAACTCTAAAAAATTTTCAAAGTTATCATACTTGCTCTTATGGAAAAAATTCTGGTAAACACCAGATTTGGTTTTTGAAAAAAGAGCACCAACAAATTTTCTATAAATATATAAGATTTTATTTCTTTCGTCATTGGTTATAATGTTAAATATTCTGTCTATGGCATCTTTTAACGATATTTTTTCATTTTTACTGGATAACGAAGAATACACATCATCAATTACTTGATTGATATTTGTTGCATAAAATTCATAATTATAATATTTAATATTTTTTTTAATTTGTAATTGTTCCTTTAAATTAGATTTGTTCCCACTAGAAGAAGCCTTTGCAAGATTTTGGCTAATAAAACTTCGTAAATTACTATAATTCCAATTAAATCCATCTTCTATATAATACAAATACCATAAAGGTAAAGTATTGAAAGGCTCATTGAGATGGATGCATTTTTTATTTTTCGTTATTTCTTTTAAACTATCTAATAATTCATCTCCATTTATATTTCCATCTATAAAGTAATTTTGAATATTATTAACAGTTTTTTCGATCAAACTCATTAATCCTACAACTCCGGCATTATAAAGCCAGTTAGATGGATAAAGAATAAGTTTATCGTTCATTGCTTTATTACCTCCAATAATCCAAAACCTTGTGAACGATGGACGCCAAGTCCAGCATCGTATATCATCTGCAGTATTTCAGGAATTGATTTTATTCTGAAAGTTCCTATTACTCCAGGTGTCTTTTGATAATGATAAACAACTTCTCTTCCCCATTTTTCTGGTATAAATTCAAATGGGAAATCATAATCGATACTCAAAAATTCTTTTGCGCATTCTTTTACAGAAAATTTCAAACCTTCTAAAAATCCTTCTTCGCCCGGCAGCAAAAATTTGTTTGAATCACCAAGATTATTAACAAGTAATGGTGATAATGTTTTTACTTCAATTTCATCATTTCTTATTTTCTTTAAGGGATGCATATAAACTCTTTTTGGCTTGAAATAAATTTCATAGCCCTCTCTTTTCCATATGTGTTTTTCTTTTTGCTCTTTGAGCTTCATAAAACCATTGTAGACATAAGCAGCAAGTTCTAAAGATGATGTAGAAAAATTTAATACAGCAACATTCCCTACATTAAAATTTTCATTATTGCTTTTTTGTAATTGAGGGAAATAAACACCAAATGTGAAGGGCTTTAATTTGTGCTGGTTGTAATATAAACCGAAAAGTGATGGATTTTGTTTTTCAATAAGCTTTTTAATTAGTGAAATAAATCCTATTCGGTAATTTTTTGGAATTTCGGCAGGACTTATTTCAAAATCAAATGTAAGTCTCACATTATCCTCGAATTATTTATTACAAATTATTTATCCTAATCTATTAATATTAAGCGCCTATGGGGTTTTTAACTTACAACCAGTTAACCTTTCAATTAGTTACTGGCAACTATTAATGTATTTGCACGAAACTATGTTTCATGTTACAATCATCAGCCCATTATTCCATTATTCCAACTTTCCATTATTCCAACTTTCCATCATTCCAAGCGTTTCTATTCTCATCGTCTATCATTAAACCCCTGCAGGGTTCTTAAAATTATTTTATGCTTTATTTAATTCTATTCATATTTAACCCCTTTCGGGGTTTTTAACAATAAGCTATAAATCGCTACACTTAACTTGCAATCTTGGAATAGTGTAATACTGTAATTTTGTAATCTTATTATTTTTTAATCTTCGGACCACCCTCTGAATGAATTAAATTTCTAACTCAATTTAGCATTTTTAAAAATTTTTATAAACAAAAATTTTGAATAAGCTTTATGCCCTCTTTTATTAAATTAATTTTGTATAATAATTTTTAATAATTCTTTTAACATCATTGATTTTCTTATCAGAATTTGAATTTGCATAACAATAAATGCAACCAAACGGACATGTATCATAAATTCCAATATCTTTGCTTTCATAGCAGCCGCATCCTAATCGAGATGGAGAAATTTTATAATTACTTTTTTCATCATCACTACAAATTGAATCAATAATTTCAATATCAACACAGTGAGCTTTTTTCAATTCTGGAATTCTTTTAAGCAAATGGTCTTCTGTACAGACGTATAAATCTATTTTTTTCTCTTTGGCAATTTCTAAGAGTACTTTTACTAATTTAATTTGTTCTTCAACTGATGGCTCATAAAATTTTATATCAAAATCTCTCTCTGCTTTCAGCAAATTTATTTTAGTTTTCTTATATAAATCGACAAAACTTATGTAACATCTTTTTGTGATGCCGGAAAGTTTATCTGCTATATATCTAAATTTATTTATAATGAATTCATAAGGAGTTATACTCGAAATAATTATTGGGTCAAAACGCCATTGAATATAATTATCACCAAATCTTTTCGCTAAATATTCTGCATAAGAAATTACATGATTTATATCTGGACTTCTTTTCTCCAAAATTTTTGGATAGCCATTTATTGTCAAATGCATGTAATGATGTTTATTATATTTTTCATCAATAAAATCGAGATGCTTAAAAAGAGGTTTTGGATTGCGAGTCCAAAATACAAATGCTTTTACTGCTTCTGGACTTAAATCGATATAAACTGGTTTTTGTGAGAATGGATTTGGATAATACAAATATCCAAGCTTCATTCTTTCAATCAGCCAATCTGAATAGAATGCTGGTATATCAGTTCTTCTGCTTGCAGAGATTATTATTTTTTTCATTCAAATAGCTTTAACTAAAATTGAATTTACTTTAAAACAATAAAGGAAACATTTTTATGGGACAATTAACTACTACAATAGGTATGATACATATAAAAAATTGTATGAATTATTCTTAACTACTTTTGTAATACTAATTTTTTTATTTCAGAATAATTATTTGTTTGAAGTCTGCAAAAATAAATTCCGCTCGGCAAATTATAAGCAAACCACACTTTTTTATAATTACCGGGATTTAATTCTTTATCTATCAAAGTTGTAATTTCTCTGCCTAATATATCATAAATCTTTAATTTCACATGAGTCTGCTCTGGAATTGAGAATTCAATTGTAGTTTCTGGATTGAATGGATTCGGATAATTTTGTTTTAGTTCATAAAATTTTGGAAGTGATAAATAATTTTCTTCAACAGAAATTATAACTCCATTTTCTCTATAAATTGCTAAGCCGCCTCCATAAGTTCCAATCCATTTATTATCATTATAATCAATTGCAATTGACAAAATAACATTATTGGGAAGCTGTGAATTTGATGAATTATAAACTTTCCAATTTTTGCCATCATATTTAACTAAACCTCCGCCCCAAGTGCCAAACCATAAATTTCCAAATTTATCTTCTGCAGCACAAGTTACATAATTAACAGGCAAACCTGAGCTAACATTGTAAATTGTCCAAGAATTATTGGCATATTTAACAAGTCCTGCTTTATTATCAGCAATTAATGCATAGCCTGTTCCTATCCATAAATTATTTTTGCTGTCAATAAAAATAAAATAGATAAAATCAGAAGGAAGATTTGTATTTGCACTGTTATATAGAATCCAATTTGAATCATCATAAACTGCAAGACCTTTGTTAGTGCCAATCCATTTTTTATTATGTTTATCAATTAACAATGCAGAAACAAAATCTGAGGGCAATCCAGAGTTTGATTTATTATAAATGACTGGAAGAGCGTTATCATATTTAATTAATCCTGCACCAATTTGAAAAAGTGGATTTCCAGTACCAATCCATTTATTACCGATTGAATCAATTGCTATACACAAAAAATCAATTGGGATATTAAAATTATTATGTTCAATTTTAGATTCACTTAATTTTATCAATCCATTGCCTGAGGTAATCCATAAGTTATTCAAATTATCTGTAGTTATAGAATAAATTGTATTTGACGGGAAATTATTTCTTGGAATATTATAAACTGTCCAGCTTAAACTTGAAATTCCTTTTGACAAATCAAGTTTAACAAGACCCGAATCCATAGTCCCAATCCAGAAGTTTTTCCTGGAGTCAATTTTAATTGAAGAAATATTATTTGATGGGAAAGAGTTTTTATTTTTACTAAAAATCAACCATTCTTGATTTTGTGCTTTGCTGATTTGCAAGAGGGATAAAAGTAATGCAAAAACTAATTTTATTTTCATACTCCCTCCTGATAATTAATTCCATTACCTTAATTAATATAAAAATTTCTTCCCAAAAATCATTTTACAGAATTTTCTACTTCATTAATACCATTTTAATAATCTTACTGTATTTCTCTGAATACATCTTTAATAAATATATTCCGCTTGCAAGTTTATTGCCGTTTATTTCTATTTTATAATTCCCTGCTTCGTGATATTTATTCTCCATCACTGTACTTACTTTTTGTCCTATTACATTATATAATTCCATCGTTACTGTCTGGTCTTCGGGCAATGAATAGTTTATTATGGTGCTGATATTAAATGGATTGGGATAATTTTGTGATAAATAAAATTCTTTAGGTAAAAATTCTTGTTTTATCTTTTCTATCTCTTCTTCAGTTGTAAGCATAACTTTATAAATTTTCTTCTTTATTGATTTTGGAATTTCATATCCCTTATTCAAATTGTAAATCATTTTCCCTTCTTCATCAATTAAATAGATTTCCATTGCTGTATTATTTTCCTCAGCTTTTAATCTTAGATTTTCATTGTTGCTATTTGCTACTTCAATTTTGTATTCATTTTTTTCTTTTATCTTATTTCTATAATCTGCTTTCTGATATCTTTTTCGTGGAGATATGCTTTCATTTACTATGTTGATATCCTCTTCATTTACTCCAGGTGAATATACATCAAATTCGTCAAGTGTATCTGCCGCATTTTTATTTATGCAGATTCTAACACTCGAGATTTTATTATTATCCTTGTAGAGTGAAATTCTGGCTATTAATGAATCGTTCGATTGTTTGTAAAGAGATTTCTTTTTCAAACTGCTTACATATGGTATTTTTAATTGTGTTAGATTTGTAGCATTAAAGAAATAATAACCTTTATAAGGTTCAAAGTTTGTTGCTTCTGAATATGAACCTTCAAAATCCCAGATTGGCTGTGTTATTCCATTAATTGTTTTTACATCTTCCCACGATACACTTTTATCAAATGGATTTGAAATTAAATTCCAGCTTTTGTGAAGTGATATTGCATATGTCCCATCATCGTTGAGAGTTACTGCATTAACATTTCGATTTACAGCAATATCATTCTTACTAATTATCCAGAATGCTTTACCTGGACTAAAATTAAATGTCGATGAATTATCAAATTCAATTTTATAATTATAATCCTCTCCATTATCCCAGAACACATTCCAATCTATTCCTCTAACTTTATTTGAAGTTGAGAATAATTCTATAATAGAAAAATTTACATCACCGGGTAATCCAATTAGTTTTTCAGAACTATGTTTATTGTTACTATCAAATTTATAAACATAGCTCAAATACATATTCCCAATTATAGAAAAAGTTTGATCACTAATATCAAAAATATTTTGATCATTATAATCACTCACTTTTATCAAGCAACTATTTGAGATTACTTTAGGGATTTGCCATAGATAAGAACCAGATTTGGCTAAAATATTACTTGCAATAGTATTCCAGGTTATGCCGTTATCAGTTGAAAAATCAATATTGATACTTTGGATATCTGTACTTATCCATTTAATTTCTAATGTGTCGCCTATGCTATATTGTTCTGAAAAATTAGGAGATATTAAATAAATACTCTTGTTAATATTTTGGCGCCAAAAACAAATTTTATATTCGCCACATGATATAATTTCATTTCCTAAAGGACTAAACATGAAAACTTTTGCATTATGATTTCCTGTTGATGTATCCCAAACTTTAACTTTGCATATAGCCGATGTTAAATTACTTTCTCCTGTTATAATTTTACTTCCATCTGGAGTAAATAAAATAGAAGATATTTCTGCTTGATGACTTCCTTCCCAAAGTAATGAACCATTAACAATATTCCATATTTTTAACTTACCATGGTAACCTCCTACAGCTAAAATATTTCCATCTGGACTAAAGGATAATTGAGACACCAAATTATTATGAGTATAACTCCATAATAAAGAGTCACTTTTAATATCCCATAATTCAACTTTCCCATTATAATATCCAATAACTGCTTTATTACCAGCTGGATTTAATGAAAATGAAAATATAGTTTCAACTTTCTTTCCCCACAACAATGTACCAGTAGACAAATCCCATACTTTTATTCTGCTTGTACTTGCAGCTGCTACTTTTTTCCCATCTGCACTAAAATAGATTCGATTATTTATATACTCAGATAGGTACCCTGCCCAGAATAATAAACCTGTCGAAGAATCCCAGACTTTAATTAAGTAATATTTATCAGCAGTAACTATTTTGCTTCCATCAGGACTGAATGCTATAGCTACTATTTGAGCCTCATGCTCATTTTCCCACAATAATGTTCCTGTTGATGAATCCCAAACTCTAATTTTACCAATGTAATCTCCAGATGCCATCTTACTTCCATCAGGACTTAATGAGACTGCAGTAACCGATGTATCAAGATTTTGTTGCCAAAGAAAATCCCAATTAATTTGAGCAAAACTCTTTGTCATAAAAATGATAATTAAAGAAAAGAGTATAATTAATTGGTTCTTCATAGCAATTTATATTTTTATTTATTTTTAGAATTCTTCATTAGAGAACTTAGATTCAAATAGAGATAATCATTCTCATAAAATTTGAAAAAAATTAATAAAACATGAACCTGTTTTTTTTAGGAAATTTTATATGCCCTAGATTGATTAATTTATATTTTTTATAAAACTTTCACAAAATAAAATTATTAGCCGATTAAATTTTAGTTTAATGCATTAATAAATTATTTTTTATCAAGATTCATGAACTTTTCAGTCATTAAAATTTTTTATTGGTTTTCAAAAAGCAAGTGGTTAATTTTTTGAACAATCTATGGGAATCTTCTGTTATTATGTAGAAAAAATAATAATTTATGTTAACACTTTACAACGAAATTTCTTACAAACATGCTGAACTAATTACAAAAAAATATTCAACTAGCTTTTCAATAGGGATACTTTTTCTTGATAAATCAATCCGAAAACATATTTATGCAATATATGGATTAGTTCGTTTAGCTGATGAAATTGTTGATACAATGTTCCACATTTCTCAAAAAGAATGGCTTAAAAGTTTACAAGAAGAAACTTCACTTGCATTAAAATCAAAATTCTCAACTAACACAGTACTTAATGCTTTTCAATTAACAGCAAATAAGTTTGGAATAGATGAAGAATTAATAAATCCATTCTTTGATAGTATGAATATGGATTTATATAAACGAGAATACGATGGTATAAGTTACAAAAAATATATTTATGGTAGTGCTGAAGTTGTTGGATTAATGTGTTTAAAAGTATTTACAAATGGGGATAAAACTTTATTTGATAGGTTAAAATCTTATGCACAAGCACTAGGCTCAGCTTTTCAAAAAGTAAACTTTTTAAGAGATATAAAAAATGATTATGAATTATTAAATCGAACTTATTTTCCTGGTATTGATTTTAAAAACTTAAGTGAAGAGGCTAAAGCGAGTATCATTAAAGATATCGAAACAGATTTTTATAATGCTTTGGATGGAATTAAAATGCTCCCCCCTAATGCAAAATTAGGGGTTATGATAGCTTATGAATATTACATAGCATTGCTTAAAAAAATAAAAAAATTACCATCAAATGAATTACTCAAAAAAAGAATTAGGATCAATAATTTTATTAAACTATTAATTGCATTAAAGGTTATTATAAAAAGTAAGTTTAAGAAATTTTAATGGAGTATAAATTGGAAAACACACTTATAAATATTTTTTTAGTTTTATTGTCATTCTTTTTAATGGAATTTGTTGCATGGTTTGTTCACAAATATGTTATGCACGGATTTCTATGGATATTACATCAAGACCATCATACTTATGAAAATAATAGCATTATTCATAGAAACGATGCTTTCTTCTTTATATTTGCAATACCGGGTATATTTTTTATAATGCGAGGTATATCATCAGATTTTAATTATTTATTCTGGATTGGTGTTGGTATTTCTCTTTATGGTTTAGTCTATTTTTTGATTCATGAAGTATATATCCATCAAAGATTTAAATTATTCAAAAAAATCAATCATCCTTATTTCACAGCAATAAGAAGAGCACATAAAGACCACCATAAACATATTAACAAATTTCCAAGTGAAAATTTCGGTTTATTAATTGTCCCATTAAGATATTATAAAGAAGCTAAGAAAAATATTTATTCATGAAAAATTTTTATTATTTGATTATTCTTTTATCAACTTTTTTTATCCCTTTTATTTTTTCCTTTCATCTTCAAAATCCATTTTCTAAAAAATGGAAAAATGTAGGTATAGCACTACTATTTATACTGATCATATTTATTCCTTGGGATATTCTTTTTACAAGAGAAAAGATATGGGGTTTTAATCATAATTTTGTTACAGGATTTCTTTTACTTAATCTTCCTATTGAGGAATGGTTATTTTTTATAGTAGTCAACTTTGCTGTGTTGTTTATTTTTCATCTTGTAGAAATTAATTTAAAGCACAATCATATATTAGACAAAGTAATTAATTACATCTACATTCTGTTCATAATAATATTTTTTATTCTAAATATTATTTCTCTCGTAGGAAAAACTTACACATTTATTGTAACATTTTTTGCATTGTTAATTACATCATTTATAATATTTAATAAAGATAAATTTTTCAAAATTGTATTTTTAATAACATTCTTAATATCGTTAGTCCCTTTTTTAATCGTAAATGGTGCTTTAACTGGAATGTTTACATCAAGTCCAATAGTGTATTATGACAGCATGAAACATAGTTCTTTATATTTATTTACAATCCCTTTTGATGATATAATTTACAATTATGATATGATTTTATTAGGTTCTTTCATTTACTACTACTCGAAAAAAAACAATAATCATTAAGCATAATTTTATTACCTTAAATGTAGATTATACAATTAAAAAATATCTACATATAATTATTCAAATATCTTTCAATTCTTTCATAAGCCAATTTTGAACTTATTATTCCCATAGGCAATCCAGCTCCAGGTACAGTCGAAGCTCCAACATAGAATAAATTTTTAAATTCCTCATCAAAGTTCTTTGGTCTAAAATATCCTATTTGATTGAAAGTGTGAGCTAAGCCTAAGCCGCTACCTTTATAAAGGTTGAATTTATTTTGCCAATCTTCGGGCGTAAAAATAATTTTAAGGACTATATCTTCTTTTATATTTATACCAATACGTTTTGAAAAATCATTAATTATACTTTCTACAATTTTTTCTTTGTCATCCCAATTCTTCTTATAAATTAAATTTGGTACAGGACAAACAAAAAAGAGACTTTCGCAGCCTTCTGGTGCACAATTTTCATTGTATTTTGAAACTACATTAACATAATAATATGGTTTTTCTAATGTACTGATATCCGTAATAACCTTATTTGTAAATTCTTCGTAATTTGTACCAAGGAAATAATTATGATGATGTACTCGAGGTAACTTTGTTTTTAATCCAATATAAAAAGTAAGATAACCCATTGTCCATTCCATTTTATCTAAGTTTTGTTCTGTATAGCGTGGTCTTTTAAGAACTTTACTTCTAAAGACTAATGCATCAGCATTTATTGCAAAAACATCTGCTTGCCATCTATTATGATTTTTATCAATTAAAGAAATTAATCTTCGATCAGATGATTCATAATCTATAATTTCAGTATCATAGAAAATTTCTACATTTTCTTTCTTTAATTCTGATAATAAACCTTCGACAATTTTATACATACCTCCTTCTACATTGTAATAGCCATCATGCATAAATTCTGTATAAGATAATAATGTATAAACAGCCATAGTATCAAAGGGTGTTCTTCCAAGAAAAAAAGCTACAAGAGAAATTATTTGTCGTGCTTCCTTTGACGAAAAATTTTTGCTTACTTGTTGCCAGAAACTTCTCATCAATAATGGTAAATGAATTGGATTGACTTTAATAAGTGATAAAAAGTAATCTAACAAGCTATCAAAATTATTTTTTATTACTACATCAACTGTATCATCAAAAACTTTTTGACATTTCATTAAATAATTTCTCATTTTTAATTCAAAGTCCGGTTCAATATCTTTAAATTGTTCAGCTAATTTTTTTAAATCTTTGTATAATAAATAAGTTTTTGAGTCACCTGCAAAGTTTACCGTATATAAAGGCTCAAGTTCTTTATACTTGAAAGGTAATTTGATATTACATTCTCTTGCAAATTGCTCAAATTCATAAGACATACTAAAAAAGCTTGGACCAGTATCAAATGTAAAACCATCTTTAGAAATCTGATTTAATCTTCCTCCTGCTTTATTATGTTTTTCAAGAATTTTAATTCTATGACCTCTTTTTGCAAGTCGTAATGCCAGAGACAAACCTCCTATCCCTGAACCTACAATTAAAATATTTCTTCCCATTATTCTCCTCAATTGAATTTATTAAATAATTTAGGATAAAGTTCATTTTTGACCCAATGAAAGTTTGGTTCAATTTTCAGAATTTTATCAAAATAAAATTTTGATTTTGTGTAGTTCCCAAGTTCCAAATAAATTTTACCAATGTAGACTAGCAGATTCAAATAATTCCAATCGTTTTCTAAATTTTCAGGTTTTGATTCCATAATTTCTTGTGCTTTAAGATAATATTTAAGAGCCTTATCTTTTGAACCACCAAAAATTTTAGGCATGTAATATTCTGCATTGCCCAATTGTATATATGCAAGATAATTTAAACTATCTATATCCAATGACTGTTTTGCGTATTGAATACTTTTAGGACCTATAAATGGGGCTCTTAATATATTTAATCCAATTTTAAAACCAATTAATGCTGACTTATAAGCATAAACCCATGAAAGCTTATATCTTTCTTTCTCAAGTAAATTAAGGTACTTTTCAGAAATAATAATATATTTTTCTGCATCGCTTTTATTATCATTATGAATTAACCAACCTATATATCCATAACAATAATTTATCAGTTCTAATACTTCATCTTTTGTTAAGTTTTTGTTTTCAATCATCGAATCTATAACAATCTTCCATGTATTCATGGAATTACCTATGTAAGCTTTATATATATCATATTTATTTGATGCATGTACACTGACATTTATTATAAGTATAATAAAAAGTAGGATATTTTTCTTCCTTTCCATTCCCATGATTTCCTGTACTTATTTAACAAAGCTTTATAAATAATTAATCCTAATACTATTTGTTGTGGAATAATAAGTAACATATTTAATATTACATTTTGCTTACTTGTAATTGATACGAAAATTCTTGTTAATAAGATTATAATTAAATAAATCATAAAAAAATAAATGGGCATAAAAAGAACTTCTACTAAGAAACCAAATGTTGTAATTAACCAGAATGTAATTGCTAAAATTTCTGAATTACCAAATATTGTTAAAATATTTTTTGAAAATCCATTTATTGCTTCGCGCAAATTTGAATACATCCTACATGTAACTTCACCATTACTTGTTAGACAAGCAATGCGTATACCTAATTTTTTATAATATCTTGCTATTTCAATATCTTCAACCATACTCATTTTAAATTTTTCATGCGGTAATGTATTTCTATATACATCACTATCAAAAAATATAAACTGACCATTTGCTGCAGAAAGAGATACAAATTTTGAAATTCTTACAAGTATTAATGGCAAAAGTGTAAGAAGAATAAAATTCATATTTGGAACAGAAATTTTTTCCCAAAATGTTATTAAAATCTGTTTAGGGAATATTGAAACCATACCAAGATTGTATCTTTTTACAAAAGAAATTATTTTTATTAAAAGATTGCCGTTAATCCTTACATCAGCATCCATAAAAAGCAAAAATTTTCCTCTCGCATAGGTAGAAAGCATGTGACAGGCATAATTTTTCCCCAGCCAGCCATTACTTAGATTATCTGAGTTTATTAACATTATTCTATTATCGTCTTTAGCTAATTTTTCAACAATCTCTGCTGTTCTATCAATAGACTGGTCATTGAAAATTATGATTTCAATATTTCTATAATTTTGTTTTTGCAGTGAAATGATAGTCTTTTCAATATTTTTTTCTTCATTCCGCGCTGGAATTAATATTGAAACCAGAGGACTATCCTTTTCAATATTTTTAAGTAATTTTTGTTGAAAAACTAGATTAATTAATGAAATTGCAAATTGAATAAAAGCAAATACTATTATAAGTGAAGCTAATACTTCCATCTAAATTTTAATTTGTTTATCAATACAGTTTTGGAAAAAACTATTATATTTTTCCGAGATACTTTTAATTGATAAATTAAATAAATCTTCAATAAAAACTTCTTGAAAATAAATGTTTAATGTTGGCTTTTTGTTTGAATAATAATCAACTAAATTAACCTCAAAAATTATTTGTACAGGACTTTTAAGTTGTTTAATAATTTTTTCTACTCCTTTTTCAAATTCAATGATGTGTTTATGTTGTGACTCAATTTTGCCTTGAGGAAATAACATTAATAAGTTTTTAGGGTTAGAGAGAATCTCAATAGAGTACTTAAGAGACTCAATAATTGACTTTGAATTTTTTTTAATAGAATATCCACCACAGTATTTAAAATACCAATACTTTTTAAGTTGTTCTTCTAGCATCATAAAGTAAAATTTTCTTTTAAAAATTTTCATATTAAGATACATTACCCAAAAACCATCCCACCAGCTTATATGATTTGCAATAATCAGTATTGGCAAATTTTTTTCTATATAGCTGCCATAAACATTTACTCCAGAGAAATATTTTTTTATAATAAATTTCAAATAAAACTTGAAAAAGTTATAAATAAGAAAATTATGTTTTGCCTTAATAATCATAAATACATATTAAGTAATGAAAAGAAAACAAATTGAGTTAATAAAAGAATTGGAGCAATTTTATTTTTTGTACTAATATTAAAAAGTTTGATGATTGTATTGAAAACAAATGCAAGAATAAACCATGCAATGTAATTTTTTAATGGGACAGAATTATTTTCCCAATACCACATATTTAATTTTGGAGCAGCTCCCTCCAAAACTAAATCATAAATAACCATTGTAATAGAACTTAGAAATATTTTCCAAACGACATTTATCTTAATATTTTCAAAAATTGAAGATGATAAGTATGTAATAAATAACCAATTAATTCCTATAATTAATGGAGTAGAAAAAATTTTTATTCCCAGCGATTCTCCATAAGTATAATCTCCAAATATAAATTTATAATTAACACCAATTGCTTCTATCACAAAAGAGAAAAAAAATATAACTAAAAAAGCCAAATATTTTACTTTATAATTTTTCTCATTGTCGAATATTAATATGACTAAAAAACTTAAAATTATCGAATAGGGAATTAATTCTTGAAAAAGCGGAGTTGTAACGGGAATAATAAATCCTGCAAAACCCACTGCATAAAATATGAAAATAAATAAGCTAAAGAACTTATAATTCTTAATAATTTTTCTTAACAAGTCATTTAATAATTTCATAATAAATGATAAAATTGATTGGAATAATATTACTTTTTATAAGAACATAAAAAAATAATATAATGTTCTTTTAGGCTTTAATATTTTTAAGCACTTTATTCCTATTACTATGATGAAAATATTTCATAAAAATATAGATAAAACAAATTTTTTAATAACTCTTTTGAAATCCATCATAAACTCATCTTAGATTCGTCATAAATTCGTCTCACATACGCTTCACATACGCTTCAGATACGCTTCAGATACGCTTATTTCTCAACTATTTTATATCGGAGATATAATTAAAAAACTATTTTTTGCCACTAATGCACGAATATATTCGTTTTTAATTCGTGAATTCGTGGCAAAATAAAATACTTCAGTCAATTTCCCTTTAAACTAAAAAAGCCTTGTAAATTATTCTTTTACAAGGCTTTACAGTTGTGGGCACTGAAGGATTCTCCTTAATGGATTCCTTTGGAAGAACCTACAACCCCCTGCTTGTAAACTAAAAAAGCCTTGTAAATTATTGTTTACAAGGCTTTACAGTTGTGGGCGCTGAAGGATTCTCCTTAATGGATTCCTTTGGAAGAACCTACGACCCCCTGCTTGTAAACTAAAAAAGCCTTGTAAGTTATTGTCTTACAAGGCTTTACAGTTGTGGGCGCTGAAGGATTCGAACCTACGACCCCCTGCTTGTAAGGCAGGTGCTCTGAACCAGCTGAGCTAAGCGCCCATAAAATTTTTCATCTTTTCAAATGGCGCTCTGAATAATATCAGATATTTACCGAATTTATTTCTAACAGACTATAAAGAACTTAAATTTTGCGCTCCAAACTTAGAATTTTTAAGACAAAGTTTCAAATTTTTTCTAAAAATTTTTTGAGCGGGCGACGGGACTCGAACCCGCGACATTTAGCTTGGGAAGCTACTACTCTACCAACTGAGTTACGCCCGCTTCTAATACAAAAATATCAATGAGTTAATTCTTATTCAAGACTTTTATTTATTTTCCATTTCAAAATTTTTTTATCTATGAAAATAAACTCTTATAAAAAAAATATTTTCGAAGTTGCATTATTATTTATTTTAATCATTGCTTCGTTTGTTGTGTGGGATTCTATTATTATTTTCCCAATTAAACTCCTTGTTGTTTTGCTTCATGAAATCAGTCATGGCATTACAGCAATTATAACTGGTGGTAAAATTCTTTCTCTTGAAATTGATTTAAATCTTGGCGGTAAATGTATTACTGAAGATGGAAATCAATTGTTAATTGCATTTGCCGGATATCCTGGCAGCTTTTTATTTGGAGCAATTTTATTTTATTCAACTTATAAACCTAAATTGAAAATTCTTATCATATCTATTATTTCAATAATAATTTTTTTATTTGCAGTAAATACAGTTAGTAACCTTTTATTAAGTTTTATATCCATTCTCATTGCATTCTTAATTATCGTAATTAACAAATTTTTATCTGCATCAATCTCAAACATTATTTTTAGAGCCATTGGGTTAATGAGTTGCGTTTATGTGATTTATGATATTAAAGAAGATGTATTTAATAATTCATCTTATTTAAGTGATGCTTCATTCATTGCTGAAAAAACTGGTCTTTCTACTTCTTTCTGGGGATTATTATGGATTCTTTTTTCTATTATTGGAATCATATTTTTAATTGCTTTCTCTTTAAGAAAAAGTAAATTCTATTAATCATCTTTCACAAAAGTTAAGATTATCAAACCAACAACAAAGAAAAAGCATATTGAAAGTATTGCATACTTTTGTGTGCCTGTTACATAACTTATTAATCCAAATACTAATGGTCCAGCAATTGCAGAACTTTTCCCGAAAAAAGAATAAAAACCAAAAAACTCAGTTTTTTTATCGAATGGGGTTAACTTTGACATCAAACTTCTGCTTGTAGATTGTGTGGCACCCATAACACTTCCGGCAAGCAATCCAATCAAATAAAAACTTGAATGTATAATTGCATTTAAATCCAAAGAAAAACTTTTCGAAATCATCATAACCAAAAAACTTTCTTTATAGCTTGTAAGATATGCTAACAAAATTGTAAATAACCAGATCAAAAGTGAAATAACCAATGATTTTTTCGTTCCATAGGAATCCGCTATTACACCAAAAATTAATGAACCTAATATTGCTGTTGTTTGAACAATTATAAAAAATGCAATAAGTTCTTGAAAAGAAAATTTCAATGTAGAACTTGCATAATTTCCTGAAAAATAAATTACAGTATTAACTCCCTCAATAAAAAAGAAAAAGGATAATAAAAACAAAGAAAGATTTTTATAACTTTTAAGATTGGAAATAGTGTTAATTACTCTGCCAAATCCAATCTTAAAAAATGAATTTTCCTTCTCTACTTTTTTTCTCGAATCTTTAATAAAAACAAATAAAGGAATTGCAAAGATTAAAAATATCAAAGCAGAAAGTGGAAATATTTCTCTAATCATTTGTTTTTGAATTAAGGGATAAATTATTGCAAGAGTTGTAAACGAGCCAAGATAGCCCATTGCAAAGCCATAACCACTTACACGACCATAATTTTTGGGTTTTGTTATTTCAGGAAGAAATGAATCATAAAATACTAATCCAGCTTCAAATCCAATGTTTGCCAAAATAAATAAAATTAATCCAGAAAGAATATCTCCCTTATTGACAAAATAAAGTAGCGAAGTTGAAATTATACAAAGGAGAGTGAAGAAAAGTAAAAATCTTTTTTTGCCAGCTGAATAATCTGCAATTGCTCCAAGCACAGGTGAGATAACAGCAGTAATTAACATTGAAATGCTTGTTCCTAAACTCCAGTAAAAATCTCCAATGGGCTTAGCTTCTGCAACTGTTTGCTTAAAATAAACTGCATAAATAAATGTAACTACAATGATTGAATAAGATGTATTAGCAAAATCAAAAAGTGACCAAACAAAAACACGGAACTTTTCGTTTTCTTTAAGAATCTTTAGATTTCTTTGGTAAAGATTGTTCAATAAGTCCTCTGCCCGATTTGTTTAACTGGCCGGAATTTTTTAGGTCGTTGTAAATTGCATCAAGTATGCCATTAATAAATTTATTGCTGTTCGAAGTAGAAAAATCTTTTGCTATTTCTATAATTTCATTAATAGTAACTTTTGGTGGAATGTCAGGGAAATACAATAATTCAGCTATACCAATTCTTAATAATATTCTATCAATTAAAGCAATTCTATCCATTTCCCAATTAGCAACTTTACTCTGAATTTTTTCATCAAGCAATTTTCTATTTGCTATAGTTTTATTAATTAATTGTTTTGCAAAATCAATATCTGTTTGTGATGACAAATCAGATAAAACTAATTCAGTAAGGTCAGATAAACCTTCCCCATTTAGTTCATAAGCATAAAGAACTTGTAAAGTTTTTTCTCGTAATAATCTTCTGTTCGATTTTTTTGCCATAAGATTGTTCTATTTGTTATTAGAATAATATTAAAGATAAATAAACTTTACAACTAAATAGCAAATAACCAGAATAAAAGTAAAGCTACACTTTCACGCAAACGATAAAATACTGTTTTTGAAAATGATAACTTATAGTCAGAAGCAACTGCATTAGTACTTAAATAAAAAAATTTACTAATCTCAAGAATTCTTGGCAAATGGAAACTGTCTGATATAATTAGCATAATATTTTCTTTGCCTAGATTTTTTTCAAAATCTTTCAAAAATTTAATTTGTTCTGTTGTAGTTGAAGTTTTCTTTTCGATAATCATATCATTATCATTAACTCCCAATCTCAAGAGTAACTTAAATGCAGCTTCAGCTTCAGAAATTTCACCTGGAGCATTACTGCCTGTTAATATTATTTTATCAATTTTTTTCTCCTGATAAAGTTCAAATGCTTTGCGAATTCTGCCTTCAAAAATTGGACTTGGTTTTTCCTTTTTCCATACTGCAGCTCCTGGAATCATAGCATAATCATAATGTTCATCTGGTTTAATATTTTCATTAAATCTTTTTACATTCCATACATAAAATGTTGAAAAGATTAACAAAAGAATAACCATAAAAGAGGTTCTAATTAAAGTTCTCAATTCATAAAGTTTATCAAAGGCAAATATAAGTCCCCAAACATAGTTTATCGAATATAAAATAATCACTTCGCTAAGTATAAAGAAAAATCCAGTATAAACTTTTTTTATCTGAAAAGAAAAAAGATATGCATTTTCATCATAAGTGAATACTTTTACCGAGAGTAAAACAAGGATAAGAAGAATAATAGACAATAGCAGAAGTGTTACTAAAAATTTATGTCTAGCACTATTAAAATTTTTTTGTTTGATTTTAAGAACAACGACCCCAAGCAATAAAATAAATGAGAAGATGATATTAAGAATATTTCCAATGTAATCTATTCTATAAAATAAAATTGAAATATTATTCAAATAATATTTAAGAAATGATAAGCCGATAAATTGAATTAATGTCAAAATGATAGTAATATTAAAATAATTAATTGAGTTAATTTTCTTGCTCAATTTATTAGACCACTTGAATTTGGATTTATAAGCACATTAAAAATATTCTCGTTTTTCGATTTAAAAATTTTTGTATGAACATTAAATACATGTTGAATATTTTCTTCTGTAAAAACCAATTGTTTAGGTCCGCTAACAATAATTCTGCCTTCAACCATAAATGAAATTTCATCAGAATAAATTCCTGCAAGATTCAAATCATGAGAAACAGCAAGAATAGTAAGATTTTGTTCTTCTTTTAATTTATTAAGCAAATCAAAAATTGAAATCTGATGTTCGATATCAAGATGAGCATTTGGTTCATCAAGTAAAATTATTTTAGGTTTTTGAGCCAATGCTTTTGCGATTATTACTCTTTGAAGTTCACCACCAGAAATTTCATTAATTCCTTTTTTTTTCAAGTGACTTATTTCAAGAAGGTCAAGAACTTCATTAACAATTCGCCTGTCTTCTTTGGATTCAAAACCAAGAAGATTGAGATAGGGAGTTCTTCCCATCATTACAATTTCATAAACAGAGTAAGGAAACAAAGTATTAATTGACTGTGGAACATAAGCTACCTGTTTTGCATAATCTTTTCTGGAGATTGTTCTTAGTTCTTTTCCATTTAATCTTATGCTACCTGTGTAATCATCTATAATTTTCATCAAGATTTTTAATAAAGTAGATTTTCCACTTCCATTTGGACCAAGAAGAGTTATAAAATTTCTTTCATTTAATTTCCAATTTTGGATGTTAAGACAAAAGTTGTGATTATTAGGCGAGTTGTAAGAAAACTTCAGATTGTCAATTTCAATAAGCAAATCAATAACCAAATTTTAATTATACAGCTTAAAGATAAAAAGTTTATGGGTTTATTTATAAACTAACTGGAAGAAAATACCAGATAAAATAAAGGCGCTTAGAAAGCGCCTTTATATCATTGAAGCTTAAATACTATAGGAATAGATACCTGAACTTTAACAGGTTTACCTCTTTGTCTGCCAGGTTTAAATTTTGTTTGCATAACAGCTTGAACAGCTGCTTCATCACAGCCGGCACCAATACCTTTTATTACTTCAGCTTTAACAACATCACCGTTTTCATTTACGAAAGCTTTTATAAATACTCTTCCCTGAACTCCTGCACGCTTAGCAATTTCTGGATAAACAATTTTTTGTTGAATTGCCTCGATACCACCAATTGGTTCAGGTTGTTCTTCTACAGCAACAAAGAATACAGCTTCTTCATCTTCTTCTTTTGTTTCCTGTTTTGGTGGTGGAGGAGGTGCAGAAACTTGAGCATTTACATCTAATTCAGTTTGCCCAATTTCTACATCTTCAAGTATGTCTTCTGAAGGAGCTTCAATAGGTATTGGGGGCTTTGGTGGCGGAGGAGGTGCACTTTCCTGTTTAGTATTTACTACATCTTCAACATTTACTAATTCTTGAGCTGCCTCAACTTTTACTTTTTCCTTTTGAAATTGCGGAAAATACTTAAAGGCAACTATCATAATTGCCAGAGAAATAATCATTGATGTTTCGAATACTCTCTGGTATTTTCTTCTCAAATCAACTTTTGGGTTTTTCCTTAAAGCCACTTAAATCCTCCTTTTTCCCCATTTTTGCGAAGGCTAACTTAAGAAATAGGGAAAGAATTGTCAATTAATTCGAAAAATTTTACACCATTTTTGGAATTAAGTTTCCTGAATTTCATTTTTATTTTCATTCATTTTAATAAATGAATTGGATAAAAAAATTCCTGTAACTCCGCCAATCATGTCTGCACTCCAATCATACAAATCACAAAAACGACCAGGTACAAAAATTTGATGAAGTTCATCTATTGTTGCATAAAGTATCAATAAAATTATCGTAAACATTAAATAATTTTTTGAAATCTTGATTAACTTTTTTTGAAAATGCAAACTCAAAGTAAGAAGGAAAGATAAAATTAAATATGCAATTAAATGTTCAATTTTATCTTGAGATGAAAATATTTGTGGCACTGCATCAAGAGGAATTGTTGTAAGAAAAAATAAAAAAATCCAGTAAATGCATAATGGTAAATACACATATAAGTTTGGATTTTTTTGTAAGATTTTATACAAACGAATTGATAATAAATTTAATCGCATAAGGAATTTTTTCCATTAAATCATTTGAAGTGTATCCGAATTCACTTTTTTCATTTAATAATAAATCTGCTGCAAGACTGTGAATATAAACTGCACTAATCAGGCTTTCTTCAATATCTTCTGATTGAGCTTGAAAAGAAGCAATAATCCCAGTTAAAACATCACCTGAGCCAAATTTTGCAAGTCCTGGATTTCCTGCTGAATTTATAAATGCTTCACCTTGAGGATTAAATATTATTGTTGGAGCTCCTTTCAAAACAAGATAACAGTTATTCTCTTTAGCAAAATTTTTCCCAATTGTTAAGATATTATTTTCTAATTCTTTGATTTCAATTCCAATTAAATCTGCAAATTCTTTATGATGAGGGGTTAAGATTTTACCTTTTAAATTTACTTTTTTGTATTCTTCATTTTGTAATGCAAAGATTGCATCTGCATCGATAACAAATTTTTTTGACTTATACAAACGCAAAATTTCTCTAACTGCAATTTGGGTTTCTTCTTCTCTTCCAAGTCCAGGACCAATGGCAATCACATCAGCCCATTCAATTTTTTCAGATATTTCTTTTAAGTTATTTGCTGATAAAAATCCTTTACTGCTATCATCATAAGAAAATACTATTGCCGATTCAATTTTTTGTTGAGCTAAAATTTTAATTGAATTTGGAAAAGCAAGAAAACATGCACCTGCACCAGATTTCATAATAGTATTTGTTGTGAAAAAGGAAGCTCCCGGCAATTTTGATGAACCTGCTATTACAAAAACTTTTCCAGCTGAATATTTATGAATATTCAAATCTTTAACAGGCAAACCCGCAAAAGCATCCTCTGGTTCAATCAAATAATCATAAACATTTAATTTTTTGTAGTATTCTTCTCCAATTCCAATTGAACCTTTTACTATTTCGCCACAATGAGTATATCCTTTACCGTAGAATAAACCAGTTTTAAATTCAGAAAGTGTGACTGTTAAATCAGCATTAAAAATTACTTCTCCAGATGCTGATTCTAAATCCAACCCAGTTGGCAAATCAACAGCGACGCGATATGCATCAAGCTTATTAACATATTCTACAATTTCTTTATATGGTTCTGATAAAACTCCTCTGCTTCCAGTTCCAAGCATAGCATCAATTATTATTTCACAAGTATCAAGCAAAGATAAATCTTTAATGCTTTGATAAACAATTAATTTTGATTCAGGATATTCATTAAAAAGATTTTTTATGATTCTGAAATTAATCAGTGCATCTCCTTTTAATTCTTCTTCTGCTCCAAGTGAAATCACAATAACTTTAAATCCATTATTAACAAAGTGGCGTGCAACAGCAAAACCATCACCACCATTGTTTCCTTTCCCACAAATTAATCCAACAGTTTTACTTTTTATAATATCATTTGCATACTCGATTAAAGCTGAGTAAATGCTTCTTGCAGCATTTTCCATCAACACAATACTTGGAATGCCAAGAGTATTTATTGCATAACTATCTGCATCACGAACTTGTTGTGTTGTGTATAAAGGAATCATGGTTAAATTGATTTTTATTTTAAATTATATTTTTTCTATCACTTAAGAACCTATTCAGATGCAAATAAGAAAAATCTGCAATTCAGTTTTATTAATATTTTAGATTCCTTGCTTCGCTAAGCATTACATGAATCTTTTTGACAATATTTTTAAGATTCTTTTTCCACTTTAAGCAGAGTAACTGAAATATCTAAAACTATTCAGAATAAATTCATGCAAATTATGTTAATCTGCGTACAACTATAGAAACTGCTTAGTTCTCGAAGGAACTTTATCTACATAAATTTTGAAAATATTTCTTCCCTATAATATTGCAATTCATAAATAAAATTTTAGTGAAATAATTCAACTTCTTTTGGTTAACACAGATTGATATTTTTCATCGTTATGAAATTATATCAATAAGACAAAATTATTTTAACAAGTTTATTCAACTTATTAAACAAAATTAACAAAAATAATTTCCTATCATCAAATTACAACTTGATTACTGATGTAATGATATTCATCAGTAAATCGGGCATAATTCCAAATATCAGGACTAACGCACTGCTAATAATTACAGAAGTTAAGGCGAATGGTGATATTTCTATCTGGAAGTTTTGAACAGGTTCTTTGAAGTACATATAAACAACAACACGCAAATAAAAATATACACTAATTACACTCGATAAAACTCCAATTATTGCAAGCCATGTTAATCCACTTTCAATTGCTCCAACAAATACATAATACTTTCCAAAGAATCCTGCTAAAGGCGGAATACCTGCAAGTGCAAACATAAACAGAGACATTAATGCAGCAAGGAAAGGACTTTTTGAATTCAACCCAGAGAATGAATCAATATCTATTCGAGAATCATTTTCTCCTTCTACAATTGAAATCACGCTAAAAGCACCAATGTTGATAAATGTATAAGCAGCAAGGTAAAAAATAATTCCAGCAATGCTATCAATATTTCCCGCAGCTAAACCAATTGACATATATCCAGCATGTGCAATTGAAGAATAAGCAAGCATTCTTTTTAAATTATTTTGAGAAATTGCCACTATACTTCCAAGCAACATAGAAAGTGTTGATATAACTGCAAAATAATTTCTAAAATTGTTTGGAGCTTTTAATGTAAAGACAGCAGTCAATGCTATAATTAATACACTAAATGCTGCTGTTTTTCCTGTAGTCGACATTAAACCAGTAACAGTAGTTGCAGAACCCTGATAAACATCTGGAACCCACATGTGGAATGGAACAGCTGCAATTTTAAAACTGAATCCGATAAGAAATAAAATAAAACCTGTAACAAAAATTATATTTGTTAACAGATTAGAAAAATTTGTAATTAAAAATGAAATATTGGTAGAACCTGCAGCTCCATAAATTAATGCTATTCCATAAACAATAAATCCAGTTGCAAATGCACCAAGCAGAAAGTATTTCATTGAGGCTTCGTTTGCAGATAATTTTTTTCTGTTAATTCCTGCAAGTATATAAAAACAGATGGACATTAATTCCAATCCAAGAAAAATCATAATTAAATCATTCGAGCCAGCCATTATCATCATGCCCAATACAGAAGATTGAATCAAAATGTAATATTCACCATAATATGTTCCATATTTTTTTATGTAATCAATCGAGCTGATAGTTATTAGCATTGCACCAAGATTAAAAATAAAATTAAATATTGCAGATTTTCCGCCAACTTCCATCATTCCATTAAACAAAACTGCTTGATTATTAATATTTAATAATGAATACAGAGCAACAATAAAGAATGAAATTATAGAAAGCCATGGAAGAATTTCTTCGCTCTTTTTTGTTGATATTTCAATTACTATAGAAAATAATATTGCAGTGCCAAGAAATATAAAAGGCATAATCATTATGTATTCTGATGTATTTGCTGGCATAGTAACTCAATTAATTATTTCAAAAAATCAAATGTATTGATGCTTACATTTTGTAAAATTGTTTGAACTGAGACTTCAGTTAATTTCAAAAATGTTGAAGGATAAATTCCTATCCAGACAATAAATAAAATGATAGGCAGAAGAACCAATAACTCTCGTTTATTCATATCTGTTAATTCTTGGAACAAATTTGCATTCTTCACTTCTCCAAAAACTACACGCTGATACATCCACAATAAATAAACTGCAGCAAAGATTACTCCACTTGCAGCAAAAATTGTATACCACCAGCTGTTCAAAACCTGGGATTTAAATGAACCTAATAAAATTAAAAATTCACCTACGAAACCATTTAATCCTGGTAAACCAATTGATGATAAAGATACAATCATCAATAAAGTTGAATATATAGGAACAATTTTTGCGATACCGCCATAATATTCAATTTCGCGATGATGTGTCCTTTCATAAATTACTCCAACCAAAAGAAAGAGAGCTCCAGTTGATAATCCATGATTTATCATTTGAATAACTGCTCCCTGCATTGATTCAACTGTCATTGCAAAAATTCCAAGCACAACAAAACCAAGATGAGAAACAGAGGAATAAGCAACAAGTTTTTTCATATCAGGCTGAACCATTGAAACAAGAGCCCCATAAATAATTCCAATTACTGCGAGAATAGAAATAAAAGATGCATAATGAACAGCAGCTTGTGGAAACAATGGCAAACAAAATCGAACTAAACCGTATGTTCCCATCTTAAGCAAAACCCCAGCTAAAATTACTGAGCCTGCAGTTGGAGCCTCAACATGCGCATCGGGCAGCCATGTATGAAGTGGAAATATTGGAACTTTAATTGCAAAACTTAAGAAGAATGCAAGGAACATCCAGTTCTGAATACTTCGTGCAATTGTTGGACCAACTTTATATAAATCAATAAGATTTGTTGTAAACATTCCTGTTTGATTTGAAGCATAAACCGCAAGCCATATAATTGCAACAAGCATCAATAAACTTCCAAACATTGTGTAAAGGAAAAATTTAATTGATGCATAAATTCTTCTTTCTCCTCCCC
The DNA here is from genome assembly GCF_057554405.1 of Rosettibacter sp. KY25. Taxonomy (NCBI): domain Bacteria; kingdom Pseudomonadati; phylum Ignavibacteriota; class Ignavibacteria; order Ignavibacteriales; family Melioribacteraceae; genus Rosettibacter; species Rosettibacter sp. KY25. Next base: position 22,465 of record NZ_BAAJAO010000019.1, on the reverse strand, counting down.
AGATTCCAATTATAAAATACATCGGAATAAGCATTGCTTCCCAGAAAATATAAAACAGAAAAATATCCAAAGACATAAATACACCAAGCATTCCAGCTTCAAGAAGAAGCATGGAGAAAGTAAACATTTTTACATTCTTATCAATTGCTTTCCATGTTGAAAGAAGTGTTAAAGGAGTTATAAATGTTGTAAGCAAAATTAATATCAACGAAATTCCATCAACACCTACATGATAACTGATATTCAAACTTTTTATCCATAAGACTTTATGAATTAACTGAAACTGTGGGTCTTGAGGATTAAATTGTTTATATGCAATTAATGAAATAATAAATGCAATTAAAGAAATTAGGAATCCAAACCAACGAATGAATTTTTTTTGTTCTTCATCAAAAAAAAGAACAAGTATGCTTCCTATTATCGGAATTATTAACAAGTATGTTAGAATTAGATTTTCCTGCATATTTTCAATAAATACCTTTTTATAAACTTAGTATTATCCATAAAAGAACTGCTGCTATTCCAGCAACAATTACAATTGCATAGAACTGTGCAATTCCAGTTTGAATTTTTCTTATATATTCTGAAATAACTGCAATAATTTTTGCTGCTCCATTTACAATTCCATCTATGATAAATGAATCAGTAAATTTCCACAAAACTTTTTCAGAACCAATTTTAATCGGATTAACTACAGCTGCATCATAAATTTCATCGACATAATATTTATTCAATAAGAGATTATAAAATTTTCTGAATCTGATGGAAATATTTTCTGCAATAATTTTATTTTTTGTATAAACATAAAGAGCAAAGTAAATAGCACTTAAAGCAAGTATAACAGAAATTGCCATCAATAAAATTTCCTGAGCGTGAGTATGAAATCCATAATGCATAATTTTTTGTTCAGCTGGTTCATAAATTGGGGCAAGCCATTTTTCGAACAAATTTCCATCTTCACCAGAAAAAACTTCGGGAATTCCAACATAACCACCAATAACAGATAGGACAGCAAGAATAATTAATGGAATTGTCATTACAGATGGTGATTCATGAGGATGAATTTTATGATGGTCAAATCTTTCTTCGCCTAAGAATGTAAGTGAGAAAAGTCTAAATATATAAAATGCAGTTAACATTGCTGTTAAAGCACCAATTAGCCAAAAAATAAATCCGCCGTTTGCATAAGCATACCACAAAATTTCATCTTTACTGAAAAATCCTGATAAACCTGGAAAGCCAGAAATTGCAAGAGCAGCAATTAAAAATGTTGCATAAGTTTTTGGCATATATTTTTTCAAGCCGCCGTAATTCTGAATATTCTGTTCTTCATGCATACCATGAATTACAGAACCTGCTCCAAGAAACAGCAAAGCTTTGAAGAATGCATGTGTCATAACATGAAAAATGGAAGCACTAAAAGCCCCAACACCTGCAGCTAAAAACATATAACCAAGTTGGCTGATAGTTGAATAAGCAAGAACTTTTTTGATATCATTTTGAACTAATCCAATTGATGCTGCAAACAATGCGGTTAATAATCCAATTACTGCAACAAGCATCATAATTGCTGGAGCAGATGCAAATAATATAGATGCTCTTGAAACCATGTAAACACCAGCGGTAACCATAGTAGCAGCATGAATTAATGCCGAAACTGGAGTTGGTCCAGCCATTGCATCTGGTAGCCAGACATATAATGGAATTTGAGCAGATTTGCCTGTTGCTCCAATAAACAAAAACAAAGCAATTAAACTAAAAGTAGTTTCATTTATTGATAATGATTGTGCTTTGGAAAATACTTCATGGAAATTAAGAGAATCAAAAGTGTAATAAATCAAAAACATACCGAGTAGAAATCCAAAGTCGCCAATTCTATTTACAATAAAAGCTTTTTTCGCTGCATCGGCAGTTGTGCTCTTTTCAAATTTTTTATCGTACCAGAATCCAATTAATAGGTAAGAACATAAACCAACACCTTCCCAGCCAAGAAAGAGAACAACAAAATTATCACCAAGAACTAAATTCATCATTGCAAAGATGAAAAGATTGAGATAAGCAAAAAATCTCCAGTAACCTTTATCGCCATGCATGTAGCCAATCGAATAAACGTGAATTAAAAATCCTACACCTGTAACAATCAAAGACATTGTTAAAGAAAGCTGGTCAACGAGATATGCAAATTTTATATTCAATCCATTTGCAGAAAGCCAGGTAAATAATTCTACAGTATTTGCTCGCTGGTCAACAGGCAAGGACAATGTTTGAAGAAATGCACCTAAAGAAATTAAGAAAGCAATTCCAACTGAAGAGCTTCCAATTATTCCAATTATAATTTCATTTTTGATTTTTCTTCCAAAAAGTCCATTAATTAAAAATCCAATTAATGGAAGAATTACTGCCAGATAAATGTAATTAATCATCAGCAACTACCATTTAAAGATATTTATTTCGTCAATATTAACGGTCATTTTATTTCTAAAAATAGCAATAATAATTGCAAGTCCAACTGCCGCTTCTGCAGCTGCAACAGTCATAACAAAAAATACAAAAACTTGTCCCGCAGGATTTCCAAGATAAGATGAAAAAGTAACCAAAGCTAAATTAGCTGAGTTAAGCATCAGTTCAATACACATGAAAACAACAATTGCATTTCTTCTAATTAACACACCAATAACACCAACAATAAACATAAATGCACTTAAGATTAAATAATATTCAATTGGAATTGAAGACATATTAATTCCACAATTTTAGTTATTCAAATTTTTTCTTAGCAAGAATAATTGCTCCAATAGTTGCAGCAAGCAATAAAAATCCTGCTACTTCAAAAGGAATAAAGTAATTTGTATACAATTCTTTTCCAATATTTTGAATTGTTCCAACTTTCACACTCAATTCTTCATTAGGTGTCAATTTTCTTGAAGGCTTTTCATAAGAAATCAAATATGCCACTTGAATGAATACAAAAATTCCGATTGCAATTGCAAAATATTTTAATGATTTATTATTGCTTAATATAGAAGGTTCATTGTCGGTTCTTAACAACATAATTACAAATAAGAAAAGAACCATAATTGCACCTGCATAAACTATAATTTGAACAACAGCAATAAATTGTGCATTTAATAATAAATAAAGTCCTGCAAGAGCAAAGAAATTTAGAATCAGAAACAAAGCACTAATTACTGCATTTCTTCTTGTAATCATCATAACAGAAGAAACTGCAGCTATCAAAGAAAGAATTGTAAAAAGTAAAATTTCCAGATTCATTTATGGTGTATTCCTGTAAATCATTCTTGGAAATGGAATTGCTTCTCTTAAGTGTTCAAGGCCACAAATCCAGCTTACAGTTCTTTCAAGACCAAGACCAAAACCGGAGTGAGGCACTGAACCATATCTTCTCAAATCGAGGTACCATTCAAAATATTCCTGAGGCAGATTATGTTCTTTTATTCTTTCAATTAATAAATTCAAATCGTCTTCGCGTTGACTTCCTCCAATAATTTCTCCATAACCTTCAGGAGCCAGAACATCTACAGCAAGTGCAAGTTTAGGATTATCAGGATCTCTTTTCATATAGAATGCTTTAACTTCAGCCGGATAATGATGAACCATGACAGGTCTGTCAAATTGTTCTGAAATTATTGTTTCATCACCTCCACCAAAGTCGTTCCCCCATTGAAAATCAACACCATTCTTTTTAAGAATTTCTACAGCTTCATCATAAGTTATTCTTGGGAATGGACGAACAACTTTTTCTAATTTTGATGTATCACGCTCAAGTTCTTTTAATTCTTCTTTCTTATCTTCAAGAACTGTTTGAACAATATATTCAAGAAATTCTTCTGCAAGGTCCATATTATCATTCAAATCATAAAAAGCCATTTCAGGTTCGACCATCCAGAATTCTGTCAAATGTCTTCTTGTTTTAGATTTTTCTGCTCGAAAAGTTGGACCAAATGAATAAACTTTTCCAAGTGCCATTGCGCCGCTTTCAGCATAGAGTTGACCTGATTGAGTTAAATAAGCTTTACCTAAATCAAAGTAATCAAGTTCAAATAATGTTGAGGTTCCTTCGCATGCATTTGGAGTTATGATTGGGGGATCAAAAAGAGTAAAACCATGTGAATCAAAGAAATCACGAATTGCTTTTACAATTCGATGGCGAATTTTTAAGATTGCAACTTGTTTTTTTGAGCGCACCCAGAGATGGCGATTGTCCATTAAAAATTCGATGCCATGTTCTTTGGGTGTAATTGGATAATCCTGGGAAAGAGAAATTAACTTAAGGTCTGTTACATCAAGTTCATAACCACCAATTGCACGACTTTCTGCTCTTACTTTGCCTTTTACTTCGAATGATGATTCCTGTGTAATTTTATCTGCTATCTCAAATACTTCATCACTAACATTATTTTTTACAACTACACATTGAGTATAACCAGAACCATCACGTAGAATTAAAAATTTGATTTTTCCACTTGACCTTTTATTATAGAGCCAACCTTTAAGTGTAACTTCTTCCCCGACATGTTTTGATAAATCTTTAATATAAACAGCAGGTCTCATTATCTGGAAATTCTCGAATTTATTTTTTCAAATATAACTAAGTGATTATCTATTATGCAAAAACATTGATTCATCTTTTTTCATATAAATTAATTTCAATCAACCTTTGATATACTTACTTTTATTTTTTTCTTAAAGACTTCTTCAAACAATCCTTTGCGTCTTTCTAAGTTCCATAACTCAATATCAGGTTTTAATTTATTATCACATTCAATATGAAGTATTACATTATCACTTTTTATTTCGGCTTTAATATTCTTAATTATTTGTTGATGTGTCCTGTCTAATGAATCTGCAATTCTCAAAATAGCTGATAACTTTTTGATAATTTGTTTTGTCTTCCCCTGCAGCATTTCAAATTCAATATGGCTTGGCTTTGGATGGCTTTTACGATGATATCTTGCTGTGTGAGCAATTATATCTATTTCATTTTCATTAAAGCCAAGCAGTTCACTATTTTTAATTAAGTAATAACTATGGTGATGATGATTTGCATGTGAAATATTATATCCAACATCATGTAAAATTGCTGCAGCCTCAAGAAGTTCTCTGTATTCATCTTCTAATTGATGAAGATTTATTAAATCATCAAACATTTGAAGAGATAATTTAGCAACATGTTCACAGTGTGTTTTATCGTAATTACATTTTTCAGCAAGATGTTTAACAGATTCTTTTCTTATATCTGAAAGAATTGGCTTATTCAACTCCGAGCTGTGTTTTTGAAGTGCATCAATTATAATTCCTTCTCTCAATGCATAATTTGAAATCGTTATCTCCTGAATTTTCAACAAATCAAAAATTGTTTTTAGAATAATTATTCCAGCTGGAATTATATCTGCTCTTTTTTCATCCATTGCAGGAATTTTTTTTCTTTTTTCTGGAGTTTTTCTTTTAAGAATTTCTTCAGCAATTTCTTCTAATTCATCTTTATTAAAAACAAAATTGTTCAAATTCACTATTGAATTTACATTCCCTTTTTTCAATGTATTAATCATCATCCCAACAGACATAATTGTGCCTGATGTTCCTACAGCCAGTTCAAATCCTTCACTCAAAAGGTGATGAACAATTGGATAAATTTCACCTTCAACCCACTTTCGACATTCTTTAATTCGAGTAGCAGAAATAATATAATCCGGGAAAAATTTTTGTGATAATCTTACAGCTCCAATTTTCAAGCTTACTGAATAAATTGGATTTCCTTTTTCTCCAATTAAAAATTCAGTGCTTCCTCCTCCAATATCAATTAGAAGAATCTTTTTATTAAAAATTGGCAATGCTTTTAACGCACCAAGATAAATTAATCGTGCTTCTTCATAGCCACTAATAATTTCAATATCAATTCCAACTTCATCATTTACTTTCTGAATAAATTCATTTTTGTTATGAGCTTCTCTTACTGCGCTTGTTGCTACAGCACGAATTTTTGCATTATGAGATTCTGCAATGCCCTTAAATCTTTTCAAACAATTGATTGCTCTTTCTATTGCCTGTGGCAAAATAATTTTTATATCACCACTACTCCCTTCACCCAATCTAATTACTTCTTTCTCTCTGTCAATAATTTCAAAATTTCCGTTGTCTTTTATTTTAACAACAATCAAGTGAAATGAATTTGTGCCAAGGTCTATAGCAGCTAAATTTTGTCCTTTCATATTCTTTTCTTTCTTTTTTCTAATATCGATTTGCAAAGATTAAACACATCATCTACGCTTACATCAGAAATTAGTTCAGATTTCCTGATAAAATATTTTTCATTTCCAATCGGTGCCCAATTAAATGGATTGGTTGGACCAAAAATTGAAATTTGTGGTGTATCAGTTGCACCTGCTACATGCATAACACCAGTATCGTTAGTTATAAACAAATCACTTTTTGATATTAAAGCTGCAAGCTGAGATATCGGTCTATTCAAAAAATAATATGCATCAATTTTCAGATTTTTTTTGATGTAAGAAATTTCATTTTTATCCGCACTACTTCCGGTAAAATAGATTCTAATTTTGTATTGTTCATTCAGCATGTAAATTAATTTAATAAACTTATCGAGTGCCCATCTATTCTGTGGTTTTCCGGCTCCCACATGAAAACCAATTAAATATTCAACATCATTAAGATTCATTTTTGAAATAAATTTTATTACTTCATTTTCATCTTCTTCTGTAAAATCAATATGTGGACGAAAATTTTTGGTTGTAATACCAAAAGGTTTTACAATATCGAGAATAAAATCAGATACATGCGCATCAGGATTTTTTTTCCAGTTCAAATTGATTCTGTAATTAAAAAGAAAAGAAAGATTATTTTCTTTGTTATCTAACGAAGTAGGCCCAATTTTTATTTTTGAATTAGAGAATGCTGCAAGAATACAACTAGTTTTTGAAATTGCTACAGTTGCTGGAACAATTGCAACATCATATCTTTTTCTCAATATTTTGATTAAACGCAATAAATAAATAATGTTCAATAATTTCTTTTTATTAAAGACAAACAAATAATCTATCAAACTATTTTTTGTAACTGCAAAATAATTTTCTGGACTTGCAATCAAAGTGATTTTTGATGATGGAAATTTTTCTTTTATTGCTCTGAACAATGAAATACTTGCAAGCATATCACCAAATTGATTATGCTGCCGAATAATCAAAAAATTTTCTGGATTATTGAGTTTATAATCGTGTTTTTCTTCTTCAGAAAAATTTTTACGCAAATAATCAATAAAGAATTTCGAAATTAAATTCTGATGGGACATTTAGATTCAACTTTTTGAACTATCTTTTGGAATTATATCTTCAAATTTTGCTTCAATAATATCTTCATCTTTTATATTGTATTTTGATTTATTCTTTTTCTTATGAATTTCATTTTCTGATTTATAATCAGAAGACAATGCAGCTTTTACCATCCTAACAATTTTGAAAATTATATACAGCAATAAAAACCAGATTATTAATCGTATCATTATTTTATTTCCTTGCTTCTGGGTTAAAATATTCTATGAATCCTCTGTCATCTCGAAATATTTGTTTATAGAGTTCATCAAAATCTTCTTCTCGATTAATGAAATCAATTTCGGTTGTATTAACAATTAACAATGGAGTTTCGTTATACTTAAAGAAAAAATCATTATAAGCTTCTGAAAGTTCTACAAGATATGCACGTGTTAAATTTTTCTCAAATGTTCGTCCACGATGTTTTATGTTCTGCATAAGTCTATCAATGCTCGACTGCAAATAAATTACCAAATCAGGTTTTGGAATATCGCGCATCAGTAATGGGAAAAGAGTATCATAAAGTTTCAATTCTTCTCCTGAAAGATTTAAATAAGCAAAGATTCTATCCTTATCGAATATGTAATCTGATACAACATAATTATTAAACAAATCAGGCTGATTCAATTTTAGAAGTTGTTGATAGCGGCTAATCAGAAAAAAGATTTGAGTTTGGAAAGCATATTTGCGTCTGTCTTCGTAAAATTTTTCGAGAAAAGGATTTGTTTGAAATTCCTCAAGAATGAGATTGGCGCGAAGTTTTTCTGAAAGTTTCATTGCTAAACTTGTTTTACCTGCGCCAATAACACCTTCGATTGCGATATATCTAAGTTCTTTCACGGTATTAATTAAATTAGTGAGTAATCTAATTTCCCAATTATATATTTTTCTATGTTTGACAAATCAAATTCTTTTAACTTTTTCTTTTGTCCAGGCGGAATAAAATCTGGAGCTATTTCAATTAATGGTATCAATGCAAAATCTCTTTTGTACACTTCAGGATGTGGTATAATTAAATCATCTGTTTCATAAATTAAAGTATTAAGGAAGAGAATATCAATATCAATTTCTCTTGGACCCCATCTTTCGGATGATTCTTTTCTTCCAAGTTCTTTTTCGATATCCTTTAAGAATTTATGAAGCCCAATTACTCCAAGACCTGTATCAATTTCAATAACTGCATTATAAAAATTTTCCTGATTTGGATTTCCGTATGGTTTTGATTCATAAATAGAAGATGCAGCAAGAACTTTGCAGCTTTCAAATCCATGAATTTTTTTTACTGCAGCACGGAGAAAATATAAACGGTCTCCTTTGTTAGAACCTAAACCCAGAAAAATATTATTCACCATTTTCTTTTATAACCTCCGCTTCTACATAATCCAGAACTCCGCCAACTGGAACATTATGTTTGCGGACTCTAACTGCGATTTTTTGTATTGCCGGATATCTTTTAAGCAGTTCATTTGCAATTGTAGTTGCAAGGGTTTCGATTAAATAAAGTTTTTTTTGGTGAACAATTTCTTTAATAAACTTATAAACTTCGTCGTAGTTGATTGTAAGTTTCAAGTCATCTTTTTCAGCAGCTTTTGAGAAATCGGTATAAATATCTACATCGGCTTCAAATCTGCCGCCAATATTTTGTTCTTCTTTTAATGCTCCATGATATGCATAAAAACTTGCATTTTTTATTCTAATGATATTAACCATACCACTTACAATTTTTTTGCTTCAAAATATTTTATCAACCCTCTAAAATTAGCAAATAAAATTCCTATTAGCACTAATGAGCTTCCAAAAATTGTGTAACTTGATAGTGATTCATCTAAGATCAACCAACCAAGTAAAACTGCAACAATTGGAGTAATGAAAGAAGATAAAGAAAGTATAACAATATTCATCCTTTTAAGAAGCCAGTAATAAGTTGTAAAAGTAACAACTGTCCCAAAGAACGAAAGGAAAATAATTGAGCCGACAGCTTTATAATCAAATTTCCATGCAGAAGAATTTTCAAACATAAATGCAGCAATAATCATAATTAAACCAGCAAATAATAATGGTAAAAAATTCATTGAAAGCGGATTTAAATGTTCACCATATTTTTTAATTATAACTGCAATTGAAGCCTGCATAAATGCACTAAGCAGAACAGCTAATGTACCCCAGAAGTAATCTGATAAATTAAAGCTGAGGTTTTCTGAAAAAATAATTACAATTCCAGCAAAACCTAATAAAACACCAACTAATTGATTGAAAGAAACTTTATAATTTTCGAAAGCAAGGAAAGAAAAAATTATTACACCAAACGGAAGCATTGCAAATAAAATTGAAGCTAAACCAGAAGGAATAAACTGTTCTGCCCAGTATACCAATCCAAATGGAATTGTAAAAGAAAATAGTGAGAGAATTAAATATAACCTCATTGAAGATGAATCTCTTTGCAATTCAATGTTTTTCAATTTCATAAGAATATAAATGAAAATAGAAGCCAAGATAAATCTTATTCCTGCTGAAAAAATTGGAGTTAAAGAATCCAACCCAATTCGAATAGCAAGCCAGGTTGAACCCCAAATTAAACAAATTAAAATGTAGCCCAATATTATTTTAAAATTTTCTGATATCATAAAATTTTTCTCATAGCAATTAAACCTAAAGCTCTGCCGGAATATTTCCCATCACGTCTGTATGAATGGAGCAAATTTTTTTCTTCATAAGAACATAATTCTGAAATTTCAATTTGTTTTTCAGGTATTCCATTTTCAATTAACATATCTTCATTTGCTTTTTTTATATCAAGAAAAATTTTACTATCAATTTTTTTAAGATATTTTGAATCGAACAATGAAGCTACATCTTCTCTAACTTCATAATTTTTTTGGGAAATTGATGGTGCTATGTAGGCAAATAAATTTTTTGGGTTGGAATGAAAATTTTCAAACATTAGATGAAGAGTTTTTTTAAGAATTTTTTTATATGTTCCCTTCCATCCTGAATGAACCGCTGCTATGATTTTATTTTTTGTGTCGTAAATAAAAATTGCAGCACAATCTGCAGAAGAAATTGCTAAAGCAATTTCAGGAACCTGCGTTATTAAAGCATCACTCAGTCCAGCATAGCCTGGTTTTTCAATTATCTTAACAATATCGCTATGAATTTGTTTTTGATAAGCTACATTAGCAGGATTTAATCCAAGTTCTTTAAAAAATTCTCTTCTATTTTCTTCCACAATTTCTTTTTTATCACCAACAGAATAAGACATATTAAAGTAATAAGGTTCTTTTCTGTTAAGTCCAATTTTTGTTGAAAATCCAAAAATAATTTCTGGAAATTTTCTGAATAAATTACTCTGAATAATCTTTAACATTTCAATAACAAGATGAATGAAAATTTATTATATAATTTTCAGACATTGTTCAAGGTCATAAATAATGTCATCAGGATTTTCAAGGCCAATAGCCAATCTAATTCCACCGGCATCAATACCTCTATCTGCCAGTTGTTCAGGTGGAACAACAGAATGAGTCATCGAAGCAGGATGTTCAAGCAAAGTGCGAGTATGACCAAGACTAACAGCAAGAGTCATTGTGTAAGCATAATCGGCAGCATAATCCATAAATTTTCTTCCGTTTTCTTTGCTTTCAGCCGGGTTATTCCCTTTTATTACAAAGTAAATTAAACTTCCCGGGGCAAAGTTTCCGTTGAAATCTTTCATTTGTTTTTTTGCGGTTTCATAGTATTTAAAATCTGGTAACCCTGGATAATTGACAAATTCAATTTTTGGATGAGAATTTAAGTAATCTGCAATTTTAGTAGCAGAATTGATTTGTTGTCTTAATCTAATTGGTAAAGTTGGAAGTCCATAAGTTAAAATTGACCATGCACTTTTAGGATTCAATACACCTCCAAAATCTTTTCTATAAAGCTGAAGTAAATCTTGATATTTCTTTTTCCCAATAACAATACCACCCATATCTGTTCCAAAGCCGCCAATTCCTTTTGTAAGAGAATGAACTACAAAGTCTGCTCCAAATTCAATTGGACGCTGACAGAATGGAGTAGCAAATGTGTTATCAATAACAATTTGAATTTTGTTTTCTTCAGTTCTTGTTTTGTTTATTTCATCAACTACATTTCTAATTTCTTGAATATCAATTATTTGCAAATTAGGATTTGCAGGAGTTTCAAAATAGACTACCTTAGTTTTTTCTGTTACATGATTAAGTAAATTTTGTGAATTAGTTAAATCGATAGGTGTCCATTTAATATTATATCGAGGATACCAATTAGTTAATAATGAAAGTGTACATCCGTAAAGAGTGTTATGAGTTATGATTTCGTCACCTGATTTTGTTAAAATACCAAGCACAGCTGAAATAGCCCCCATACCGCTTGCAAAACTAACAGCCATTTCTCCTTTTTCAACATAAGCTAAATTTTCTTCGAGCATATCTTTGTTAGGTTCGCCAAGTCTGTCATAAATAAATATTGGTGCTTTTTCACCAAATTCCTGAGTATGAGCAAATCTCATAAATCCTTCGGCACCTCTTTCAACAGAATCTAATCGAAATGTTGTGGAAGATGAAATTGGAGCTGTAACATGATGTGAGTAATCCCATTTATCAGTAATATATTTCCCATAGATTAAATGGGTATCCATTGAATACTTCGATTCATCATACTTATTATTTTTGGCATTCTCAGCCATAATTACCTCCGATTTTTTCTAACGAAAATTAAAGAAAAGTAGATTAGAAACCTATCTTGTTTGAATCAGAATATTAATCTCAAAAAATTTTTACAAAATTTTTTTATAATAACAACAGACTGAAGTCTGTTCTACAGTAATCACTAAACCGGAAGCCCTTTTATCCGATAATATTTACAGAAATTATATTTTGGAGATAAAAATGAGGATTAATTTAAAAATTCAATTTTTATTAGCAGCTGTTATTATTGGAATTCTTGTTTTCTTCCTTTATTTAAATGTCAATTCATTCACAAATGAAATAAATTCTTACCTTCTTCGAAAAGATATTACAAGCATTAAAACTATTGTTAATAATTACATAACAAAACTACATTTTTTATTTATTGTTATTACAATAGCAGCATTTTGCTTAGCTTTATTTTTTATATTCACATTAATCTCAAAAATAAGTCAGCTAAAATTAAAGCTTCATAAATTAGCACAGTTAGATTTTTCAGAATCATACAATAAATTTTTTATTAATGATGAATTAAGCAATATTAATAATGACCTTAATCTTGTTCACAACACCTTTCATCGATTTGTTAAAAATACAAGTTTAATTATAGATGCATTTTTTAAATTCCGTAATCAAAAAAATATAGATGAAATTTTAGAAACATTAGCTGATTTAACAAAAGAAATCTTCGATGTAAAATATGTTGCAATTTCTGTCTTTGATGATAATTCGCGAGTAAAAAAATTTATAACAAGAGGCATTGATGAAGAAACAAAAAAATTAATTGGAAGATACCCAGAAGGGAAAGGTTTACTCGGTTATATTCATCAAACAAAACAAACATTAATGCTTGATGACCTCTCGAAACATCCTAAATCATTCGGAGTTCCTCCAAATCATCCTGTTATGAAAACTTTGCTTGCTACGCCGTTAATCCATGAAGATAAAAGTTTTGGAAATTTATACATATCAGAGAAAAACAATGGTCAGCCATTTAAAGAAGAAGATAAAAAATTCATTGAAATGCTTGCAATTATAGCAGTAAATCAAATTATTAATTTTGATTTCATCGAATATATAACTAGAAGAAATAACTTATTAAAGAATGAATCTGAAAAACTAAAAGAAATATTAAATAATTTATCTGACAGAAATTTTGCAATTGATTTTAACAATAATCACTTTGAAGATGAAAACAATAAATTGATATTAGATAATCTGCAATTCATGGTTTACTCGCTGAAAGATATTCTCAAGCAGGTTCGTGAAGTTACCGATACTCTTGCATCATCAACAAATCAAATTTCGGCAACAACAGAAGAATTGACTGCAACACTTAACAATCAATCAGAGCAAATAAATGAAATAACAACATCAGCAGACCAAATGAATGTTGCAATTCAGACCAATGCTGAAAATGCTGTTCAAACTGCAAACAAAGTTTCGACTAACGGACAAATTATTAAAGAAAGTATTTATGAAATTGGTGGAACAATTGACAAAGTCAAACAAATTACAAGTTTTGTTCAGAATGCAACTAAGAAATTAGAAGAACTTGGAAAATCTACAGAAGCAATCACTGGAATTTTACAAGTTATTGATGAAATAGCTGAACAAACAAATTTACTTGCTCTTAATGCTGCAATTGAAGCTGCAAGAGCTGGTGAACATGGAAGAGGATTTGCAGTTGTAGCCGATGAAGTTCGTAAATTAGCCGAACGTTCTTCAAAATCTACAAAAGAAATCAGCGATATTATTACTGCGATTAGGAAAGAAACACATAATGTAATCGATTCAATGAATGCAGGAAATAAAAATGTATTAGAAATAATTGATCTTATTGAAAAATCACAGAAATCACTCGAAAAAATTCCAGCTAATATCGAAGAAGTAATTGAGTTAATTAATCAAATTGCTGCAGCAAGCGAAGAACAATCAGCAACTTCAAAACAAGTTTATAAAAATGTTGAAAATATATCAGAAATGATTCATCAATCAGCACAAGCTTTGTCACAAATTGCAGTAGGTTCCAACGACCTCTCGAGATTAGCTGTTAGTTTGCAGGAACTATTAAATATGTTCAGGCTCTCTGAATCAGATACTTTAGTTAAAACAAAACAAATAACAGGTGATAATATTAAAATTGATGATTTTGATTTTTCAGCTGCAAAGCTTGCTCACAGACAATGGAAAATAAGATTATCCAATGTAATTCTTGGAAAAGAAAAAGTTGAACCTCATACAGCAGGAAATTATAAAGCTTGTTCACTTGGCAAATGGTATTATGGAGCAGGTTCAGCTTACTTCAAAAATGATCCAAACTTTATTGAATTAGAAAAATGGCACATTCAATTACATAAATTAGCAGAAGAAATTGTAAAAGATGTAATTCATGGCAATAAAACTTCAGCTAAAATAAAATTGGAAGATATAGAAAAATACAGCGATGAAATAATTAAATTATTGGATATACTCGAGAGAAAGTCCACCAAATACAAAGGTTATTTACTTACTCCGAGTTTACAATAAAAAATCATAACAAATTATTTTCTCTAAGCCAGTCATCATTATAAATGGTAGAAAAGTATTTATAACCGCTGTCATTTATAATGGTGACAATATTGGCTTCTTTGTCAATTTCTTTTGCAAGTTTAACTGCTCCCCAGATATTTGCGCCTGATGAACCGCCTGCAATTATTCCTTCTTCATAAGCTAATTTTTTTGTCCATCCAAAAGCCTTTTTATCATCTATTTGATACATATCATCAAGAATATCAAGCTGAGCTGTTTTAATTAAAAATTCATCTCCCATTCCTTCAATTAAATATTTTGAAGGTTTGATTAGTCTTTTGTTTTTGAAATATTCATAAAATATTGAACCTACAGGGTCAATGCCTATAACTTTGATTGCAGGATTTTTCTCCTTCAAAAATTTTCCTGCGCCTGTAATTGTTCCTCCTGTTCCAATTGCCCCAATTAAGTAATCAATTTTTCCTTCCATCTGTTCCCATATTTCAGGTCCAGTTGTCATGTAATGAGCTTCGTTGTTATCTAAATTGTTATGTTGATCGATATAATAAATTGTTGGGTCATTCTTAGCTAAGTTATATGCATAATTGTTGTAAGATTCAGGATGTTCTGGAGGAAGTGAAGCATCGACTTTAATTACATCAACTCCAAGTACTTCAAGCATTTTAATTTTTTCTTTGCTGGTTGTATCACGAATTACAATTTTCAATTTGTATCCCTTTTGTCTGCAAACAATTGCCAAACCCATCGCAGTGTTGCCTGATGAATTTTCAATTATTGTGTCACCGGGTTTTATCTTTCCTTCTCTTTCAGCTTTTTCAATCATATACTTTGCAATTCTATCCTTGATGCTTCCACCAGGATTCATAAACTCAAGTTTAGCATAAATCTTTGCTTTCAAGCCTTTGGAAATATTTCCTAATTTAACAATTGGGGTTCTTCCAATTGCTTCAAGAACATTTTCATAACAAAAATTTCTCATCTTTAATTCTCTTGTAATATTTTATAATAAAGAATAACCTCTTAGAAATTCTTCTGCTGACATTCTTTTTCTTCCTTCCAATTGCAATTCTAAAATTTGAATTGCTCCACTGGAAGTGCCAACAAAAATTTCTTTTTTAGTTTGATGAATTTTTGATTGTTCTAAATTTATATTCTTAACAACTTTAGTTTTGTATACTTTATAAATTTTCTCGTTATGTTCAAAAAATGCACAGGGGTGAGGTGATAAACCTCTTACTAGATTATGTATTTCTATTGCACTTTTTGACCAATCAATTCTGCATATCTCTTTTGTAATTTTTGGGGCTGGTGATGCTAATGAATCATCTTGCTTGATTAATTCATAGTTTCCTGAATCAATTAACTCAACAGTTTTTAGCACAACATCTGCTCCAAGAATCATCAATTTATCGTGAAGTGTTCCGAAATTATCTTCATCTTCAATCTCAATTTTCTCTTGAAGAATGATATTGCCAGTATCTACTTTTTCTTCAAGAAAAAATGTTGTTACGCCTGTTTCTTTTTCTCCATTAATCAGTGCCCATTGAATTGGTGCTGCTCCTCTGTATTTTGGCAGTAAAGATGCATGCAGATTAAAAGAACCTTTTGAAGGAATTGTGAATACTTCTTGTGGAAGAATTCTAAAAGCAACTACAACAAATAAATCCGGATTTATTTCTTTGAGCTGTTTAATAAAATTTTCTTCTTTGAGCGAAATTGGAGATAAAACTTTTAATCCTTTTGAAAGTGCAAACTCTTTAACAGGTGTTGGTAATAGTTTTTTCCCTCTTCCTCTTTCTTTATCTGGTGCAGAAACAACTAATTCAACTGTGTGATTGCTGTTTAATAATTTTTCTAAAGAAGGGATTGCAAATTCAGGAGAACCCATAAATACAATTTTCAAGTCACTCTCCAAACAAATTATATTTAATCTTCAACAATGGGATAATCAATGCTGACTTCTCTCTTTTTAATTTTGTTCAAATCTTCCTGCAATTGTTTCTTAATTTCTGCATTAACTCTGTCGGGAATTAACTTGCCAATTAAGTGGTCATATTCATGAAGGATTACTCTTGCAAACAAATCATCTGCTTCGATTTCAACTTCATTTTCATCTGCATCAACATACTTAACTTTGATTTGTTTTGGTCGTTCAACTTCTGCTTTTAATCCAGGAAGGCTTAAGCATCCTTCTTCCATAATTTCTGTTTCTTCTGATTTCAAAATAATTTCTGGATTAATCATCACAACTGGTTTGAATTTTTCATAACCATCAACACCTTTTAAATCAACAACAAATATTGATTCCGTAAATCCAACTTGATTTGCTGCAAGTCCAATTCCATTAGCATTTCGCATTGTATCAAACATATCTTTAATTTTTTTAATCAGTTCATCAGAAACCGAACGCACAGGTTTAGCTTTCTGCCTTAAAATTTTATTTCCATATATCGTTATTGGTAATATTGCCATTTTAAATTTCTTCCTTTTCTTCTGTTTGAACAATACCTGCTGCCAAGTCTTTAAATAAAATTACCTCGCTTGAGCAGAATAACATTCGAATTAACAATCGAAAGATAATTAACATTTGCTGAAGAAAAAAGGAAATTGCCAAAAAGTAATAAGGTGTTCGTGGAATTTCTATTACAATAAGATTATAAACAATTGAACCAACTGCTCCAAGAAATGCAATAAACAAGAATACAAGAAATACAATTGAAAAATTGTTCTTAATAAAATTTGATGCATAGATAATTTCTTGAAGAACTTTAGTTTTATCTTTCAATGCAAGAGCAATCTTCGAGTAATCTGATATCAATGTAATTATTCCAATTAAGAATAGTAAAAATGTATATCTTAAAAAACGCATAATAAATTCAGTCTTCATGAATTCAGTATTTCGAAATACAACAGTTATTAAATCACCAAGAAGGTCATTCATTAGAAATGCAATTGAATAAAAAATTACAGATACAAGAAGCACCTTAAAAAATCTGAAGAAGTATTTAACTCCGCCATAAAAAAAATCAACAAAATGATTTTTGTTGAACTGATTGAATACAGAAATCAAACCTCCAAGATAAAATGTTTGAATAATTGTATAAATTCCGGCAACTGTATAAATAGCCCATGGAATTTGGTCAAGCGGTATTTGATATAAATTTCTGAATTGAAGATACCAGAAGTAATCAAATCCAGAATTTAATTTATCACTAATCAAAGAATTCTTTAAGTCATTTAAAAGCAAATTATAAATTGGAACACTGAGCACAACAGCAAATGCAGTATTTGTAAACCAGAATAAAATGACAAACTTAAGATTATGACTTACAGCTCTTATTGAGTTAATTATAATTTCGTTGATACTTTTTATCATCCTATACTTCCAAGCATCATTAATGCATTTTGAACCCAGAAAAACCATCTGAGTGCAATTGAAATTGAAGCCCAATATCTTGGCTCCATTGTAAATGAATTATTTGCAAAATTTATATCAAGAAGATTTTTTCTTTGAGGATCAATCTCGGCTGCAATAACTTTGTTATTAGTTCTAAATTCAAAAATTTTCCATCTTTCTTTGCCATCCCACTTTTGATAGAGAGTATCTTTATCAGTATAAAGTGCAATATCATTCTTAAAAACACCGTCCCGTAGTCTTTCAGCTAAAACATGATACACATTCGATGAAACTTTTTTTACAGATGTAATTCTGTAGTCAAAAATTTTTGAGTTGTAAAAAATATCTTCCCAGAACCATGATATATCTTCATTGCAATTTTTATTAACTACATTAATAAAATCTTCTGACTTTGGATGTTTGTATTTATATCTATCAAAATATTCTTGAAGTATTTTCATCATCTTATCAAAGCCCAAATATCTTTCGAGAGATAATAACATTAATTCAGGTTTATCATAAGAGTTAACAACATAAGAAAGTCTTGATGGCTGTTTGTAAGAAGTATCTGCAATCGAGCCAATCGTTAAATTTTTATAATAATCTTTTGCACTATTGCTGCCTTCAACTATTGGAATATCTGCAACAGTGTAGATTAAAGGAATATCATTGAACGAAAGAAAATTTATTCCATAGACAGGTATATAGGTAAGTATTTTAAAATTTTCTAAAATGTTTGGATAATATTTGTACATTATTTTTGTTGAAAGATAAGAGGCAAAACCTTCATCGAGCCAGGCTTCATAAACTTCGTTGTTTGCAATAATACCATAAAAATATTGATGAGCAAATTCATGAGCTGTAAGATACTCAGGTGAACCAGTGTTTTTTGGCGAAAATAAATTTACATGAACAGTAAACAATGTAGGATATTCCATTCCACCAGAAGCACTTGAATGAGGAACATCAATTAGAGAAATTGTTTGATAAGGATAAATTCCTATATAATTTTCAAAATACTCTAAGCAATTTTTCACACATTGAATAAATCGTTCTGAATATTTTTCATTTTCTGGTTGAATGTAAGCATTAATAAAAATTGGTGTGCCGTCTTTTCTTTTATAAATATCTTTTTTATGAATAATTTCATCGGAAGCCATCCATGCAAAATCATGAACTCCATATTGAGTTATTTTATACAAAGTAAATTTTTCATTAACTATTTTTTCTTTACAAACCCCAGTTGATGCTACAATATAACTTTCTGGCACTTTAATATTTACATTGTATTCTCCAAAATCAGCATAGAAATTAAGATAAGGATGATATTGACTACATATCCATTTGCCATTTTCAAATACGCCAACTTTTGGGAACCACTGAGATACAAAATAAAAATTTCTTCCTGCAGCTCTTCCAAATCTTTTTACTGAAATCGGAATTATCAGTGAGTATTCGAAATAAATTTTTACTGTATCATTTGGCTTTATAAATTTATCCAGCATTACTTTAGCTACAGTGCTGTCGTGCGGATTTGGAATTTCAGGCTGGAAAAAGATTAATTCTGAAGATTTGCCGTCAACATAAAATTTCTTAATCTTAATCTCTGTTTGATTTTCCTTTTCAAGATTAAATGCCGAAGCAAATAAAGTTTTGTTGCTTTTATAAGCATTTGCATAAAAATGAAAATGAATTTCGTTGGTATAAAAACTTGTTTTGTTTATCCAGATGATTTCTTCTTTAACATTAATCTGATTTTCATGAGGGATTAGTTCAACGTCGATATTGTAATTGGCAACACTCTGAATTTTATCATATTCTGATTTCAGAATACCTTTGAAATAAGCAGATGTATTCTGAACATCAAAATTCTGGTATGATTCAAAGTTATTTTGATAAAAATAAAGGATACCAGAAAATAAGATTAAAAAAATCAGAATAAATAATTTTTTCATACATCAGAAACATAAGAACACTAGATTTTTAATTCAATTTTATAAATAAAAAATGGCTGCTCAAAATTTATCTGGAATTGAGAGTAATTAATTTCGAGCAGCCTTTAAATCAGGAATTACTTTATTTCAATTGTTCTTGGTTTTACACGTTCATGTTTAGGCAATCGAATTTCAAGAACACCATTTTCAAGTTTTGCATCAATTTTTGATTCATCAATGCTGTCTGAAATTTTAAATCTTCGATAGAAGTTTCCAATTTCAGTTTCCTTTAGAACATATTTACGGTTTACAGCTTCATCGTAATTATCAATTCTGCCCATTATGACGAGATGATTGTCTTCAAGTTTAATCTTGAGATTTTCTTTTTTTACTCCTGGGATATAAGCATTTAAGAAAAACTCATCATCGGTTTCATAAATATCAACAAGAGGAGCAACCCAGGATTCATTTTCTAATGCTTCTTCCCAGCTTTTTTGGGTTTTAACTTCTTGCATTTCTTTTACTTCTGCCATATCCACCTCCTTTTTTATTTTTCAAACTTTTTCAATTCAATTACTGAATTTATTTTCAAACATTATTTTTTGTCGTCATCAACAACTTCATAGGAAGCATCCTGAACATCTTTATCATCCTTTCCAGTTCCATCAGATTTGGTTTGAGAACCAGGATTAGCTTGAGAATAAGCTCCCTGCTGAGCATAGAGATGCTGAGCAATTTCGTTCCATACTCTTGTTAGAGCATCAGCAGAATTTTTGATTCTGTCAGTATCATTAGTTTTGAGAGCATCCTCAACTTTCTGAATTTCAC
This sequence comes from Rosettibacter sp. KY25, assembly GCF_057554405.1. Classification (NCBI taxonomy): domain Bacteria; kingdom Pseudomonadati; phylum Ignavibacteriota; class Ignavibacteria; order Ignavibacteriales; family Melioribacteraceae; genus Rosettibacter; species Rosettibacter sp. KY25. The sequence continues at coordinate 1,722 of NZ_BAAJAO010000019.1, read as the reverse complement.
TTTCAAGTCTGCTTCTTTGTTCAGGAGTTAATTTATCTTTAAGTTCTTGGATCTGCTTTTTAGTTTGGAAAACAAGATTATCAGCATTATTTCTGATTTCAGCAGCTTCTTTCTTTTTCTTATCTTCGGCGGCATGAGCTTTAGCTTCCTGTTTCATTCTTTCGATTTCTTCTTTTGTTAAGCCGCTTGAAGATGTAATTCTGATGCTTTGTTCTCGATTAGTAGCTTTATCTTTAGCAGAAACATGAAGAATTCCATTAGCATCAATATCAAAAGTAACTTCTATTTGAGGAACACCACGCGGAGCTGGCGGTATTCCATCAAGATGGAATCTTCCAAGTGTTCTATTGTCTGCTGCCATTGGTCTTTCACCCTGGAGAACATGAATTTCCACAGACGATTGATTATCGGCAGCTGTTGAGAATATTTCACTCTTTCGAGTTGGAATTGTAGTATTAGCTGGAATCAGAACAGTCATAACACCGCCTAAAGTTTCAATACCTAAAGACAATGGAGTAACATCAAGCAACAGAACATCTTTAACATCACCCGCAAGAACACCACCTTGAATAGCAGCGCCAACAGCTACAACCTCATCAGGATTTACTCCTTTATGTGGTTCTTTGCCAAATATTTTTCTTACAACTTCCTGAACTTTTGGAACACGAGTAGAACCACCTACAAGAATAACCTCATCAATTTGTGAAGGAGTTACTCCAGCATCCTTCATTGCTTTTTCGCAAGGTGGAATTGTTCTTTGAATTAAATCATCAATTAATTGTTCAAACTTTGCACGAGTAATAGTAATGTTTAAGTGTTTTGGTCCATCTTGAGTAGCAGTAATAAATGGCAAATTAACATCTGTCTGCATAGAAGAAGATAATTCAATCTTAGCTTTTTCAGCAGCTTCTTTCAATCTTTGAAGAGCCATAGGATCTTTTCTTAAATCAATACCTTCCTGTTTCTGGAATTCATCAGCAAGATAATCAATCAATCTCTGGTCAAAATCATCACCACCTAAGTGTGTATCTCCGTTTGTAGATTTAACTTCAAAAACTCCTTCACCAATTTGAAGAATAGAAATATCAAAAGTTCCACCACCTAAGTCATAAACTGCAACAATTTGGTCTTTGTGTTTTTTATCAAGACCATAAGCAAGAGCAGCAGCAGTTGGTTCATTAATAATTCTTCTTACGTTAAGACCAGCAATTTCACCTGCATCTTTAGTAGCTTGTCTTTGAGCATCATTAAAATAAGCTGGAACAGTAATAACAGCTTCTGTAACTTCGTGACCAAGGTAATCTTCTGCAGTCTTTTTCATTTTCTGCAAAATCATTGCAGAAATTTCTGGGGGTGAATATAATCTATCTCCAATCTTAACTCTTGCCGAGCCATTTTCTGCAGCAACAACTTCATAAGGAACTTCTTTAGTTTCTTCATCAACTTCATCAAGTCTTCTTCCCATAAATCTTTTAATTGAGAAGACCGTATTTTTAGGGTTAGTAATTGCCTGTCGTTTTGCAGGCTGTCCTACAAGAATTTCTCCTGTTTTTGTAAAAGCAACAACCGAAGGAGTAGTTCTTCCACCTTCAGAATTCGGAATAACTACCGGCTCATTCCCTTCCATTACAGCTACACAGGAGTTTGTAGTTCCTAAGTCAATTCCAATTATTTTTCCCATTTTTCATACCCTTTAATTTGTTTATAAATAAAAAAAGGATA
>NZ_BAAJAO010000018.1:0-62655 GCF_057554405.1 Rosettibacter sp. KY25 | reverse complement strand
AAAAAAAAACGGAGTAAACTCCGGTTGATGTGGGTTCTATAGGACTCGAACCTATGACCTTCTGCACGTCAAGCAGACGCTCTAGCCAACTGAGCTAAGAACCCAAAAATTATTGAGTCATTTTGGTTGATATCCTATTAATTCCCTTAAGGTTATTCAATAAATGAAAACAAGTACCGAGGGCCGGACTCGAACCGGCACGGGTGTATAACACCCACAGGATTTTAAGTCCTGTGCGTCTACCAATTCCGCCACCCCGGCACAACAATGAAAAAAGAACCATTTATTAATAGTGTGCAAATATAAACTTTTTTTTTATTTTTTTGCAATAATGTGTAAATATAGTTTTTATTCAATTAAAAAATTTTTTTGTTGATTTATTTTTCAATTGACAGAAAATTTGCATACATATTTTCAAAGCATTATTTTTGCAACGCTTAATCAGGGGCCCATAGCTCAGTTGGTTAGAGCAGCTGACTCATAATCAGCGGGTCGGAGGTTCAAGTCCTTCTGGGCCCACAAAAACCCCGAAAATCAAGTGTTTTCGGGGTTTTTTATTGTCACATTTTGAGAATGTTATCATCTCCATACATTGTTTACATAATGATGTACTTCAATATTACTTCAATTTTACTTCAGTTGTGGATTGAATACTTCCGCCTATCTTCTTTGATAGTTCTTCAATCGTTGGATACTTTTTCAGTTCTTCTTTCATTTGCTCAATATCAATTTTGTTGTAGAACCTGTCGGTCGTTGATGTATGCGAATGCCCAACAAGTTCTTTGACAACCGTTTCATCCATCCCGCTACGCCGAGCAAATGTTATAAACGTCTTCCTGAATGTTCTAGATGTATAGCCTTTCGTTGCCAAGCCAAGTTTCCTCATATAACGGTTAATTGCTCTTTGGAGTGATTCGACATTCCTATACTCAAGTACCTTGCCTTCATTTCGTTTTTCAATCAGCTGCTTAAATACTGGTACCAATGCGTCATGAAAAGCAACTCTTCGATACAATTTTCTCTTAGGTGAATAATAAACTAATTCTTGTTTCTCCAAAGAGATACGTTGGATGTCGATATTCAAAATATCTGATGCCCTTAAGCCAGTGTAATACAATAAATGCAACAGCACTTTGAAATTGTCGTTCTTCTCATTGAGATGATCAAAGATTAACAATAAATCTTTTTCATCGAAGATAATTTTCTCGACAATTTCGGGCCTGGGCATAACATCGCGATTAATCTTAAACATCGGAACGTAGTTGTATTCGAATAGAAAATTCAGAAAGTGACGCAACTGTTTGAAGTAACCATATATCGAGTTGCGCTTTTGATTCAATGTTTTGATATGGGAAAGCCAGCCCTCAACGTTCAGCTTGGTAATAATTTTGCAAGATTCGTTTTCAGGAAAGAACTCTTTAAATTTACCAAAGAAGCGGTGATAGTCCCTAATTGTCTTCGGATGTTTGTCGTTGTTGTTATTCAGAAAATGCTTGAACGCATCGCCGATTGTTATTTCTCGTAGTCCAAAGACATTGTATTTTTCCTTCTCCTCAGCCAACTGTTTTTCGAATGCTTCCTTGATTTTTTTGGCTTTAACCCAGTTCTCGCGTGTTGCTGTTAGTCTCAGCGACTTGTTCATGCGTCTTTGCTTGATGAAATCATACCAGCTCATATAAATGTAATTGCCTTTTTTGTACAAGCTAGCCAATGTATTCCTCCATAAGTTGTTCTACATATTTTACGGAATCAAACGTTGAAGCTTTTTTAGATGCGGGATGGTTTACGAAAACTTGGTTATCAAATTGTTGTTCCACCGGAGTCGTCTCATATGACTGAGAGTTCTCTTGAATGAACTTCAGTATTGCCAAGTACGGTATGTAGAGATAATTACCTATCTTTATGAATTCCAATTTCCCAGCTGCAATCAAATCATTTAGTCTTTTATAACTAATTGACATTTTTTTAGCAGCTTCTTTTCTTGTGTAGAGCTTGAGTTCTTTGCAATCTTCCATATTCCGAACTAAAAACTCTCCTGTATTAGAATTGTTGATGAATAATTAAATGCGGGTTTATTTTATGATGGGTGAAAACTTGAACATTGCTTTGTAGTGTTCGAACATTGCATCTCTTAATTCTTTTTCGTAGCATTTCTGAACTATAAAGCTATCGTGTATAGGCAGGACTAAAATGCCTTTCTGCATGAGTTCTTCTACTATGTTAAATGCAATATCCGAATCAAGCCTCTGAAGCTTAATGCCTTTCTTAGTGAAGAAGTACTCTTTGATTGCACTGTGTTTATCAATAATGGCATTAATTAATTTGTTGCAAAAATTTGAAATATTTCCCCTCGACTTGAGCAGATTCTTTTTATCCAGTTCTTTTTTCATACTCTCTTTAGCATTGACAATACTGCTTGCATTAATTATAGTATTGAGCGCTTTCTTGATTATGGGTCTTAACATATCTTCATCGGCCAACATTGATTTGAGTTCATCTTCAATTTCTGGCAAAGAATATGCATCTCCTTCGAACACATGACCCTTCATATGATACAGAATCATAATGTGTAATGAACTATAATCGAGCTCAACTGTCGGTTGACCATCAATCATTATATTAGAACGTTTCTCTTCCGACAAACCCTGATAGTCAGCGCCATAAAATCTGCCCCCATCTTTTGTAGTTCCATTATTAAACACTCTTTTTAAGCTGCACTCTAATTCTCTGATTACAAAAATTTCATTGATATCACTATTATCAACATCACAAAATTTCGTACTCAAGTCCATAAACTTACTGCATCTTTCACTGTAATCCTTAAGTTTCTGTTCTGCAGTATAGATGACAGATTTTGTAATGTTGTTACTCATTAATTTACTCCTTATTTTGTTATTGAATTAGTTGTTTATAAATTGTTAGACTTCCACAAATGTTATTAGTATATGGTATTTAGAAAGTAAACGGACAAGGTATAATTGTTTACCTCGATTACCGCTTATGCTTAAGTTAACCGGTTTTGCTTTATAACTCTCTCTGTCAAGAATTATCTTCCGCTGTCCTTAAGTCACCGCTCTATCTTTCTGAGATTGACGTTCTTTGTAAACTTGGTTTTAACACCGCGGATTCTTCAATAGAATTCTCCGTCGACAGCTCCTTGTCGTGCTTTGCTTTCCTCTATCACCAAAGATTCTGCCGTGTCCTTAGATTCTTAAGTTACCGCGTCATCCTGTTATACGGAATTTCCCTGCCCGCTTTGTCTAACCTGTAACATGCTGTTGCATCTGCTCTTTGTTGATATATATAGAGATTATCGCTGTTACAGATTTACCGCTGTATCTTACCACCCCCTTCCAATGATCCTTAAGTAGCGCATTCATTCTTCGCCTGTGCTTTCTCCCTTATAAGGTTGTGCTGTTGTATTATTGTAGGCTCCCCTGCCCCCTCTTTGGTTCTGTTATCAGTTAAGCATCTTCCCCTCCACTGGTTCTTTTAGATGTTTAATTGTCGTACTTAATAGATTCTCTCAATGCCTCCCTATCCTCGCCACCCTTTGCTAATGAAAATGTTGATGTCCTCGCTTATTACTCTGCATTTGCTGTTCTTTGGTGGATGGTCATATTAATAACTCTCTCCTTCAAATGGAACTAACCAACGCCTTTACTGCGCAAACTTGGCAATCGGTTCTCAGGTAAATGAGGTGTGGCTGTCACATTCTTATTCGTTGTTGCTGGAAGAATGTTTTTATGCCAAGGAGTTAAGGAAGGCTTCCCTTGAAAAGCTTGATTGTCTCTTTGGTAACTGTAAGTCTTGAGAGTTGTTTTATGATGGGATGCATTTCCCCCCTTTTGAATGCCTTGGTTGATGCTGTACTGAATTTGTTATCAGAGATTTTTTTGTGCTGCAAATCGATCGTAATGTTCAGTATTCCATGCATTAAATGCTCGTAACCCAGTATATTGCCGTTGTCACAACTTAATTGCTTTATTACATAGGGGGAGGTGCATTACTTTCACTCTCCTTGCTTGTGGTAATACTTATACACTACTCTCCCTCGCTACCTACATTCAATCTCTAATATGCCTTTACAGTATATATATGCGGGATTCATTATTCTGCTTTTGCATGGTAGAAGATAATTTCATAGTCCCTCTGCAAAGAATGGTATCATAAAATCTCTGTTGTATAAATGGATCACTTAGATATCGGTTCATAATCGGTCTTCTTTCAAGATGCGGTGGAGATAGTCGTCTTCTTTTTTTTTGCTGACTAAAGATAATCCCGCGGCGAGAGGCAGCTTGTTATCTCATTGAGTTACTCTTTTATCGGAATAACTATTTTCCCCCGGGGGAGGGATAATATACATCTTCCTGCAATAATGACCCGCCTTTAAGCTATAACGATGCAGCAACTTTTTTTTGTTCATATGAGTGAAAGTGCATCACAGAATGTTTATGCACATCCCCCCAAATTATCATGTTGATAATACAGAGGCAGGCCTTCTTTAGTCGATAATTCTTAGTAGTGCATGGTTGTTCCTGCATAATTGATGATAACATAAATGCTCTGAGATTGGAAAAAAAATCATCTCCACAGCATAGAAGGTGTATATACATGTTCCCCCCTCTTTGTTTGAAAAAACTACTAAAAAAAGAACCTCTCCGTTTTTTCCAAGGATTTCAAAAAAAACCAGCTTTGACAACAAGGTATCTATTTTTATGTAGAATTGTTGAAGTTAATGCATATCCATTCTGGTAGTCAATGCATGGATTGCCGCTAATTTAGAACGATTATCTAATGCTGCTATAGTTGGACATAGACTGCCCCCGCCCGCCGCCGAGGTGAATAGTCTAAGAATCAAATACCGTTTTTTTTCTATATCACACACACCCCGGGCGTGAGGGTCGTTTTAGCCTACTATTAATCCAATACTGTTATTAATATGAGTCATTGTTAGCTTTGGGCTGCTTTTTAGATCGTATGGCGGTCTATTTTTTTGATTAGCTTTTACCGAGGTATGCATAACTGTAATCGAGTTCTTCTTCAACATACTGATTGGACATAGCCTTACACAATTTGAGATAGTACCCTAATCTATTAGAAACTCTCTTTGATATCTAATCCCCGTTTCGGAAGGGAATTTTTTATGCAGCTTTACTCGTAAATGATATAGTTCCCTTCTCTAATACTACCACTTTATGCATCTTAACATATTCATTATAGCGATTAACGCGTTCTCTCATTTCTTTTACTATCCGAGATTGTATACCTCTTAGTATATGTTCTTTATACTTACCCGCTTTACCCCGCACCTTTTTTCCTCTAACCTCAACAGAATTTTTTTCGTTAATCTTTGTCTCCCGGATATTTTTGTATATGATAAATATTATATCATCGTGCTTATCTACCACAATATTCTTGTTCAGTGCAATACCAACTTCCAGCTCTACATTTCTTACAAGCTCACAGAATTTATCAGTAGCAAAAACACGTGTCTTTAATGCATCTTCATATTTGCTATTCCAATAACCTCTAAGCATATCTATGTATTCTGCAGATATTAATGCTTGCAAGATTTTGGAAAGCAGACGGTAACTTATGCAAGAGTATCTCTTTGTTTTTACCTTATAGTATCTTTTATTGTGATAAACATTTGAATTAAGGTCGATTGAAACAACCTTTCCATAATACAGTCCAGCTATCAGATTACGTATCAATGCTTTAAGTATATTTTTCTTTTCTTTTATCTTATAACCATGAACATCCCGTTCGATGGTTCTCCAGATTAAACCAAAAACCTTTTCTATAACCTTTTCATAATCATTATTAAACATAAATTCATCATTGAACAACATTGAGCTGTAACTTTTAATCATCAGTGAATATTCTTTTCTTTCATTTGAAGAGTTAGAATTTTCTAATAATATCATAACACCTCTAATTTAATTACAAGATTTGTTAATTAATTAGAAGTTTCATTGATGCATTTGAGTGCTTAACAACCTATCATAGAGAGTTTTTAGTTCATAACATTTAAGGGTACATGCTTAGATGCTGCTGTGATTTGTAAGCAATAGCGATGTGGTATTAATGCCGAGAGCGACTTAGTTACTAAGCTAAAATACAATTGGGCATACTTTACATTAAAGTAATAATACCACATTGTAAATAGTATTGCTCAAATCATCAAGCGCACAGCAATGTCAATCAGTATGTCAAAGAACCTTAACTCGGCTTAAAAGAATTAAAGTTCAAAAGAACACAAATTACTAATTTAATATCGGATTATATAATTGTCAAGTAATTTTTGTTCCTTGCAACATTCAGAACACCCTGGCGCATTGGTGTTAGACGTTCACGGATATTCAATCATTCGCAAGCCGGGATGCTTTTACATTTCTGTTACATGAACAACTATAACTTTCTTACATCTTTACTAAAAGCTTATTGCTGTAGGACTAAATGGGTTGGAATAAATCCGGCATGAATTGATATTGTTTCGATTAATGCTGAATATTAATAAGCCATAAAAGTCCAAATGCTCAACAGCTCACTACTCATCGCCGTAAAGAGTTATCGGTTGTAACAGTTTTTTATTCTGCTCCACCGCCTCATTTAATTCTTTCCCACTTCTCACAAAAATCTTCTGTCGCATATTTTCTAGGCTGAAGCCAATAAGATATGCGGCCATCCTTTTCTCTGCGATGAGCGCGTTGTTTGATCTCATCAGGCGTTAGAATGAATGCAGTCGGTTTCGAGATGACTTGGCTGATAATTACCCAGAAATCGCCCATCAAGTTACGAGTTGATTCACCTAGTGGTACTGCTACCTTCTTACTAAGCGTTTTTACCTGTATTCCAAGGTAACACTTATCTTTACTATTGTATGCGACGATATCTATGCCGCGGGTATTTCGTGCTGTTGGCATCACATTCCAGCCATGTAGAGAGAGTTTATAGCAGGTATAATACAAACCTGCATTGCCAATTATTTGTTTGGACAGATTTTTTTTTCTTTTTCTTTTTCCTCTTCCTTTTTCATTTTTCTTTTTCATACATACCTCGATGTTGTATTACGGTTTAGCTCATTGATAGCAGTGGAAAATACACTACTAAAAATTAAAGCTATTAATTACATCCCTTTTTATATTAGATTCGGATTGGATTCTTTTAGTTCGTTAATTAATTGATGCAATTTGGAAATCCATCAATGCATATGTAACTTATCTTTCCGGCTTTTATAAATATTAATCCGTATTTTTTCATTAGAGTAAATGAAGATAGAACTAAAATTAATTCTGCCATCATAAAATCGTAAATCATTTTACAAGTAACATCGTTTTTTCACCACTTGTGCTTTCTATTCATTGTCTGAATTTTTCATCATTAGAAGAATCTAGTTCCTTATCATCCTTAGAAGGATCTTCGGGTAAAGGAAATGGTTTTGGATTTTCCATTCCCTCTTCTTCTGGCACAAAACGTGGAATAAATCTTTCCTGCCAATCCTCTGTAATTCCCCAAAAGCCGTGACTAGAGTCGAACGATTGTTTTGAGACTTCTGCTTTCTTCATTCGAGCTAATAATTCCTTTCTTGCTTCTTCTTTCGGGCCAGTACCAGACTCTATATCAATTGCTAAAAGTTTATGCTGTTTATCTCTTCGCTCTATAAACCAAACCCAATTACTTTTCGTAGTATAGTATGCTAGCATACCTATTATTCGACTTTCATCATCAGACCAATATTCTTCATCGTCAGCACTGCAGTAGACCAATGGTATAAGTTTATCAAAAGTATTTTTTGATATTTTTTTAATAGCCATAAGTCCTCCTATTTTTTGTTATATGCCTAACAATTTGCACTTCTCCTGCGATGAGAGGCACAGCGGAGTGGCATCAGGTAGAGGCACGTGTTAGCCCCTTTTTGGCTTTTAAAATCTTACCTTTACATTATATCGTGTCTTGCTTTTTTTAACTTCACTTTGTATTCGCTTTTTCAATTCTCGCGCTCTTCTTCAGGGTTATCTTTAGTATATACCCAGCCATTAACATGATCAAAAAGAATGTCAGTAATTTCTTTGAAGGATTCTATTGCTTCAATGTAAAGCCTATCGGGAACAAACTCATCTCGATCGGTGATTTTAAGTATGAATTCGTAATCTCCCCCAGACTTTTGCATCGCATGGAAAAAGTGCTTTTCTGAAAGGTGAATATAACCTGAAGTGTTATCATATACGTTATTAACACAATCATATTGTAGAGCAAGTTTCTCTACAAGATACCGGTCGGTCATCAATTTCTTAGCCCTGTCTCTTTGTTTTCTTACAGGCACCCCTTTTAATATCTCAATAGCAAATTTATGAGGGTTGTCTACAAGTGTACCTGCCGATAGGCGAAGGCAATTATCAAGCTGAAGTCGAATAAGCGGTGCCGCCGCAACAAAGTTCTTGTCTTCAATTAGGGAAATGAAACCTTTTAACAAGCACAGCGAACGGTTAAGAGTTGCCACAACCAATAAGTCGAACGGATAAATATTGCCACGATCGGCTTGCATGACTGTATTACTCAATTCAAAATGCTTTTCGCGATACAGCTTCAATTGCTTAAGTGCTTTGTCAATGCTCATAAAATGATCCCAATATTAGAGCAAGGTTCTTATCAATTAATTATACTGCACACAATTTTTAACTAAGGAACGATATCCTGAGTGTTGTTGCAGACTTTAATTCCAATTCTTCTTTTTTGTATCGCAATCACGCTACTTGAAAATAGTACACTCATGATATAATTCCATAACGATTTTAGTCTAACACACCTATCCGTATATTCTTTTATTAAAAAATCTTCCCTCATACACTGTGCTTATATAAGAAAAATTTTATTCCTCTATTTGTTTGAATTCGCCCATCGAGTCAGCACTGCTTTACTTCTTAAGCTCAAAATAAATTTATTCAAAATTATTGTCAACAAAAATTTATGGAGGCTGTTCATCGCAGCACTCTCCTTGAAGTAAAATTGCGGTGGGTTATAAACAAACTCTTGCAGTGCTACATAACTCCTTTAAATAAGATAACTCCATTACCAGGTTTGCACCATTTTCAGGCTTTTAGAGGTATAGGCTGATTTTTTTTGTTATATATATAGGCAAAGTTGAATAAGTATTGCAGTTCTTACGAAAACGAAAAAATCATGTATATACTCTCCAGATGCTGAAAATGCTGCAAACTCATATTCATGCCCGGGCGATTTAGATGGGATTATTCGATGTGACTGTTTATCTTACTCCTTGCTATGAACAATGTTATGGCTGCCTTCTCGATATCAATCATTCCATTCAACTCTTTTTGTATCTCCAATGCATCTTTGTAGGACTTTAGCAATAGCTCGTATAAACTATCAGATTTCCTCTCTTCAATTTCTTCTTCAATTTTTTCATCTTCTTGTTCTATGACTACTTCGTATGTAACAGCAAGCTTGCTGCCTCTCTGTGCTGCAAGTTTTGTTATGACTGCTTTGTCTCCTTTGCCTAAATTCTTAAGTTTCTCATGAACTTCTTCCGGCGCAAAGAATGTGTATTCTTCTCCATTGCACTTTACTGCATACATGTAATAATCTCCATACTGCGACTTGCCTGTTATTGGCTCATCGTACAACAGTTCTATCTCTACCGGCTTGTTTATCGGCAACTCAAGTTTGGCTCTTTGTGTCATTGTTTTCCTCCTTGTTTAGTTTTAATCTGAATTCTTCCATCCCTTCTATGTATGTTACTCCTTCAGGAATACGACTCGTTTTCTTGATATACTGCTTTATCTTAGTTATATCTGGCTTTACCTGCTCTGGTATTATTACTACCATCTCTTCAGTAGCATTCTTCATAAATGTCTCTATATCTGTTATCTCTACTCTGTCAGGCATCTTTCTTATCTTCATCGTTCCATGCGGAAGTTCAATTGTCTTCTTCTGCGTTTCCCTCATTATTGATTCTAACTTCCGTACTATTCTGTCATACTTCTCTTGAAGATGAGCATTCTTCTTAAGTGTCCATTCTTCGATGTAAGCAATTTCCCGTCTGCATTCTTCGAATCTTTTCTGTATTTCAGATTCTATCTTTATTGCTTCCATCATCAACATGTCGCAATAGACCATCAGATTGGCTTCTTCTTTCTTAAGCGATTCTTCTAAGAGTTCATCAAGAAAGTTCTTCTCTTCCATCAGATTCCTCCTTCTTTTGTTTTTCGATATACTGCCTTATTGCTTCGTTGGCTAATTTTGTCATTGTTCTGCCTGTCTTCTTTTTGAGGCGGTAGAGTTCGCATACCAGTTCTTCTTTGATTTTGGGTGAATACATTTTTAGACCTCCGTTGTTTGTTCAATATCCCACTGATTTACTCTGCGGTTGCAATGTGGACAGAGAATTTTCTCTTCACTGTTTCCTATAAATGGCATGTAACACCAAGGACAGATGATTACACCAAGTATTGTTTTCATGTTTCTTCCTCCTGTTTGTTTAAGATGTAGTTTACTGCTTTGTGTGCTTCGGCTGCAGCCTTAAGCAATACTTTGGGTTCGTTCTTAATTCTTTTTATCCAGCCTTCTATGTATGCACTCTGGTTGGCAAGTGTTTGATTTGAGATTTGTGTTATTCCACATAAATATGCTGCACCTATTTCTGCAATGAGTTCTTCGTATGCATAGTCAATCTTTTTTTTGCGGTTCAATCTTGATTGATGACCAGTCCAATGAATTAGTTCATGAAACAAAGACGCGTAGTATTCTTCTTTACTTTCAAAGTTTTCTATCGTCGGAAGTGAGATTATATCTTCTTTAGGATTATAGTAACATTGGCTTATGTTGTGCTTAATTACTGGTGAGGCTTTTCTTATTATCTCTTCACATGTGTTAATTTTCAAACTCGTGGTTTTGTCTTCGTAGAGTGTTGTTTGTGATAGATTGAATACATAGCTGTATCTGATTATTGGCACTTGGCGGAGGTTTTCTTCTTCGTCGAGGATTTCTTTGATTGACCAGTAGACAATTAAATGCCCTTTCTCGCCTGAGTTGATTCTGCCTCCTCTTTGCTGACATTGCAGGAATGTAAGATAATATGGACTTGGGTAATTGTTTGTAAGCAAAGAGAGAAAGTTAATTCCGTTGTATGGTCTGTGTGTTATGTAGTTAATCGGGATGCCGCTCTTCCAGCTCTTTCGCCATGGAAGGCTTCCATTGTTTAGATGTGTGAGGATTTTGTCTGTTATCTTTTTGATGATGTCTTGTATGTGCATATTACCTCCATTTATTTGTCTCAAAACTTTTGGAAAAAGTCGGAGGTAAGTGTGTGTGTTGATGTTAGAGTATTGTGAATGAGTGGTTATTCTGTAGGTTGTTTTTAGAGATGTTCTTTATTGTAATTCAACGATGATTGTAAGACTGTTTTTTAGACGAGCATTATTCTTTCGGCTGAAGGCATGTGTAACTTCTTTGATGTTGTAGATGCCTTCTTTGATTTCACATTCGTCGGCGATGTTTAATTCAGTATCTCCAAGCAATGCTTGACGACCAACGATCATTACTGAGTTTACATTCTTGAATTCATCAACATTCAGTTCTTTGCTTGACCACAATCTAATTGATTTAATAGGCAGACTTGTTTGCTTAACTTCAAGATATCTTTTCAGTGTGCCGTTTTTCTTAACTTGCAGAGCGAGTCCAGCATCTGCAAGCATATCGATCATGTCATCGGCAGTTCCGCGCAGTCCCTCTTTGTCCGAAATCCAAAGAATGCTGTCATGCACGAATCTCTCTGTCTTGTAAATTTCAACCGCCCAGACATGCATCAATGCTTTTCTTTCTTCATCGCTGAATCTGCTTAGGCTTTTCAAAAACTCTGTTTGGATAGCGCGTAACGGTTCACTCACGTCGTCAAAAACTGATTGCTTCTTTTCCATCAATTGTGCTACTTTAGAGTTGTATCCCTTTAATAATTCAATAGCTACTTCACGCATTGGGTTGTTTGGATTATAGTTTATCAACTCAACAATCGGAACTTCAATTGTATCAATCCATCCTTTAACTCTGTCTCTACCAACTACACCTTTGCCAAGAATTTTTACATCTATGTCTTCAATAACATACTTCATCGCTTCAAAAAGCTTGTCCAAAGGATGGTCTTTTGCCTCTGCTATCTTATCATGATATTTTTGTGGTACACGCTGAATTAATGCTTTTGGAATTGGGATTTTGTTATCAACAATCTCACGATAAAACGCATCGACAAAATCAAGATCCTCTTTGCAGGAAATTCCTTCCTTAACTGTTGAATCAATCACATTCTCTAAATTCCAATCGTACTTCTTGATTAACTCCTTCATCAACTTCTTGTTGGTAATACCTATCGAAGAACGAATCATCTCTGCATTTGCAACGTTACCTATTGAAGCGCCGTTGTTGGAAATTTTGCTGTATGTCCTTATAAGATTTACAAGCGTATATCCGGTTTTTAATTCAGGCAAAAACTTCTGCATGTATTTCTCAATAAGTTCATTATCAACACGTTGCTTCTTTTCTTTCTTTGGCGGGCGAATTTTTTTCTGCTCTATCACTCCTTTCAGTGTATAGACCTTTTTTATATCTATACCCTCAAAAACAACGTCTTCGATTATATATTCCCCCTTCTGATTAGGATTACGAAAGAGAAGGGCTTTTTTATCCTTTAATGGAATTATTCCAACGCTGTCGTCGAAATCTGCGCCTCCAAGGATTTTTAAAATCCTCTCAACCTTCTTTGCATCGCCTCCTATCCATACATTTCCAAACCTGTCAATTGTTATTTTATCCTCAGCAGGCACAAAGATTCCATTCTCATCGTGACTTCTCAAATCCGGTCTTATATACCCACGAAGACCTCCTAGAATTGGAATTCTAAAAATTGGATTGCCTTCTTTGTCTTCTGCAAAACGAACCAAAGAATTTTTGAACATACTCCATGCTGAACGCACAAGACCGGGATATCTACGATAATCAACACCTCGAAGAATTGCCTTCTTTAATTTCCAGGTCTCTTCATCAATCTCTTCCTCGCTTACATATTGATCAAAATCATCAAGCCATTCTGTTACTTTTCCTGCTTTGAGATCATCAACGAACTTTGTTACTCCTACTACTGTCCAATCAAAGAACATTTCGCTGCCAAAGCCTTCCCAGATGTTTAACATTGTCTGGATATCAAGGCGAAGATTTTTCCCAAGCTTTACAGGCTCTACTGTTACATATGCGAGATTGTTGAAGCGATATTTTATTTCGTCTTTGATATTACCTTTATAGATAACGATGTCATGCTTGATTCTATCGCTAACCACGCAGTGTCCTTTGACTAAACCATTATTATAGAACAAAGTGAACTGCCCCGATTCCCTGTTTGAAGCATTCCAGCCTAAGGCTTTGGCAAATCTCTGCGATATGAGACTAATCCCGTCGGTCATTCCTTTTGGCATGGCGTCAACTTCATGTATATCCAATTGTTCAAAGTGCCCGCCATACTTCACTGGGCGGAACACTCGGCTTAAATATTTGCCCGTCTTGAAAAGATTTTCGCTCTTGATTTCAATTCCAAGGCTGGAGAGAAAATCATTAAACGGTATTTGCTTCCCTTTACGAATCACCTTGATCATTCTTACCTTGTCTTCCCGCAGGTAGATGAATGAGTTATCCTGCGAGGCTATCTGATAAGCAAGATCTTTCTCTTGAGAGTAGAACTCTGTCGAGAATATCACTGCTTCAAGCTCATACTCCGCAAGGTCAAAAAAAATGGGTCTGTATTGACCCATCGTTTCGTTTGTAGAGACGGATTTTAATGCGTGTTTAAGCATAAATACCTCCTGTTGTTTTTGTTAAGAGATTTTGTTTGACTTCATAGGGGGGGTGGGCTCGCAGTGAAGTCAAATGGGTCCCAATATGCTCCGAGACTTAGACCCGGTCTTAGAGTTCGAGAGAGGTATTGAATGGAGTTTTTAAATGTGAATTACGCCTATATTGGCAAAGGAGTTTTTATTGCTGGATGGATACCTATGGGAGTTTTTATAAGTAGTTTTGAAATAGGGAATTATTGGCAGGAAAGCGCGGATTGAAGGACAATGCGGATGGAGTTTTTATTGACGAGGATTTGGTGGGTGCACAGTAAATATTGTTTTGTATATTATGCTGTTTCGCTACGCTCAACAGCATTTATCTAACAATCCTATTTAACCATTTACACAAAATTTTTCCCACACCTAAAAATGATCTCATGGAATGTTTGAAGCTTACTCAGAAAATAGGGGCTATGGTTAAAAGCATAGCCCCTTTTACGTAATTATGAATGATAATCATTAACTGTTATTCAAATAACTCTGATTATTTCAACAAATTTATCTTTATCACCTTACTATACTTTTCGGTATACAGGCGTATTAGATAAGTACCGCTGACCAGTCTATTTCCATTTATTTGGATTTCATAAATACCCGCCTCCTGATGAAGTTTTTTAATTATTGTTTGTACTTTCTGACCTAAAACATTGTAAACCTCAATGGTTACATTTTGGCTTTTGGGTAAAGAATAACGAACTATTGTGCTATTGTTGAATGGATTCGGATAGTTTTGATATAGACAGTATTCTTTGGGCAAAAGTCCATCTTTTACTAAAACAGGCTTATTAATAGTAAAAGTATTATCGCTAATATCAAATATTGACGAATACAATACATCACTTATCCTTATCCTACACAAGCTTGAACTTGTATCAGGAACAAACCAAGTATATTTACCAACACTTCCCGTGACACTTTCAACCACAGTATACCAGTTAGCACCATTATCAATCGTATACTCAATCTTAACTTTAGTAATATTTTCACTAGTCCATTGTATTTCTTGTTGAACGCCAGATATAAATGTTTCTCCACCATTTGGGAAAATAATATTTACTCTTTTTTTATTTGTCCATACTTTGATTGTATTGTCCATACTACCCGAAAATACTTTACTTCCATCCGGGCTGAAGGCAACTGATGTTACAAAATAATTATGATTACCGGACCAGATAACTCCCCCTGTAGCTGAATCCCATATTTTTATTGTATTATCCCAGCTTCCTGAAACAATCTTACTTCCATCGGAGCTGAAAGATAATGATTCAATCCTATTATTATGATTCCCAATCCAACGCAAGCTTCCTGTTATTGAATTCCATACTTTTAATTCTCCATAACTTCCTGATGCTATTAATGAACCATCAAGACTATATGCAATTGAATAAACATTGCTGCTATGTACTCCTGTCCATAATAGTTTGCCTGTAGATGATTCCCACACTTTCAAGTTGCCAAAATTTCCAGAAGCCACGTAATTACCATCTGGACTAAAAGCAACAGAATTTATAAAAGAATTATCACTTTTATCACTAGTCCAAAGTAAACTACCTGATAATGCATCCCAAACTTTAATTGTATAATCCCTACTTCCCGAAACAATTTTACTCCCATCAGGACTAAATGCAACTGAAGTTATAAAATCACTATGACTCCCTGCCCATAATAATTTACCCTCGGAAGAACTCCAAACCCTAATTGTATTATCTTTACCTCCTGAAATAATTTTGCTTCCATCTGGACTAAACTTTACTGAGGTAATACCTGCTATGTGACCATTAATCCAGATTATATCCCCTGTACTTGAATTCCAAACTTTTATTAAATAATCATCTCCAGCAGAAACAACTTTAGTTCCATCTGGACTTATATCGACAGAACGAACAGCACCATCATGCGAACCTGTCCAAAGTAAACTACCTGACGAAATATCCCAAACTTTAACTGTTTTATCTTCACTTCCAGAAACTATTTTACTACCATCGGAACTAACTGAAATTGATGTTACATAACCACCAGTGTTTCCTGTCCAAACTAAGTACCAAGGCTCTTTTTTTATTTCCACAATTGTAAAATTGCTATCGCTTACATCGAATATTGTAGGGTCATTCAAATCACTTATTCTTACTTTACAATTATTTGAAATAATATAAGGTATAGTCCATGTATATTTGCCTAATGCAGCTGAAATTACATCTTTAACCGTCTGCCAAGTAGTACCATTATCAGTTGAATATTCTATTTTAACTACAATAATATTAACAGCATTCCATTTGATTTCTTGATCAATACCTTGAGCTAACACCTCTCCACCGTTAGGGAAAATCAACCGAATTAATTTTTTATTAGTCCATACATTTACATTATAAAAATCTTTTGAAACTATCATACTTCCATCAGGGCTGAATGCCACTGATATTTCACTATAATTATGATTCCCTGTCCAAAGTAATTTACCAGTTAACGAGTCCCACACTTTGACTGTTTTATCATTACTCCCTGAAACTACCTTACTTCCATCAGGGCTAAAAGCTACCGAACTTACAACATCATTATGACTCCCTTTCCAGAGTAATTGGCCTGTTGTTGATTCCCAGATTTTTACTGTATTATCATTACTTCCTGAGACCACTTTACTTCCATCTGGACTGAAATCGATTGAGCTTACCCTACTATTATGACTCCCTGTCCATAGCAATTGACCGGTTGTTGATTCCCAAACTTTGATTATACCATCATGACTCCCTGAAACTATCTTATTTCCGTCAGGGCTAAAGATTACAGACCATACATTATCATTATGATTTCCAGTCCAAAGTAATTGACCTGTTATTGATTCCCAGACTTTTACCTTTAATCCTCCACCTGAAACTACCTTACTTTCATCAGAACTAAAAACTACTGAATTTACAATGTCACCATGATTCCCTGTCCATAATAATTGACTTGTCGCTGTATCCCAAACTTTGACTTTATTATCCCAACTCCCTGAAACTACCTTACTTCCATCAGAGCTAAAAGCTACCGAATTTACAATATCGTTATGACTCCCTTCCCAGAGCAACAGACCTGTGGATGCTTCCCAAACTTTGACTTTAAATCCTCCACCTGAAACTACCTTATTACCATCAGGGCTGAAGGATAGTGAGTATATAGTACCACCATGATTTCCTGTCCAAAGTAATTTGCCCGTTGTTGCTTCCCAAACTTTGACTTTACCATCATTACCGCCCGAAACTACTTTACTGCCATCTGGGTTAAAACCAACAGATGAAGAAACCCAACTATCATGATTCCCCGTCCAGAGTAAAGACCAGGATTCTTGCGCATATAAGAAATTATAAACAAATAATACTTGCAAAAAAGCAATAAACATTTTTTTTGATTTCATTAAAATTGTCCCTCTATTGTTGATGATTTTTAATTGCCAGCTCTTGTAATAATTTTATATGTTTGAGTGGATTTGTCTAAAAGTGTAATATATGTAACGTTTATTAGATGCCCAAAAAGATAAGGTAAATTTAGAAATAAATTTAATAAAGAATTATTTTTACACCCCAAAAATAAGCATAATAAACTATTATAAGTACCCTCAAAAACCATCATCAATACCCGTTAAAAACAACGCTTATAACTCTAAAAATAATTGAATTACTATACAACATCAACAATTTATTTTCTTTAATCATATATTTTAAAATCAATAACGCATATTATGTAGTTCGCAATTAAGTTAAAGAGTCTCAATATGATTTAGATAAGACCTGTCCGCGAGAATCCAAAAGCAATTAATTTATCGAATGGCTATTTATCAAGCTTTTTAGTGTATGTCGGCTATACCCCAGGTATAAATTCATTCTTAGTTGAAAATAAAAAAGAGAGACTCCTAAAAAATTAGTAATTTTTGGTTTAGGCAACTAAAAAAAACTAAAAGGAGTCTCACATGAAAAATACAAATAATAGGAACAAAAATCTGGAATGGTTCCAAAATTTAGGAATAGAAGAACAACTTAACATATTCCAAGATTATGCAGAAATGTTAAGAATCGTAGCGACAAATTTAATGCAAGAAGACATAGAAAAAAAATGCGGAGAAAGATATAGTCGACAAAAGCCGGAGTCGGGCAGATATAACCGCTGGGGTTATAATCCGGGAAGCATAAAAATAGGAGATGAGAAAATCCCAATAGAAGTACCAAGATATAAAGATAATTATAGCCAAAGAGTCGAAAACAATGACATTTACAGCCAATTAAAAGAACAAGAGAGTCCGAGAGAAGAGATGATAAAAAGCATCTTGTTGGGACTAAGCCAGAAGGACTACGGGAAATTAAGCAAAACCATAGCCGAAAGTTTTGGACTAAGTCAATCCTCAATAAGCAGAAAATTTATAGAGGAGAGTTCCAAGGAATTAGAAGCTTATGAAAAAAGAGATTTATCTAATTACGATTTTACGGCATTGCTCATAGACGGGAAGTATTTATCAAGAGAACAAATAGTAATAGCAACGGGCATAACTATAGCCGGAGATAAGCTATTATTGGGATTTATACAATCGACTACAGAGAACTCAAGAGCAGTTAAAGGGTTATTGAAAGATTTACTTGATAGAAATTTTAAGTTTGAGGAAGGACTTTTATGCGTCTTAGATGGTTCTAAAGGCTTAAGCAAAGCAGTAAAAGAGACATTTGGCAAATACTGTTTAATTCAGAGATGTAATTGGCATAAAAGGGAAAATGTTGTCAGCTATCTTAACGAAAAAGACCAGGAATATTACCGCTATAGAATGCAATCAGCCTATAGAGAGCCTACATATGAAGGGGCAAAAAGCAAACTTATGGAAATATTGAATGAATTGGAAAAAAAGAACCGTTCGGCGGCAAACTCATTAAGAGAAGGACTTGAAGAGACCTTAACGTTACATAGATTAGGATTAGCAGTTGAATTAGGTAGATCGTTATCAACGACCAATGCGATAGAAAATGTCAATTCAAAACTGGCGCGGTATTTAAGAAAAATAAAAAACTGGAAATCGCCGGATATGTTAGTAAGATGGATTGCAATGGCTTTGATAGAGGTAGAATCTCGATTAAGGAGGATACACAATTATAAAAGATTATACTTACTTAGAGATGTATTAAAAACAGAATTAGGATTAAATCAAACAAAGGTTGCTTAATTTATGCGGAGTCTCTCGAAAATAATTTCAACTAAGTTTGACTTTTTGCCTACCCCAAATATCAGTGAAATATTCACACTTATCTAAACAATTTATTTAGATATATGAGAAAGAAAAGTTTCGTCTGGGTACACCAATTATTAAGTCTTATAACAAATTACCAATCAAATACAGCAATAGTTATAGAATATTGCAAAAGCAGTATCGTCTTCATAATACACTTAGAATATTTATCTACATGAATTAATAATCTAATCGCTATCCACTTTATCAGGATTATATTCCCTCATTAGGCCATGATACAGGGAGACCAAAAATCAATGATGTTGATTCTCCTTCAATATACTCCAATTGTTTGTCTTTTATAACAGCTTGCGAAAGTCGAGTTAATACTGATTGATATGGTCTTTTTGCCCATGGATTATGATACAAGCGTAAAGTTGCACGAGTAATATTATTAACATAAAGTTGTGTAGCCAAAAGTACTGCACTTAATCTTGTATATCTAGGTCCATCGGTCTTCGTCCAAACACCATCTGGGATTAGTGTTATTATGGTATCTATAGGTTCATCAGGCCAATTTTTAGGAAACACAACATTTAATTGCATCTTTCCAAACAATGCTTCAATAATATCATTTCTATCCATGAATTCAAGTACATTCACTGCCACTATAAAAGGCAGATCAAGATTTCCGTACCTTCCCGCCTTTCTGGTAATTGCACTTTTTAAAAATACTAAGTTATCATATTGCACCTCAGTATGTAGCAAACCTATTGGTCGTAATCCAGGTTTACCTCTTACTTCAGATTTTTTGGGAATTGGTTGAAATTCGATTTTCAATCCGTCATGTTCAAAATACCATCGAGGAACTTCCTTTATTCTTCCAGAACTGTATAATTTTGTTATTTGATCATAATCGAGTTGTTTAAGATGTTGATTTATAAAAGATGCGATTTTTCTAGCAGGGGGTGAAGTTGTAGAAGTGCCTTTAATATTGATACCCAGAAAAAAATTAGGTGAATCTACTCTTTGGTTTAGTACATCATATAAAGTATTTATCCTTGCATTAAAGGTAGTCTTTGCATCCGAATTATTGGTTGCTATCGTAGCCTCAACGTAGAAACTTTCACCCTTCGGTGAGGTGACTAGAAAGTCCGGGGACTTTGCCATATTGGATATCTTAGGATGTAATGTAACTTGACAGCCCATTCTTAATAGCATTTCATGAAGAAATAATTCAAAGAATGCTGCTTGATGTTGCGAGTTATTGTCTGAACAAAACCTTGCACAAAGGTCTGCTTTTTCAGATTCAGGATAATGGGAAAACCATTCTTCCAGGACATTACGAATACTCAAATATTCAACCCTTCCTGTACGATTCAAAAAAGAATATAGTGACTCTGAATAAGAGGAAGGTTTCTTGTCATTTCTTTCTATATCATCGAACAGTTTCATATCAATAAGTTTAACAATTATAATAAAACACCGTATTATAGCGCACTATACTAATGTAGTCGATATTAAAGTGTTATAAAACGACGATGTTCAATTTTTTCTATATTTTGTTGATATATCTAATTTGTTAACTTATCTAACGATAAAAACAACAATTAATATTTACATAAACTCTGTAACCACATTGACGACTGCATCGAAAATAGTGGTTATTTTGAACTCGGTTTATACACAATTTTTTATTTATTCCCCCAAATACTCAAGAATTTCTTTTTCCAATAAACCAGTTGAAACGCAGTCGATGATTTTTGAACTGGTTAATCTACCATCATTATAAACATTACTTGTAGCTTTAAAAAAACAATTAACTGTTACCTTTACTTTATTATCATCAGTTTTCTTTATAAGTAGGTTAAAATTACCTCGAGGATCCTCTAGTCTCTGAACTACAAATAAAAATTGACCAGGTGAACCACAATCCAAACAATTCATTTGCCCAGTACTCAAAGAATATTCTGTTGCAATAAAGCCGGAACTTTTATCCATATTTTTGATTGGTGTACCATGATTTGCAAACCACTCAATGGCACGATTCCATATTTCATCAAAAGATTTATCATATGTCATTTCTTTTATTACATTATATGACTTTGGGGGATCATAATGCGAGCAACTAAGCACAATAAATATGAAAATTAATACGAAATAATTGTAATAAGTTCTCATGGGTTCCCTCATTTTTTTATAATTATGCATATATATTTATAATCGAAAGGATAAAGATGATATCCATGTATAAATCTATTCGTAGTAATTGACTTTCTAAAATAAGTAATTATAAGAGAGTTGCTAATCAGTGTGAATATGAGCACATCCCCCTCACTTTTAATATAATAAATTTAATAAAACAAAAATTAACTTTCAATAATATTAAATATACATAAAATGAAATATTTAAACTGATGTACGGCCTCCAGAATTTCGATGTCAATGATTATAGCGTTAAATAATTACTTGCCTGAATACAGCAATTTCTTTGAAAGTTATATCAATAATTACCATTCCGATTCAGTTATTACTAACTCACCCAGTCCTCACACAGCAATTCTGTTTGTTCGAGTACAAGCTGTGTTGCGTATTCTTGTTTGTCGGGCGGGTAACCGTATTTACGCAGGATGCGTTTGACCAGCACTCGCAATTGTGCACGGGCATTTTCTCGTTTACTCCAGTCTAATATTAAACTGGAGTTTTATACATGTAAAGCTTTTATAACAATTTTTCGTTTAATGTAGAATCTGATAATAATTTCAGAAATTCGCTAAATGAATTTCTAGCAAATTTAGCATAATTACCTGTAATAGCGATATAACTACTGTATGGTACCTTTAAATATTGCCATTTAATTCCCGTCAATTTTGTAACTTCTTCACACCATTCAATTGCTCGAGCATCTTTGTTAGGAACATCAGGGTCTTCCTGTCCTTTGGTTTCTATTAACCACATTATTTTATTGCCGTTTTCCGTTTTTTGCTCTGCAACGAAATCTGGATAATAAATTCGAATCGCCCCGCGTGTGCCAAGATATTCTATGAAGAATCTTGTGTAGCTCTCTGCAAGTTTAGCAAATTTTGTAATATCTTTTGCATGATCAAGGAATTCTGCAAAATGCTTCTCAAAATCATTGAAACAAGGAGTGATATTGAAAACTGTCTTCTCACATTCAGTCCATTCTCTCCTCCAATAAAAACCTTCTGTTTCCATTAATCTAATAGGCTCGTTTTTCATTTCTGTTTTTGTTTTAACTGTGCATTGTTTACCAAGTTCTAATGCTAATATGGATACTATCCTATCCGTCACATCTGCACGTGATAATTGCCTGCGGATTGATTCGTGCTCAAGATTAACGAGAGTACCAAAGAATATTTCTTGAATATATTTTTTTACAATAGGGACAACCAATGCAAATTGTCCATCAAGCCTTGTTTCCTTAATTATTCTCTGTGCGAGGTGAGATATAATCTCGTGACTCTCAGGAATACCAGTATCTATTACAACTTGCTTCTGAGCAACAACTTTCTGTGTTACGGTTTCTATTAATTCTACTTTTGTAATCCTTCCATCCTTGATGGTAAGATTCATGGGATTCTTCTCAAGAACTGATACATCAAATGATGATAACCCTTCAAATTGCCTTTTATGTGATGGTGTAAGTATAGGGATTTCAATATTATATTTGCTCTTTATTTTTACAGGATATATATGGACACCAATAGGCGGTGGAGTCTTTGTAACTCCGATGCCAACACCTTCGACTTCCAAACTTCGTACAAAATCTTCGAATGCCTGTGTGCCTATTAGTTCCACAATTTGTACATATTGTGGCCCAATACCACGCATTAATCGCAAACCTCGTCCTACCGCTTGTTCTGGTAAAATATTTGCCTTTGATGTAAACGGACGCAGACCAAGAATAACAGAAACATTCTGAACATCCCATCCTTCTCTCAACATTAAAACACTTACAACAGCTCTAATTTTATTATTAGGCAAATCGATTGAACGTGCAGCCTCACGTGCAGATTCCAAGTCTTTCTTTGAGATTTCACCTTTCTTATCTGTATGAATTAAAAGTGTACGATTTCCCTTAAACTGTTCTTTTGTCTGCAAAAATTCATATATATCATCGGCATCATTTGTGTTCTCAGCCATAATAAAGAGCACGGGTTTCTTCTTTACTTTCCCGTAAGCTTCGTAGTGCTCTTTCCACCGACTAATTGCTGTATTTATCCATTCGGCGTATGCCACACTAGCCCGTGTATATTTTTCTGGGTCTGCTTTATCAACTTGATGGACAATGAGCGGAGCCTTTACAATTCGATCTTCAATTGCTTGAGCAAGTGGATAATCACATACAATCCATGGGAAAAATGTACCATTCTGATCTTTTGGAGTAGCTGAAAAATCAAGATGGAGAGAGATACCCTTCCTATATTTTTCTTTTAAATTTTCATGTAAATTCATTATCACTTTGTACCACTCTAAATCAACATCGTGAACATGATGTGCCTCATCATTCATAATCAGTAATTCATCATGCTTTTTAATACGTTCCAACATATCTTCTTCCCAAGATCCCACTTCAGATTTAGGAGCGGGACCTAACAATTTTTGAACAGGATTGCCAAAATCATCTCTATTGTTTTTATCTTCATACAATTGGTGGATATTTGTTAAGTATAATGTACCCTCTGTAGAAGATTTACGGGATTCACCGCGCATAATGCATGTCATTTGCCAGTCATGCTTCCATTCAGGAGGTATCATCGGATACTTTGTAAAGATTATACCATTTTCGAAATCAAGACGAAGACGCTCAAAGACAATAACATTGGGTGCAATAATGAGAAAAGTTTTGCTGAGAGGTGAATGCTTTTCATATTTCCTATGAAAATATGACCACACAGTAACTAATGCCATGACAAAAGTTTTTCCAGAGCCAGTTGCCATTTTTACAGCATAGCGAGTTAAATCGGGTGGGGGTAGTTCTTGTTGAGCTATCTGTCCAGTCTCGGGAACTCGACGAACGAGAATACGTTCACTCTTGGCTGTTTCAATAATTTTCTTTCTCTGTGCAAAAAGATCGTCTCCATAGGCTTGTGGATCCATGTATAGTTCAGCGAGAATTGCATTATCTTTAATGCCTTTAACCTCATAGAGATATATAATCGTTTCAATAGCTTCGCGCTGGCAAAAATAAAATTTGAACTCTTCGCCGTTAATATAGTGTGTTTCATCGAACCACCATTCAAGTAAACG
The DNA here is from genome assembly GCF_057554405.1 of Rosettibacter sp. KY25. Taxonomy (NCBI): domain Bacteria; kingdom Pseudomonadati; phylum Ignavibacteriota; class Ignavibacteria; order Ignavibacteriales; family Melioribacteraceae; genus Rosettibacter; species Rosettibacter sp. KY25. Next base: position 38,301 of record NZ_BAAJAO010000018.1, on the reverse strand, counting down.
AAACGATGTATTTGATATTCCAGAAGGCTTAGTGTACCCGGAATCTCTCCATGCATCAACTTCTTTACGGATTTGTTCAACAAGAAGGTTTTTGCTCGGACGTCGTTCATTTATAATATTGTATCCACCTTTGCCGTCCTTTACAAGATGCATTGTCGGTCGCTCATATTTATTTCTATTAGGGATCTCCGGCAACTTTTGTTCAAGACTTATAATTGTTTTTTTCTCTCCTAAGATTTTCGTTTTCCTTGTCGATTTTCTTCTTTTAGACATTATGATTCTACCTCCACCAACCTTGTGGTATCATTTCCAAAAATGTCAATGACTTTTATGAGCACCTTGTGTTTACCTTTCTTTTCGTATGTATGTGGATCGGATTTCAGTGCAAGTGTGCGATCCTTGCGGGTGCGATATGATTGCCACATGTTGTGGAACGTATCATCATTGTAATCCCAATCGACTGCCCAGTAGTCAATATAGTCTGCCCACTTTTTAATTTTGGAACGCACCTCTTCGGGGATGAGATCGTGATTTGGAATGATAAAGTCCTTTAGTTCGGCTACAAATTCACCGTGTTTGTTTTTGTTTACTTCTGCTTCAAGATATGCAAGTTCATAAAAAGTAACATCGCCTTTCTCTGCGGCACGGGGATCCATTACTTCCCGAGGTATATGGCGAAGTTGTAAATCTACACCCTGCTCTTTGGCAAATTTCTGAACAACGTCGTGCAAGCCCATTTCCCATTCCCAGCCAAGGATATCAAGAGCAGATTGCTTCATCTTCTTGCACTCTTCAACACATGCTTGTATATCTGCAAGCGTGACAGGTGCATCCACAGCACCAACATGTACAAGGCGTTTTCCTTTTTTACCATGTATCCACATTGTACCTGTGATTGGCTCAGCGTGGTAAAGCTCAAGGATAAACTTAATATACTCGTAGAGAGGGAGTTGCTCATCTGTTTTTTTAATAAATGTAATGCCCTGCCAGTACTGACGCTCGTACTTACCAAGGTTTTGCACAACAAAAGGTTTACAGCCTTCAATGTCTAAGAGGCGTTTTCTTGTTGTGTGGATGGCATACCTGCCAATATCTGTCATTATCCAGCGCCGACCCAATTTCGCCGCAACTACGCCTGTCGTACCAGACCCACAAAAGAAATCTGCTACAAGATCGCCTTCGTTTGAAGAAGCTTTAATGATACGCTCAAGAAGAGCTTCTGGTTTTTGGGTGGTAAAACCAGAAATTTCATTATGCTTATATCCAATAGTTGCTATGTCAGACCACCAATCTTCGGGTAGTTTACCTCTTTTGTCGAGTTCAATAAGATACTTATCGTCTTTTCTTCCAGTTAATGTGGTTTTACCTGTAGCCAAACTAGATTTTTTATAAGGAACTCTTATTGCATCAGCGTTGAATATATATTCTATATTCTTAGAATACCTTAGTAAATTATCATGCTTATCTGGAAAATCTTTTCCTTGTTTTGATGGTCCAGTGTAACACCAAATAATCTCATTTCTAAAATTATCTTTTCCAAAAATTTCATCCATAATTAGCCTAATATGACTATTTACTCTAAAATCTAAATGTACATAAATACTTCCCTTTTCACTTAATAGTTCTCTCATTAGGACCAATCGTTCGTACATCATCTGTAGATATGAATCCAAACCTTTACCCCAGGTATCGCGATAGGCTTTTTCTTCTATTGCGGATGGCTCTTTTGTCCATTCAAGGTCGCCTACTTCAATCTTTACACTAAAATCTGCACCCGTCGCGAAAGGTGGATCGATATATATCAGGTCAATCTTACCTGCAAACTCATCAAGAAGGGAAGACATTACATATTTATTATCACCCCAGATCAATCGGTTATACCATATATTTTGGTCAGGTTTATTTTGCTTTCGAAAGATTGTGTCTTTCTCTTTTTCCCGTGTTGCGCGGGATTCATTTATTGTTTCAATTGTCTGGAATGGCAGGGAAATTCGTTCTACTTCGGTCTTTTTCCCCTGCCAGTAAAGTCCAGTGGGCATGTTGTTTGTATTGTTTTTATTGTTTTTGTTGTTTGGCATTTTACTATTCTCCTTTAATCAAAGAAACCATTTTTTCTATAGCTATAGAATGTATCGTCACTAATGATAATGTGTTCCTGCAAATCGATATCTACAGTTTTTAAAGCATCTCGAATAGCTTTTGTAATAGCATCATCGTTTCCTGAAGGCTCTGCAACACCGCCGGGATGATTGTGGGCAATGATAACTGCGGTTGCATTCTGCTTTAATGCACTTTCTACAATCCTGCGTGGAAATGCGACTGCCTCTGTAACAGTACCTTCTCCAAAGTCTTCTGCAGAAAGGAGTTCATTCTTGCTGTTGAGATATAATACGTGGAGAGTTTCATTTTTCCTTCCACCAAGAACAGCACGAAGATATATAACGAGATCATCGAGCTTAAGAAAAGCTTTTCTTACGAGTATTGCATCCTGGAAATATTTTGTTATTGTCTCGCGGAGAATTTTCAAAAACAAAGCGGCGTTGTTCCCCAAACCTTCAATAGCTTGTAATTCTTCTTGCGATGCATCGAGTATATGTGAGATGGTTTTGAACTTATGAATCAATGCTTTGGCGGCCGGTTTAGTATCCTTTCGAGGAATAGCATACGTAAGTAAAAGTTCTACAATCTCATAGTCGTGAAATCCTTCAAACCCGGATTTTATGAATTTGTCTCTTAATCTTTGTCTATGTCCTTCTGCGTGTTTTTGGTTTGTTGATTTCATATTTTCCTTTGCGGACAAATTTTTTTCCAGTCACATGCTTGACATACATGATTATTTTTAGCATCTCTTGGAAACGAACGTGACATTATACTTTTAATAGTATGAGAAATTGTCCTCATTGCCAAATCGAGCTGTTTTGGTGTAATCGGTATTTCAATTCTGGATGCTTTTTTATCATCAAGAAAATGTAAATATGCTTTTTTGACATTTAGCCCTAGAGCCTCTCTTGCAGCTATTGTATAGAGCTGTACTTGCAGGGGCATCTGTTCTCCTTCGATACGGTGTTTTCCTGTTTTGAAATCAATGATCTCTAATATATTATCATCTTCATTATCACTTCGCTTAAGTAAATCTATCAAACCTGAAATTAAAGCGTTTTCTACTTCCAGTTCAAATGGTCGTTCGGTTTTAATACTCAGCAAAAAATCTTTCCTCCAGATTCTCATGTAGTTTTCGATGCAATTCATTGCACCTTTGGCTAATTTTTCCCGCACAGTATTAGAGGCATATCTAAGATAAAAATGCTGTTTTATCAAACGAATAACTTCATTGAGAGATGGTACCTTTTTAGTTTCCTGCGCCTTTTTATGAAGTATGTTTATTATGTTATGAATTTGCTTACCATATCCCAGTGCTTCTACTAATTGAGGATTAAATCCATAGATAAACCGAAGTTTATAATCATATCCGCACGAAATATAATAACTTAATTCGCTGTAGCTTGTTGGGAATCTGATTTCTGTGTCGCCTTGTTTTGGTTTGCTTTTTACACGGCGTGCAGGATCTGGTATGGGTTTCGTTATACAAAAAGTATCTGGTATTTCATTGAAATATGGTAAAGGTTCTCGAAGCCGTGTTGTTCCTATTGCTTGTTTAGGATAGGATATACAAAGAAATTTTTTTGCTCTTGTCATTCCAACATAAAAAAGTCTTCTTTCATCAAAATTACTGCCTTTGTAGCGTGTGAAATCAAATTTATTTGGGTCAAGAAATCCAGTATCGAGTGGCCAATCTTTTCTTTTAACACTATATGGCATGAAAACTACGGGAAAACCAAGACCTTTCGTAGCATGAAGAGTCATAACCTGAACGGCATTTAAGGAAAGTGTTAAATCATCACCCGCACCAGCATCATAATTACCTTGTGCATAATCTAAAATGAACCAACAGAAGCCTTTTATATCACGGTAGGTTGTATAGGTTCTTGTCAATTCATAATCTGTGATCGCTTGACTCACTCGTCCAAGATTATAGAGTTTTATTTCTTTTTCTCCTTGTTTTGCTGGGTCTCTATCAAAGTGTGTATTTTCATTTTGGAAGCCAAGACCATAGAGAATATCCATGTACAATCCTTGCAGAGAGAGGCGACTTTTATTTTTTACCTGTTGCTTCAAAATCTCGAAGTACTTCATAAACTGCTTCTTTGAAGAGACCAAGAAATGGTCTTTAGCATAATCGTATATATTTTCTATTTCTGGTACCTGACCTTCACCAGTTTCTCTATCCCAAATTTTCCCGAAGTCTCCAATATAAGAAAGAAGTTCAAAGATGATATCGGCTTCAGGAGAGTTAAAAAGTCCGCCAATTCCTGAGACCGCAACTGGTATTCCAGCTTCTTGAAGTGCGTCAATATATGGTTGAGCATCGTATCGGACAGAGCGGAAGAAGATAGCTATATCAGAGTAGGTGAGACCGCGAGGTTCTTTATCTTTTTCTTTATATTCAACACCGATTAATTCTTTAATTCTATCAACGATAAATTTAATCTCATCCTCCTGGTTTTTAAACGTTAACTTATATATATCTCCTTTTTGTCCCTTGCCACTACCGGGGTTCATCAATTTTTGAAGTCTATTTGGGTTGTTATTTTTAATCACAGTATTAGCACAATTAATAATATAATCTGTGGACCTGTAGTTGGTTGTAAGTTCATATTTATAAACATTTTTATATCTCTGCTCAAATGTAAGAATATTCTCCACAGTGGAGCCGCGCCATTGATAAATTGATTGATCATCATCGCCGACTACACAAAGATTCCCATTTTCTCCTGCTAGAAGATTAATTAATTTTTCTTGTATTGGATTCACATCTTGATATTCATCAACGGTGATATGTGTATATTTTTCACGAACAGCTTTTAGCAAATTGGGGTCAGACTTCAAATGATTTACGGCGATACTTATCATACTACTAAAGTCGAGGAATCGTTTTTCTTCTAATGCTTTTTCATAAATCGTGAATGCTTCCGTAAATGAATCAGAGATCGATACTTCTTTAGGGCTTAGCAATTCTTCTCTTACTATATCTACACTTCTTAAAAAAGAATTCAGAACCCAACTTTGTTCAGTTTGTCTAAATGGTCTATTAGAGTTACTGTATAATAAATCCAAAAGCGATTTATAATCAATATCGTTTTTAATAGAACTTATAAAAGCATATCGCTTGCCTTCGTCAAGAACATCGTAAACTCTATACTTTGGAATAAATTCCTGTAAAAGTTTGAAACAGAAACTATGGATGGTACCAACATACATGTCTCCCATATCTGGTTGGCGTCCAAGAAGTTCTTTAATATGATGGCGTATGCGGAATTTCAGTTCTTCAGCTGCACGTTCTGTAAATGTAAAGGCTACAATATTTTCGGTTTTGGCTATATCTTTATAAATAAGAAAAGCAATTCGCCATGATATAAAATCTGTTTTTCCTGCCCCAGCACATGCAATTATTTGGAGATTCCCGGATAAAAGACGAGGATTTTCACTAAATAATTTTTCAAGCTCTAATATTCTATTATTGGTTTGATATGGAAGCATTTATTATAAAATCAATAGATATAATTACCAATATATAATTGTTAATTTTGTAAATAGTAAAATTAATTTCAAGAATATTGTTATTTATCCATTACACTTATATGTAAAACAATTTTAACAATACAAGACAAATAAAAAATTTGTAAATACATTAACACAAAAAATAAACTATATATTAGTTAATTAATTTAATTGTTTAACGCACTAAATATAATAAAGAATTTTATGATGGTTTCCCACTAAGAATTTAGAGAGTGATGAACATATTAATCTAATAGAGGCGAATAATCAAACATACAGGTTAAAAATCATCGTTACGCTTTCTAATTAGATATTACAAGGAATGTCTCCAGATAAATAATATAAGGCATATTATGTTCTCGACCTCCTGAAAGGACCAATTCTTTATAAGATTTTACAAGGTTGTAGATTAGATGTGAAATTTTCAGGTAAGTAAGTGACGGAATCAACTAGTATTTTTATCAGTTAACTGTGCTTTTACAGTTATAGAATGTTACTCTTTTTCTTTTGAATCAAATTTTATCACCCAGATTTTACCAAATTAGCCTTCCCTAGACCATCATTACTAAGTTTATTAAATAACAACTTCCTGCATTTTATAAAGGCACGACCAATGATCTTCGCTGATTTATTCTGCGAACACAGACACTCACTGTACAAATTTTAACCATATGCAAAATAGAAAACTTCCATTCCTGTTTCATTCTTGTTTTACAATTATTGATTATGTGTCCCATCTTTTTTCGTAAATTCTTCCAGATTTTTGAATTCCAATCGCTGGACTTCAATTCATTACGATAAGCTTTTAAAACAGACTCGAGTTCGTAATGAAACTTAGTTGCATTAATTGATTTAGTAGTAGAATCAAACAAATCACCTGACCTTTTTATAAGCCAGCCGTTCGTAGTTTCCGCTTGATGTAATATACAACTACGCACCCCTTCATAAAAGTCATCACTCAAATTGTAAAAAATACCTAATTCCCATTTTTTGGTCTAAACAACGTTTGAAAAATTTCTTGAACACTTTTCTGCTTTTTATTTTTTGAGTTCTCTAATCCCTCCCAGAATGATTCTAAAACTTCTATCATTAAACAACAGAGTGCCATAATACAAAAAACATTTTTTTGTTACGATCCACTCTTAAAGGGTTAAAGTACCTTTCTATAAAGCGTTCTTCTATAAAATCTGCAATTCGTAAGCGATCCTTTTCCTCATCAAATTTACAGTACTTCTTTATTGTTACTGAGATAGAAAGACTAATACTTTCAAACTCCATTTTCTCCCTCGTGATAAGTTAAGTATTTATTAACAAGTAAAATCAAATCTTAGAAAGAATACCTTTTAATTATCCGCACATTTGTAATGCAATCTAAATAAAAACATAACTCAAACTAAAATAAAAGATTACTGTTTGATAATCAATAAATCAAATTCGGAACAACATCCAGTTCATGCAAGCATTTAAGCAGCTAAGTTATAACAACTTTTTTGAGATGTAGAACTTATTAGGAATGTTCTAGTGGGATGTACAGCGGATGCAGGAATTTTCATAGGCAAGAAATATAGGCAGTGATATTCTGAAGTGCAGTGTTATGATAAGTGTATTTTTTACACTTATGTGTAATATCAGATGCGAAGAACAACATCTTTTTTTAGCGGAAAGTTTTTAATTGCTTACTGCAGAAATACCTAGAGCACTTTCTTAATTTTTTTCTACCCCCCTTTGCTAACCATAAATTTTCTTTTTACTAAATTCTTTCATTGACAGGTGACCACTATGGTTTATCCGCCTCCCGTTATTGATTCCATTGCATTGGCGGATTCGATTCAAACCAAGACAGGGAGGTTAACGTGTACTATCAAGTGCGGTCTCAATTCCACTATGGTTCGATTCAAACCAGCAAACTTCTCGCTTACAAATAATTATTGATATTCTGTCTCAATTCCACTATGGTTCGATTCAAACTAAAGATCCTCTTGTTAAAAATTTAATCAATAAATATGTCTCAATTCCACTATGGTTCGATTCAAACAAAAGATGAGGAAAAATTAATCTTAGCACTTGCTCAGTCTCAATTCCACTATGGTTCGATTCAAACAATTAAGAAACTTCAGGATACTCTCCCTTATGGGGGTCTCAATTCCACTATGGTTCGATTCAAACAATTCCTTGAGTTTGAGAAAGAAGCTGAATACAAAGAATAGTCTCAATTCCACTATGGTTCGATTCAAACTTTGAGTTGAGTATAAATTTTTAATCGAACTACAGTAGAAGTCTCAATTCCACTATGGTTCGATTCAAACCAGATTCTGCCATTGTTGCTGTTTTGGATGCTATTACGTCTCAATTCCACTATGGTTCGATTCAAACTTAATGCACGGGGAGTCGAAGGAGAACACTGGTACGAGGTCTCAATTCCACTATGGTTCGATTCAAACAAAACCAGGTGACAGTAGCCTTGCAAAGGCTACAAAGTCTCAATTCCACTATGGTTCGATTCAAACGGGTCTTCCGGTCAGGGTGGCTCGACCACAAGGCCAAAGGTCTCAATTCCACTATGGTTCGATTCAAACGGAATATATGCTCATCAAACGAGTGGGTTTGTCCCACCGGTCTCAATTCCACTATGGTTCGATTCAAACAATTTGAACGAGTTATAACACCAGAGCTCATTATGAGCTGTCTCAATTCCACTATGGTTCGATTCAAACTTAAAGCCTGGGATGAGGCTTATAATCTCAGAGGCAAGGTCTCAATTCCACTATGGTTCGATTCAAACTGAAAGATACAAAGTAGAAATCAGGATATTATATCCTGAGTCTCAATTCCACTATGGTTCGATTCAAACTCAAAGTATGCCCGCTGATGATGAATCGGCGGGCATTTGTCTCAATTCCACTATGGTTCGATTCAAACATTAATTAAGAGGAGGCACATTGAAAACAATCATTGGTCTCAATTACACTATGGTTCGATTCAAACGGGCGTTAGGTTCGAAGAAATAGAGGAGAGAGTTGATTTGTCTCAATTCCACTATGGTTCGATTCAAACAGTACAAGGAAGAGGCTCATAAGATATATGAAAAGCAGTCTCAATTCCACTATGGTTCGATTCAAACCAGCAAACTCTTTAGCAAGCTGTTTAGCGGTATTTCTGTCTCAATTCCACTATGGTTCGATTCAAACCAAAGAACTCGCCTACAAGTTCGCTTCTGCTGAAGTTGGTCTCAATTCCACTATGGTTCGATTCAAACGGCTAGAAGAGGTTAACTTCCTACTCGAAAGAGTAGGAGTCTCAATTCCACTATGGTTCGATTCAAACCAAATGAATCCCAGTAAAATGCTGCTATCATAAATGGTCTCAATTCCACTATGGTTCGATTCAAACAGCCAATTTTCTTTGCAAATATATGCATTTATTTTTCAAAATCAAATCTTTTTTTATTCTTAAGAAAAAAATTTTCCGTGAACCTCATTTTTGCCAAAAATACTGGGAGGTTCACCCTTCATTTTTAGCTCATTTTCGCAATTTTTGTCATTTTTTCGCCAATTGTCTAATTTTTTATACGCAGGTTCACCGACGAGCCTGCGTTTTTACGCTGTTTTCGAAGGTTTTTAAAAAAACTGCTCATATCGACGAACGCATTTATCCACAATCTTCTTTCATAGTTTATGCAGATTTATTAATTTGCCATACGAAATTTAATCAAGTTAAGCTTTGTTGGGGCATATATAGTCAATGTAAGATTCTGTATGCCTACAAAATTTCAATTGTACTTCAATTGTACTTCAGTCTAAAAATGATACAGCAAGGCATATCTGCATAACTTGTTTTTAAGTAAGGAGTTACGGGAATTTAATAGTTCGAAAAGGGAATAAATACTTATGACTCATAATCAGCGGGTCGGAGGTTCAAGTCCTTCTGGGCCCACAAGAAAACCCCATTTTTAGCGTAAAATGGGGTTTTTTATTTGCTATAAATTAAATTTGTCCCGCTGATTAGGCTTTTAAAATGATTATTTAGTACTAACTTTTGTTGTAACTCTAAACGGAACGCTTTTATAAAATTTAGTGATATGATTAAAATGCAGCTTCGGTAATTTCCTTAACCAGTATTAAGAATTACATAGATTTTTTCTTAAATAGTTAATTTGTTCATAATATACAATAGAAAAATTTTCAACTAGCTTTTATTGTCATTACACATTCTACATTTAATATATTTCGATTCAATCATATCAATACATCACATTAATCCATTGTGTAATATGCTTGAGGCTCTTCTAATTTAGTAAGAACTTATTAGGATTTATAAAAATCTGATTATGCTGCCAAATGCAATTGAAAAGTTTTTAGCTTTATCTGGTTGAAATATATTTAGTAAGTCTAATGTTCCAATATTCATTTCTATAAATCCAAAATTTAATCCACAACCAAAAGACCACTTAACTTTTTCAATATCTCCAATTAATAATCCACTTCTTATACTTAATATTGTTTTAGGTGTATATTCAATGCCTAAGACTATTCTTGGAATTTTTGAATTCCCAAATTCATTATTGAATCCTTGATGATATTCAATTAATATGAGTAATTTATTGTCAGAATAATAATTATATGTTTTATTTGTCCATACTAATCCCAAATGCATTGCAGTTGCCATATTCAATTTTAATGAGCTGATATATTTCCCATTTCCTGATAGAACTGCTTTTAATGAATCAATCTGGTTTTTATTAGTTAAGTCATCAACGTAAAAGAAATTGTTCGAAGAAAATTCTGCTACATTATTATACCAGTTAATCGAACCAATATCTGTAAATGACAATGAAAGTGAAAACTTTTGGTTTACTCTAGAAGTTAATCCAAAGTCAATTCCAACACCATACCCTGCAGGTTTTGGAATAAAACTAAATGTAAAATTCTTTTTAGGTCTTTTATCAAAATTGTATCTTATATTGAAATCTTCTGAAGAGACTAAATATATTAGATAATCACTCTTGCCTGATAATGCATTCCCCTCCACGGTCTTAAATTCTGTATTTAGTCTTTCAACTTTAGAATAAAAATAACCACTTACAAAATTCAGTGAAGCTCCTATATACAATCCCTCCAAAAAATTTATCATGTTAGAATATGTAACAGATGTTTTTCTTAACCACCATGAATTAAACTTAGCATCATTAAAGTTATAAATTCGTCCGGGAATATTGCCATCAAGAAAAAGTGCTATTAAACTTTTGGGTATTGTTAGTGAAAATGATATTCTATCCGTAACCGAAAATCCAAATGCTCCGATTTTCTTTGATGGTTGAATTTTAATACCAATCGATTGTATAGAAATATCAGAATAAATTGAACTTCCATTTTGAAATATGTTTTTCAAATTTTGTTTATCATCTTCGGTAAGTTTTCTACCATTAAGCTCATTATTTGCTCCTGTTACTTTAGTCCCAAAGTAATAATTATAATCACTAATCGATAAAAAATTTGTTCCTGCAGAAAATGATAAATGTGGAATTGGTATTGACAAGTTCATTTCAGATATTGAAGATGAATCTTGAAAAAGATTTGCAGGATTTTTACCAACAGCATATAAACCAAAAGATGAAGAAAAGGCTTTAGCAATTCCAATTGATTTGGCATCGGTAATTCCATAAGACCCGATTCCTTGTCCATATATTTCTAATAAACTTATTGCTAAGATTATAAGTGAAAAAATATTCTTCATATTTCTTACTGAAGTTTAACATTATAATCAGTAGAACAAAATAAATCGACAGAAAAATTATCACTCGTTAAAAACTTAACAGGTTTATCATTATCAGAAGTATTTATTTTAATAAGCAATATCACATATTTTGCTTTTCTTATTTTATCAATATCAGACTTTAGAATATTTACATTTATTAACTGTTCATTAGCTAATGTAACAAAGCCTTCATTATCAACTGAAGCTCCTGTAATTGTAAACGTTGTGTCTTGAGATTCATATAGTGGAGGAAAGTAAGTTAAAAAATTATTTTGTTCATCATAAAACTTGCAAGTAAGTTTTAACGAAACAGGTAATCTGTTAATAACTTTTATTCCTGCTGAAATTGAATTAATATTTTCTAATTTATCTTTATCATCCTCTGATAAATTAATGTTAATCGAGTCTTTGTATTCAATATTTTCTATACTTACGTCTAATGGCAAATCGATAATTGCTTTGGTTAAAATAATATCTGTATTTCTTACGGTAACGGCTTTATAATTTGGATTAATAATTCCATCAACATATATAATTATTGAATCTGGCAGTCTTGTAAATTTATTTAAAAACAAATTCAGACTGTCTTTATTAAATGTAATAAGAGTATCAGTTGGAGAAATAATATCATTACTCAAAGTATTTTTGTTTAATCCTAATACTGCTTTTTCTCCAAATTTATTTTTTGCTTCTAATTTACCGTCAATCTTGAATTCAACCTGTGCAGTATTTTGGAATGCAAGCCGCAAAAGAATATTTCTAAAATTTATTTTTTGAAACTGAATTTTATTTTTGAATTCATCAAGATTGAGCGCAACAGATTCTTTATCTGCAGATATTTTCTGTGGTTTAATTTTGCCTGTAAATTCTTTTACTTTTAGATTTTGTAAATCAACATAAGCAGTAATCCCATCATTACTTTTAATAGTCCTCATATCCTCAGTAGAAGCTACTTCAACTGTAATTTTGTAGGAAAAAGAATTTGAAGGTTTCCCTTCAGAACCAATCAGTGAATAATCTTTTAAAGAAAAATCTTTAAAAACATTAATTGTTTGTTTTCTTCCAATAAATCTTGTTTCATCAAAGATTTGTCCATCAGGCTTTCTTAAGTTATAAATTATCAAATGAACTTTAGCATCTAAGTCAAGTTTATTAGCTACCTTAAGATTAATATTCCCATTTTCTATTCTCAACAAAGATAATTTTGAAGGCAGAGGTTCGTTATCATCTAAAGTAAATGTATCTTCAATTGTAATTGGGACCTGAAAAGGAATTTTAGCACGTGCTTCTAAAACTTCTAAATCTTCTATTCTTGCTTTCACTGTTAATGAATTTTTGGGCAGAAGAACTTCTTCACCTCCAGTTCCATTTGTAGAAAGAACACATTCAAATAAAAACTGATTACTAATCCTTACTCCTTGTTTTAACTGCAGCGAATTAATTTTTATACTTGAGCCATGCTGAATTATTATGTCATCATCAATATTCAATAATGTTTCTCCAGTGCTGATACTCTTTAATAAAATATGACTAATAGTTAATGTAAATGGTGGAGGAAGATGATTAATAATTTCCAAATCAACTTTTCCAGTTTGAATTAGAGCTGATTCAAAAGATTCTGACACATCTGTTGTGATTGAGATATGTTCATTATAAACTGGAGCTACACTTACTGGCATTGCAGGTATATTATCAAAACCTAACCAATCAAGCCCAATTTCTGTTTGCAGCGTATCAGGTAAAAGAGAAATTGATTCGATTGATTCAGAAACAGTATCTGATATGTTATCAATTGTTAATTTGTCTTCGAATTTAATTGTATCTAAACTTATTGATTTTGAAAAGTAGAGCAGATTTTTATTTGACCCATCAGCGTAAAAATTAATTGAATTATTATTAACTAAATCTTCAAGTGAGTAAATCTTTTTTGCTAATGGAATATTTAAGCTTACATTCCAGGATGGAAGATTTGGTTCATTAATTTGACATGCTTGAAAGATTAGAATAAAAAAAATATAAAGAATAAATACAGCTTTATATCTACCCATACAGCAAAACAAATTATGTTCAAGAATAATAGGAATTATTTTTAGAGTAAATTTTACCTATAATATTATCGATAAATTAATTTGTTAGTTTACCGAATAGATATAAGCTGTCCTAATGTTGATTTTACAACATTACCATTACAGATAAATTTTTCGGAATAATTTTTAATTCGTTAAAAATCAGAATAAATGAATTACCTCTCAAGCAAATACTTTTGCACGTCCAATAAAAATGCTAAAATATCATTAATAGTTCTATTGAACATATCTTTAATATCATCTTTTTTCCAGCCTGTTAAATTTATAAGCCATTTAATTATTGGCACAATGAGAGTTATTCCTGCTATTACAATTCCTAATACAAGAGCATTAAAAGCAATAAATGAAATTGCGGATACTACATATTTCAAAACAGTTGCTCCAAGCCATATCAATAATCCATATGCAAATATTTTTATTCCTAATTTCAACCAATCAATTGGAGTGTAATCTCTATCCTCTGTTTTCTTCAATGCAAATTCCATTACCTGACCATCTTTTTCAATAAGCTTTCCGTTATTGTCGACAAATTTCAATGATGGATAAATACCATCCATTCCCCAGAGAATATTTACACTTTCATTACTTTCTCTTTTTGTAATTCTTAGATATGGATAACTTGCAAGTTTATCTTTGACAATTGATAGCGATAACTTTTTAAGTTGGCCATTATCATAGTAAGCAATAGTTTTTTCTTTATTAATGTTATTAGCAAGAAATTCAATTAATGAATACTGCTCTTTAATTTTAGATGCAATTTCTTTTTCTGAACCAGTCAAAATTAAATCTGCATTTTTGTTTGAATTATTCTCTCCCCCGTTAAGCCATGGTTCTGTAATGAGGTTTTTGCAATGAGTAAGGAGGGATATTGTTGATAAAAAACCGATAGAGGTAAGAAATTTTCTTCTGTTTGTTTTTTGAAGTTTCATTTTCACCCTCGATAAAATTTGATGTGCAAAAGTAATAAATCTGCAGGAAAAAAGTTTATAGCTGGCTCAATGATTTTTAGATAATTCTTTACTAATCTTTATTTTTATTCTGACTCTTTCCTTCATTTAAAAATTGCTTATATAAATTTTCAAACTCTTTATTACTAATTTCTTGCTGCAATGTTTCAAAATCTGATGAACTTATTTTTCTAGAATATTGTAAGCGTGAGTTTTCTCTTACTTTGGTGGCTATTTCTTCTGAATACTTTTGTTCATCTAAAATCGTTTGAATAATAAATGGAATAGTATTGCGGCCATTATAAAGAGTAGCAGTATATGCATACCAGTTTGGCAGATTAGTAAGATGTTGCGCAGATACATAAGGCAGAAATCTTTGTTCTAATTTTTGTGCATCAATCTGACCTAACCTAAAACAAATAAATGTTCCAACATTTCCAAATATCGACAATGTTATATTTGAATCCTCTATCTGCTCAATAAATTGATTTGCTATAGTTAATGAAAGTCCAAATTTTCTTGCTTCTGAAAGCAGTGTAATAAAACTTGTTGTTGCAATGTTTTGAAATTCATCAACAAATAAATAAAATTCCTTCCTTTCGTTTTCTGGGAGTCTTACTCTTGTCATTGCAGCCGACATAATTTTAGTCATTAATACCATTCCCAAAAATCTTGAATTCTCTTCCGATAATTCCCCTTTTGCCAAATTAACAAGAAGAATTTTGCCTTTATTCATTATATCAAGAATATTTATTGTGGATTTTCTTTGGATAAAAATATTTCTTAATAACGGGTCATAAACAAAATTTTGAAGTTTGCTCGCTACATATTCACCCAAAGATATTTCACCTCTCATTGAATCAGTCAACGATTTTTTCTTAAGTTCATTTTCAATAAACACTTCAAGCATTGCATCCTTAATTTTAAGAGGATACCATTTTAACCATGCAGTGTCTGAACTAAAACAAATGTATAAATCAATTAATGTACCTGGATTTTCATTATCAGACATTATAAGTAGAAGCATATTTCTTAAATACTTAAAGAATAATGGTCCTGTGTAATCATAAGCTGCATTTTTCCCAAATTCACTTATAAGCATTCGGCGAATAATATTCACAAACTCATTTGCAATAAAATATCTCTGGTTTGGGTCTTCATATTCTAAAAAGTTTAATCCAATAGGATAATCAATGTCCGCTGGATCAAGTACAATAACATCATTAATTCTTTCTTCAGGAATTTTCCCAAGTATTCTTTTGAATAAATCTCCATGAGGGTCAATAAAACAAAGTCCTTTCCCTTTTCGAATGCAATCTAATATCATAGTTTCAAGAACAGTCGATTTCCCTGTACCAGTTTGACCAATTATATAAACATGTTTCTTTAGGTCTTCTTCTAAAATTCTGATTTCATTTTTGTATGATTTATAAATATTGTAGCCAATTAAAGTCCCCGATTTTGAATCTTTATAATGTTCAATTAAATCAATTGGAGCCAAACGTTCTTTGAAAAGTTTGATATTAAAATTTGGTATTAAATCTGTAGGAGGCGGTGGAAATCGAAAAGCACAGCTGAGTTCTTCGGCATCAAATAAATATAAAATACGACTTACATTTTTTGGTAAGAGTGGATGTTCTTGAGTTTCAATTCTTATCTCATTTTGTTCGATTGATTCTATTTTATTTACTCTTTCATGAATTTCATATCCTCCGTAAAATATAGAATTTTCTTTTGGGTATTTCGAAATCATTGGTGAAAAGTAATAACCAATTGTATGTAAATACTGCAAAGGTAATTTTTCATCGCTGCTAATTTCTATTGACATAAGTGCTGTATTTCTTTTAAGAGCAAAAAGAAAATCTAATAGATTATGTTGATATTCTACAGCTAACCTTTGAAGTGTAGGATATAATTTACTCGTTTCAGTTACTGAACTTGAAATAGAAATTTGTGCAAATTTTTCACACTTTATTATTTGTTGTTCAATAAAATTTTCTTCTTCTTTTCTTATCAATGTAGGATTAATCTTTATGCTGATTGTAAATGATTTTATTCCTTCATAAGAAATGTCAGAAAAATATTTTTCCCCTTTATAAAACGAATAATTGAATGGATAGATGTAAGTAATAAAATGCTCATCTTTCTTTTCTGATAAACTACCTAAATCGTCCAAATTATTTTCTTGCAGAAAGCCAATATTTTTTATTGAAACTCCAGACTCAAGGGTATCCAGCTGGTCTATAATTACTCTTCGTGTAAATGCATAGCTGTATTTTTGTTTATTGTTAATGATTAAACTTTTAGTCGTATCTGCATCTATTATTTCAAAATCATATTCATCAAATGTCGAATTGATAATTGCATTTATAGTTTTTAAATGATTTTCAACATCAATCTTATTATGGTTTTTAAATTGGCATATTAAATAAATATCAATATTTCGTAAAATTTGATTTTCACGATTTTGTTGGCTGTTATATCGAATTTCATAAATAACATTTTCATCATTATTCCCTATCAACGATTCAATAAATTTTACATGCTTGTTTCTGTTTTCTTCAAATAAATTTTTTAATATCAGTTCTTCATTTCTTTCAATAACTGCATTTATTGACATTAATTTGAATGCAAATGTACTTATATTATTAAATGTATGTATTTTATTTTCAATCTTCATTTTATTGATTCTGATTATTCTTTTGAAAATATATTTCTTTTTTTAATCCTGTTTTTATTTCAACTTTCCTTAAGAGAAACAAAGAAATTATCGTTAAAAACCATACAATTAATGCATATTTAATCAATCCTAATCCAATTGCCAAACCTATAACTGATGTTATTAATAATGTAGTAACAGTAGTTAATCCACGTATAATTATCATACCATTTTTATCTTTCTCCTTATGAATAACACCAGCACCTATAATACCTACACTTATAACAACAACAGCTATGGCTTGAGGCATATTTCCAGTTTCAAAAGTTTTGGTTACAATCATACTTAAAATTGTTATAAAAGTTGTACCCAAACTTAATATAGCAAATGTCCTAATTCCTGCATGCCTGTTTTTAAATTGTCTCTCCAAGCCTATTACTGAACCTAAAATTAATGAAAGTAAAATACGAATAAGGAAATCTATATCGCTTATTGGATTACTCATAGCTTCTCCCCCTCTATTAAGAATGAAATAATAATTTTTTAATAAATCATTCAGACCTATCGATATAGTAAACTGGTTCTATTTCGTAACCTTGCAAGACTTTTTGGTAAATTTCCTCCTCCACGCATCGAAGTAAGTTCATTTTTTCTTCACGCTTGATAAAAGCATTATCAAAACCAGCTTTTACAAGTCGCAGCACCTCCCATTTTGTTAACGGTACTCGTTTAGTTTGTCCTTTCCCATCTTCGATTGAATTATTATCACTGAAGTAATAGAGTTCCGCTGCATTGACGTATTCATCAGAGAGTGTTTTGCCTGTCGTTGCACAGTCATCCGTATTAATCGTAACATTGATTCCTTCTTGCATAAATGTATAGAGTGGATATTTTGATATCCGGTGACCACGAAGATTATTTGTAACAATATTACTATAGGGACACAGTTCAATACAAATTTGTGTATCGCGAGCGAGACTCATTAACGAGGGATGCTCTACTATTGATAATCCATGACCAATTCTATTTGAATGAAGTTCAAAAACAGCTTCCCAAATATATTCTGCAGATGTTTCTTCACCAGCATGAATTGTCACAAACGAGCATATCTTAAAGATTGGTTGGAAATCATTAACAAATTGACGCGGTGGAAAATCTTTTTCATATCCTGCTAAATCTACACCAACAATTCGAGATGCTTTCCAATTATACAGCAATGATGGTTGTACACTTGATACCTTTTTTTGAAGATCGAAAACTTTTTTATCTCGTTTTGAATATGTTACTGCAAGACCAATTTCAATTGCTCTTTCGTAGGGGCTTTTGTGTCGCTTGGCAGTTGTAATAAAATTTGTCCAGATAAATTTCCCTTTGCATAAGTAGAAATAGAGGCTGCACAAATCAGCACCTTCGAAAAGTGCCTGCACAGCTTCATTAATAGTTAAGTTCTTTCGTGTATACCCTGATGGCGAAACACGTATTTCTAAATATCGAACATTATCTTCTACGGCTTGTTCCATTAAGTACCAAACACACGCAAAAATATTTTCATAATATTGAAGATTATCGGCCCCGAAAAATACATCACCTCTGAGAAGCTGATTTAAGGTTTTAGCTTCTGGAGATGCAAGGATTAAGCTTTTAAGTACATTTTCAGATTTTTTATTATTTGAATTATTATTAAAGATTGATTGTAGGTCATAATTTTTTAAGGCAGGTATATTAATGGTTTCATTACTACCAAAATGACTATATATTTTTGTTTTGGTAATAAATTCTTTAATGTTCGGTGAGCTACTATCAAAATTTGTATTTTCAAGAGATTTAACTTTTTTCTTTAGTTCTTCCCAAAATTTTTTTGCGTCTTCGATAGTTCTACCCTCAAGAATACCAGCATACACAAAAAACACAGCAATTAAATCACTCTTCTTTATTTGCTCGTCTGGATTTTTATCTTTGTTTACTATGTAAGTTAGGTAATCAAACCAAACTTCAGCTGGTTTGTCTTCGTGTTTTTTTAGGTAGTTTATTGTTTTCTCCTTTATGTTATTGAGATTTTCAAGCCAAGTCTTAATGGGCTCAATGTCAGAATTATTGTTACATTCTTTATTATTAACTATATTTAAGCAACATATATAAAAATTTCTAAAGAATTTTTCATATTTATCTTTTTTATCATCTTTATCAAAACTGTTCACTAATGATTTAATTTCATTAATTATACTTTTTAAAACATTCCTCCCATTCTTACAATTCTTATCATACTTTTCACACAAATGTGCAACTGTATTTACGGAGAGATAAAAAATAATCTTCTCATCCATACTACCACCAAGATGGTAGTGCAGTTCAGCTTTGGGAATTTGTTTAATCCAGTTCTTGGCGATATCTTTCGCAATATCTTCAATTTCGTATTTATCTTTTTTTACTATTGGAGCGAGAAAATTTTCAGTGCGTAAACGCCATTCAATTTCTGGAGGCAGATGATAAAGTTTAGAAAAATTACGAGCATGCGAGTGCGCCGAGATACCTATACCATTGATAAGTTTTTGTCTATATTCTTCAAAAATTCCAATTAGCGCAGGAAGTTGATAAATCCTGCCAAACTTCCAAACATACCCAAGCGCTCCTTCATTGTATGCTCTAAAAATATCATCAACATCATCGCTAAGAGAAAGAACTAAAATGAAAAAGAATGATTTTTCGTAATGTTTTTTATTTTTATTTATTGCTGTGCGGAGATTTATAAGCTCGCGAATAATTTTGTTACCTTCATTGTAATGACCAAGGAGAAGGTCAACGATTACATAGTCAAATTTGAATTTGTTATTTTCAAAAAGATTAGTTTTTTCAAATGAATTAGTTGAATTCTTGATTTCTTTAAGTTTTAATTCTGCATCGCCGTTAAATAAACTTTTGATAAAATCTTTATCGGTTAGAAACTTTCTGTATTCATTTTGTGCCGTAATGAAAATTTCAGTGTTTGATGGTAAAAATTTTTTAATTTTATTAAAATCACTTTCAATAGCTTCAGGATTATCGTCTATGACGAGAATTTCAAGCTTTTTAAATCTTAGCGGATTGGTTGCGATGATAGAGGCGATGTCGTGCTTTTGGCGTTTGAGGTAGTAGTCGTTACGGAAATTATAAAGTTCATCTATTTTATTGAAATCTCCTTTTTCTAAAAATTCCCTAAATTTTCTTAGATTACTATGAGCTTCTTTTAGAGTATGAAAACTTTGGTAGGTGTAGATTTCGGAGAGTTCAGCTAATTTTTCTTTTTGAAAATTAAGACTATCCGGTACATTATTTAATAGATTTTGAAGGTTAATTAATATATTTTTTTTCTTTCCATTATTTTTTAAATCAACAATAAGTTCTTTAACTTTTTCAATTAAATTTTCGTGATTAGCGGTTTTTGCGTAAGTGGTGTTTTCAAGGAAGTTTCTTAACATTCTGGATTCGTTGTAGATTGAGTCGGGATAGTCGCCTCTTGGGATATTTTCTGTGGTGTAGAAAATGATGCCTGTATTTCCACTTAAACAATTGATAATAGGGTTATTTGGGTTTGTAGAGGTTGATTCAGTTTGAGTGTTTGAATTTCTTTGATTTGAATTATTTTGGTTTGTAGATTGAACTTCTTTTTTTATATAACTAAGAAATTCGTGCCAGCCATCATTAGAACATAATTTTTCAGGACAGAGTGGAATAATGCAGATAATAATGTTATCATTTATATCATTTCCAAAATACCTTTCCAGTACTTCTTTAATTGATCTAATGCAACTATCACAATTTGAACTAAAGGTCACCCCATTTTACTGCCCCAATTCATTTTTTAATTGATCAATTGCGTTGATTAGTTTATCCATCCATTGTTTATAGACATTTCCGTAAAGTTCAAGGATTTGACGGACTTTGTTTTTTTTGTTTTTATCGCTGGAGCTTAAGGCTTTTAATAATTCGTTGACTTTTTCATCGCCTGTGAGATTTTGTCGTGGTAAAAGATTTTGTATCTCTTCCCATGATTTACTTTCACAAAGCTTTCTATCATCTACAATTTTCTCAATTGTAACTTCATCATCTTTTTTATATACTTTTTCCCTGACCTCAATGAAAATTTCATCTATTTTATCTTTATTTTTCCAAGCCCCTGACACTTTTTCCCAATAGTTATCTTCAAAATCCCTGTCAATCAAACCTTCAATGTCAATCCTTAACGGCTCAAGGAGATTGACGATTTGGTGTTTGAGGATGGAGAGGTCAATAACATCTATCATTGAAAGTTGTTTTATAAGTTCAATTATTTTTCCACAAGTTTCAACAGCTTCATTTAATTTGTCATTATTAACTTTTTCTAAAAAACTAATAAGTTCATCACAAAATTCTTTATTTATGCCACTATCTGAATGATGAAAGTCACAGATGTAGCCAACTCTATTTTCAAACTTTGATTTGTCTTTTAAGTAATTATTAATATCATGGATGGCAACGTAAATATCATCTTTTGCAAGACCATTCCCCCATTTATTCAAAATTTTATCTAATAAATCATCAATCCCGCCTTTATCTTTTTCTAAATTGTTTTCTTTTACAAATAAAACTGTGTAGTCACTATTGATTTTGAATTCAATTATTCGTGAATTTGTTTTTTGTGATTTATCTATATTAGTAAGGTTGTCATCATAATGAATTGCTTTATGATCTACTATAGCTATTTTCCATTCATCATACGTTTCAGTTATAAATATTATAATTAAAGGATCGGTTGTTAAAAGAGGCTTGTTACTAATTCCAGTGAAAATTTCTTGTAAAATTTCATCAAATGTATCATGTTTCAAATAAGTACTAATATCATAACCTATTATTCCAATTAGTTGTCGATTGTATGTTGGTAAATTATGTTTACCAAAAACCCAAATGTATAATTTTTCATTATTGTTTTTGTTAGGTTTAATTGAATTAATTATATTCTGAAAATTTGCTACTTGGCTTTCATTACATAAGATTATAAAGTCTTGGTTTTTTGTAAATATTAAACAATTTTGAGATTGTGTATTCATTATTTTCCAACATTTTTTATTTAAATTTTCTCGTATACCTTCTAATGTTCTTGAATAACCATAAGCCGGGTAAAAATAAAATAATGCCCTCATCTTATTTTTCTTCCTTTATTTGGGATATAATCTTAGTAATTATAATTTTATTAGATAATTCAACTATGTACTTCCTTAAATTAGAAAAATCAAAGAATTTTGTATTCTCAGTCATCTTTGTACTTTCTGGGTGTCCCCTTCCAGAAGTTATTACTATATACCAAGGATAATATTTTGTAGGAATTGAATTAAGAAATTCTTGAAATACTTCTTTCCCTCCTATTTTATCTATTATACTTTGGTGAATTACTAAGAAGTGCACCCTATTTTTAAAAGAATCGGGCAAAATCATGCCATTCCAATTATATTCTTTTTTCTGAACTTTACGGGTTAATTTATCAATTTGATAACCCAATAATTTACAATCTTCTAAGTTAAATACCACTATATTTTGAAGATACAAAGCAAGGGAGAAATTAATTTTGACTTTACTTACAATTTTTTCATCATTTGCTTCATCGTAAATTCTTTCGTCAATGATAACAAAATTAGTTAATCCTGATTCTACAGCATTAAAATAAGAGATAAGTTTATTATAACCTTTTATATCTGGATTTTCTAATGAGGCAAACAGACCAACGATTGGATCTGCAGAAACACCTCTACTAAAAGGGAATAAGCATAACGGGTTATTTGAAATAAATAATTTATAAATTTTATCTCCCTCATCAATATTTCCAAAACTATGGGCAAATAATATAGCATTAGCAGATTCTTCAGCTTTTAGACCATCTAAGTTCTCTGGTTTTTCAGGACCACTCCCTACAATACAGTTCTTAAAATTTTCGTCTTCCCAAAACTTGCTTCCAGCTGGCCATAGTGAAACTTTCGGCAATTTTTCGTCATTATACAAATACTGGCACCATCTTTTCCTTATCTCAAGAATAATTTTTTCAGCAGAATTATTGAATAGATATTTGTCGTTATTTATATCAAATTCCAAATCCTTATTATTAAACCAGTTATTTAACTCTTTTTTTTCAATTATGAGATATTTAATTTTGTTTTGAATATCAGTATCAACGTTATCTTTTTTTAGGTCGTATCTTATTTGTTTAATAGCATTAATCACATCCTCAGGTAAAGAGTCGTTTTTTGTTAAGAAAAACAATTTGTAAGGCAGTTCTAAAATATGGTCTTTTATAAACTGAACATTTTCTTCATCATCTACATCAATTAAAACAAACTCGTGGGTAAATGTTCCTCTGTTTATCAATTCTTTTGATTTATCTACGCTTTCTTCTATGTATATACCCTGGTTTTTTAAGGTTTCTTTTTGAGCATTTAGTATATCGCTTATTTCTTTGCTTATTATAAGTAAATCTTTCACTTTCGGAAGATAAAATTCAAAGCCTAAACTTCCATTTTTGTCATTAGTAGAATAAATAAACGGTTTAATTACAGGCGGTGCATCCTTTGGAATCTGTTCATAATCTTGAATTTTTAATCCTCTTAAAAAAGAGGCACAGATTCTCATTTCTTTCAGTCCCCAACCACCTGGAATTATTTGTCCTGTTTCATCTATAATTTTTCCTTCAGGTTTTGTTGGGTCTAATTTGTCTTCCAATGATGGTATATCGGGAGCAGTGTCAATCTTTTTAAGTGAGATTAAAATTTTATTATTTTCTTTTCTTACCCAGTTATCATTTTCGTTTGTCCAACCACCAAGATTATCGTAAATTTTAACTTTTATATAGTCATTTTTATATTCATTTTCTTTATCATCGTAATGAAATTCAATTGTGATTATTAGAGGTTTGCATTCTTTGTATGAAGCATTCTCTTTCCAGAAATATGATTTCCCAAATTCAATATTGTTAACCGTTTCATAATTACCACTTGATTGCTTGTATATGTTATTACTTAAAAATGCTATACTGAAATTTTTAACCTTTTCTAACTCACTTTTATCAGAATGTCTTGCTGTATTTCTTAATGTGTTTTCAATTATGGAATAAAATGCCTGACATCCAGAAGTTCCTAAATAAATGGCGACTTTGAAATCCTGATTATTAGACGATCGTAGTTCAATTTTATATGAACCTTTGTTTTCAAAAAAATATTTATATTCCAGATCCCCTTGGCTTGAAAATATTTTTATATTGAATTGAATAGCACAGGCACGGATATCTTCTGAACGGACTATATTATCAAGAAGTAAAAACATATTTGGGCATTTTATTTGATTACTAATTTGTATGCCAGCAAGTAATTGTTCAATTACATTGCCTATTAAATCAAAAGGAGCGGTCCAAATAGGGTCCATTGTAGGAATAGACGCTATAAAATCTTCCCTTTCTCTTAGATAGTTAAAGAGTTTTGCTCTTAATATGTCCTTTAAATCCGCCATACTTTATACCCCTTTAAGTTATCCAGAAGTCATCTTGATTAACAAAATAATCTTCTTTTGATAGATAATGCTGAACATGGCTTCCGATATTATGTGACATATTCCTTGCCATAATTGCCGCAACGGCGGAGCGGAGAGCGTGTTGTTTTATAAACTGGAACAAATATCCAGATGTAAGAACATATCCTAAATTTTGGATGAATATCAAAACTGGAAAATAAATTTCTTGTAAGGTTTGAATATCTATTTTTTCATCATAGACCCTCAATATACCGGCGAAACAACCTAAGTATTTATGATTTAACATATATTGTTTTGGATTTAACAATCTAACAAATCTTGGTGGATATGGACCTATTATAAGCATCTTAATTATTACTTTTGCAAAGTTCTTTTGTTCTTTTTCGCTTAATATGGTCAATAATTTAAATTCAGAGTTTGATAACTCATCAACATAATTTGATAAAATCCTCTCAATCTTTTTAATATGTTCATTAATTGTTTTTTCTGATTCAATTTTTTTTGCAGTTTCAGATAACTCAACAAAATTATAAAAACTTATACCTTCGTCAACATCTTTTTTAATTAATTCCTGAAAAGTTTCTGAATAAAGTGAGTTAAAAAGATGTGATAAGATATTTACTGAACTTTGCACCTTATAACTAAAATTAATTCTGATAATTTTTCTCTTTTCATCAATTTCTATATTCCAGTTGTGATTTCTCAAGGTATCATTTAATATAATTTCAATATTATATGGAATACGTGATGAAATTTCTTCAACCCATATTTTAGTATAACCTATATTCTGCATAATAGAATTATATAAAATACAAGATGAGATAAAGTTTTTTAATTCATAATCATTATATCCCCAGAAAATTATAGGTGAATATTCACCCCACTTACCTGAAATAAATGAAGGGTCGTCAGAAACAAAATAAGTATAACCTACACTACCCTTTTGAATTCCTTTACTCCGAACAAATTTTGCAAGATTTAATGAAAAATTCTTAATATATATTTTTAATTTTTCACTATCATTGATTAAATTAATATCTTGACTTTCAGATAAAAATTTTTCTATTTCAATTCTTTGATTATACATTTTGATACCTCCTCAACAAAAATACTTGTTTTAATATCTGAGTATGAAGTATTACGATAAACTTTTTGAATTGCTCTTTCTACCAAAGAGTAAAACCCTTTAACCTTATGAAATTCTTCAAATATATCGCCTACAATTTTTAATGTTGCTATTGGAATTACTTTATCCTTACCTTCAAGTTCATCAACGGAACCATGAACCGTTTGATATTCTATTAGGCCCTCAACATTTTTATTTAAATAAATATTTTTGCAATATGATGTTTCTCTTTTCCCAATACCCCAAACATAAAGTAACACTTCATGTAAAATATCTCCTATTTCATTACCTGCAATTATCGCAATATTTTTATTCACTCTTTTATCAAGGTCCAAAAGCATTTGTGTCAAATGATTTGGTTGAATTAATCTTGCATTTGGTGCACATTCTATAATCCACTTTTCCATTATATTTGAAAATAAATGATGTTTATAAACAAACCAAGTTTCATAAGTTTTCCCAAGATATTTAGGAGTTTCTGCATTAGCTAAAACTAATAATTTTCTGAAATTTTTTTTAAAGAAAGAACCACAAAAAACTATTTTTTCATTAGTTATGGAATATCTATCATTAACATAATATCCTTGCATTTCATCCCGTAGTATCAAAATTTTTCTGTTGTTTTCAATTGAAATAGGTATTACTTTAATACAGTTTCCCCATTTTCTCAAAAGATAAAGTGTTTCAGCATTTATAGCTGTTCTAAAAATTATTCTCCCATTTTCTTTAAAAAATTTTTGATAAAAATTCTTTAATATAATTAGTTCTTTCTTGCTAATCTGTTTTACTTTAAATGGGTCAAAATGTTTAATTGAATTGTATGTATTAAATTCATAATCACATACTTTTAATTCAACTTTTTTACCTAAATATTTTCCTACTTGTGTAACAAAATGTACAAATACATCCTTTAGTTCTTTACCAGTTCCTTTTCCTACTATAATTCCTATTTTTAAAGAGTTCATTTTATATCCCATTTATTTTACTAATTGTGGACGTCCATTTTTTATTTGAAATATTGCAAATTCTATATCAGCATCTCCAGTCGATGTCATTGTGATTCTGCCCGAAACCCCTGAATAACCATATAATTTTTTAAGTGCATTTCTTACAAACTCAAATCCTCCTTTTGGATTTTTTTGTAAAATTGAATTAATAATCAATATAACATCATATGCATATGCTGCATCAGACGATGGCTCTTTATTGAACTTTTTATTAAACTTTTCAACAAACTCATTAGAAATTGGGTTGTCAATATAATAAACTCCTTCTGCAGCTTCTCCAGCAATATATCTGTTCTCAGGTAAACCTAAAGCTACATCTGCTACTATAGGTTTAGTTATACCCATCTCTCTAATCTGTTTTAAAGCCTTTGCAAAAGATTGCCCATAACCGTTTAAATAAATTACATCAATTTTATCTTCAATGTTCTTAATCTTAGTAACTATTGGACGAAAATCAGTCTGAGTAAATTCATATACTTCGTCCCCAATTACTTTACCATTATTGCGTTCAAGGATTTCTTTAAATGTAGAATAACTAGTTTCGCCATATGCATCATTTATATGTAATATAAATGCTCTTTTATATCCTAACGAAAGAGAAAATTGAGCTAACTTACCTGCGGTCTTTTTTGCTTCAGGATAAAATCGAAAAGACCACTCTCCATCCGCAACTCCAGGTTTTACAACATCAACAAAAATATTTATTGTTTTTGTTTTGGAAGCGAGTGGTTGTATAGCTGATGCAACAGAACTCAAAGCTGCTATAATTATAGGTGTTTTTTCAATATTTGTTAATTTATTATAAATAGATACTGCATCAGATGGATTACCTTTACTATCTTCATATAAAATAGTAAGTTTTATACTCGTAGCGGTTGAGTTAATCTCATCTAATGCCAACTCTATCCCTTCTTTGACATATTGCCCAAATGAACTTGCTGGTCCTGTCAATGGTAAAATAGCGCCAATTTTAATTGTTTCGGGTTCTTCTTTCTTTTTGCAGGAATTGAAAGAAACAAGTATCAACAAAGAAATAAGTATGAGAATTGGTAGTTTAATTATTGTGTGATTGAAGAATTTTTTCATGGTCTGCTCCTAAAAAAATTTATTGTTCAAAAAATAGTGTTTCGAATTTTTCTTGTTGCAGCATCATGGCAGGATTTTTTTCCTCGTAGTCTACTTTTCCACTCCTAAGTATATAGACTCTCTGTGAAATATTCAATGCCTGCCTGATATTTTGTTCTACAAGGAGAATCGGAATTTTATAGTTCCTGCTTATCTCCTGTATCTTGTTTAATAAATTTTTTACAATAGATGGTGCAAGTCCAGCTGAAGGTTCATCTAATAATAACACTTTTGGTTTTCTAACAAGCAGCATACTTATCGAAAGCATCTGCTTTAAACCGCCACTCAATAATCCTGCTCTTGTGTTTTTGTATTCTCGTAACTCTGGAAAGATATCATATACTCCTGAGTTGATAACGTTCGATTTATGATAAGCTAAATATAAATTTTCCTCAACTGTCATGTTTGTAAATATCGAACCACCTTGATAGAGAAATCCTATTCCTATCTCTGCACGTTTATATACTGGCAGTGTAGTTATCACTTGATTCTCGAAAAATACTGAACCGTTTGATGGGATTAGTATCCCCATCATAACTTTGAGGACAGTAGATTTCCCTGCCCCATTTGGACCAATAAGAGAAACAATTTCTCCAGTGCTAACATGGAGTGTTACTCCTTTCAAAACTTCTTTCTTTCCATAAAATGCAACAATATTTTCACATCGCAGTATACTCATACACCCAGATACACTTCTTTTGTTACAGGATCATTAACAACTTCTTCTGGCAATCCAAATGCAACAACTTGACCTTCGTCAAGTAAGTAGAGCCAGTGTGCAATCTCCAGAACAACATTAATATTATGTTCAATGAAGATAATTGTTTTTCCAATTGATGATAGATGCTTAATGAGATCAAGTATTTTTGTTATCAGTAATGGATGTACGCCTGCGGTTGGTTCGTCAAGTAACATTACACTTGAATTCATTGCAAGCAATCGTGCAAGCGAAAGCAGTTTTTGCTGACCAAGTGAGAGATTTTCTGCGAGTGAATTTCTCGAATCAAGTAATCCAACAAACTCAAGCAATTGCTCAGCTTTTGTGATGTTCTCTTTTTCAAGTCTTAGCATTTTTTTTCTGCTGAAAATTCCATCATAAAAATTCTCACCAACCGTTTCAGGAAATGCAACCAATACATTTTCAAGCACTGTCATTTTATTAAACACTCTAACATCTTGGAACAATCTACCAATCCCAAGTTGTGCTCGTGAATATGGTGGAAGTGTATCAATTCTTCTGTGCATACAATAAATTTCACCAGTATCAACAGGCATAAATCCGCTAATAAGATTAAAGAGTGTCGTCTTCCCCGCACCATTTGGTCCAATTAATCCTGTAATTTGTCCTTCGTAAAATCCAATGGAAACATTATCAACAGCTTTAATTCCACCAAATGATTTTGAAACATTTTTTAAAAAGAGAATATCTGAATGTTTATTCTGTACTTCGTCCAGTGAATTTTTTTTGTTCTGTTTATTCAAAACCATATTCACCTGCTATACCTTTTGTTCTATACCTCATAATGAGAATAAGTGTTATAGCATAGATCATCATTCGAATGTTTGGTGCAATAGTATCCGGAATTTCTAAAAACCGTAAGGCTTCTGGAAGAATAACCATAACAAGTGTTCCAACAATAGGACCGCGAATATTTCCCGTTCCACCTATTGCAAGAATAATAACAAGAAATAATGATTCTGAAATTGTAAAACTTGTTGGATCGATATATGTTACATATGTTGCGTAGAGTGAGCCAGCTACTGCAGAAATTCCCGCACTCAATGCAAAAGCGATAGTCTTTACTTTAACAGTATTTTTGCCCAGCGCTTGTATTGCGAGTTCATCTTCACGTATTGCTTTGAGAATTCTTCCGAACTGTGTAGCTGTAATTCTATAAAGAACATATATGCACACAAGTGCAAAGATAATCGAAAGAAAAACAAATCTTTGAATTGAATTAAATTCTAATCCAAAGAGTGATGGAGTAGGGATACCAGGTATACCGTATGGACCTCGAGTAACATCAACCCAGTTATACAGAATACTAAAAATAATTGCTTGAAAACCCATAGTTGCAAGCACAAAGTAATCCCCTTTTAATCTCAGAGAAGGAACAGCAACAATAAGACTTAAGAGTGAAGTAAAAAGCACAGCTAATGGAAGTGCAACAAAAAAGTTGAGGTTAAAGGTCATCATCAAAAGAGTCGTGATATATGCACCAAGTCCATAAAATGCTGCATGAGTAAGTGAGAGTAACCCTGTATAGCCCATGACAAGATTTAAGGATTGTGTAAGAATTAAATAAATGCCAATCATTATCACTATGTGCAAAAAGTAGTTCATTGTGTTTCCTCAATTCTCATTGTTTTGCCAAGCAATCCCTGTGGTCTAATGAGGAGAAAAAGAATGAGTATAATAAATGTAGTTGCTTCCATCCATCGTGCAGAAAATTGCCAGACAACGAAACTTTGAATTAATCCTATTATAATTCCTCCTATCAGTGCACCTTCAAAGATTTTCACACCTCCAACAATGACTGAGACAGCACCAACAAGCAATGCATTCATTCCAATGTTTGGGTCAATTCCAATATCGAGTGCTGAGAGGAACGATGGAACCGCAACAAGTGCAGAACCTACAGCAAAAACAGTTACTCTGATTACTGTTGAGTTCCATCCTAAAATTTCTGTTAGCGATGGATTATTGGAGTAAGCTATAATAACTTTCCCTGCTTTCAGCTTCCGTGCAAATACGAAGAGGAGAACTACAATAAGAAAAACAATAAACGAGATTACTTGAATGCGTGTAAGAATAACCGAACCAAAGAATGTATATGTTGTTTCAATTCCAGGATTTAAAACTTTTGTTTCATTTCCAGCAAGGAGTGCAATAAGATTGACTGTGAGAATATATACTCCAAATGAGCTTATCATTAGTGTTGCCGATGAATATTTCTTTTTCAAAAATGGTCGATAGATAACCAATTCAATGCATACACCAAAGAGAGCTGCAAGAATGAGTGAGAGAAGTAGAGCAGTAAAGATTGGCAGTTGGAGTGGGATGAGAAACATATACAACAAATACGCAGAAGCAACATAGACAGCACCATGTGCAAAGTGAAAAATATTCGTGGTGTTATAGATTAAACCAAATGATAGTGCTATAAGAGCATACAAACACCCCGAGATTAAGCCATTAAAGAAAAATTGGAGAAACATTATTTGTTCTTCGTAATTAACTCATTAATTTTTTCTTTTAGTTCTTTTAGTTCAATAGGCTTTTTAATGTAGTAATCAGCACCAAGATTAAGAGCTTCTACTGCAGCGTCATGGTCCTTATATGCACTCATCATAATGACAGGAACAGCAGGATAATTTTCTTTCAACCAAGATAAAAATTTTATACCGTCGCGGTTCATAAAATCTTTCTCTGATAATCTAATATCTACAAGTGCTAGAGAAATGCTTTCGTTCATTTTTTGTATTGCTTCATCTAAACTTAAAGCAGTAATAATGTCATATTGAAATGATAGCGCCCTCTCAAGTGCATCTAAATATTGTTTTACATCATCGACTATAATTATTGTATTTTTCATTATGAATAAAAAATATTCATATCTTTTATACGTATTTAAATTACATAAAAACTTAATAAAATGTATATCGTTATTATAAAAACATCAAAAAATCAAACATGATTTTCAATAAGCTTTTTGATACTACTGAATAAATTTTTTACTCAAATACTTTCCAATAATGTTATGATTATTTTTTACTAATAATTTATTTTTTCTTAATCTTAATATCGTATCATACTCGTCATAAATTCATCAAAAATTCATCTCACATACGCTTCAGATACGCTTCAGATACGCTTTACTTTCGTCTATTTCTCGTTTATTTTTCTACTTAATTTCGTAATAAATTAGTGTTTCTTATGGCTACTGTAAATAAAAATATACTGGGCAATATTAAAGGGAGTCTGGGTTCTGTAGTTTTCAGAGAAAGAAACGGAAAACTGGTTGCTTACTCAAAACCAGCAAAGCAAAAAATCAGCAGGTCTAAAGCTTCTGTTGAAGCAAGACAAAAATTTTCTTTGGCTGTTGCATTAGCCAAAGAAGTTAACAGCAATTCAATTTTATCTGATGTATGGAAACAGTGCAAAGTTAGTGCAACTAATGCTTATCAAAAAATTATAAAAGTCAATTCAAAATTAACCGAACCGAAGTCTTTATCAATTAAAAATATGATAACTCCGAATGGATTTGATTTATCTGGTATAACAGCTAAACTTAACAATAAATTATTAGAGATTGCTCTTGATAAAACTAAACTTACTGACGAGCTGATAAATGCTAATTATTTATTTTGTTTGATTCACTTATGGAATAACAATAAATTAGATTTTATTGTAAAACTGTACCAATTGGAACTTTCTTCAATTGATGATAATAAACAAAATTTTACAATTGATTTAAGCAGTGTATTGAAAAAGAAATATAAAGATGGGATTTGTTTTATTGCTTTAACTGGAGTTAAAAGCAGAGGGAATAAATTTTTATGGAGTTCAACTTTTGCAAGTAAGTTTTTGTAATCTTAGTATTTAACTGTCTTTTACAATGTTCGTAAAACGATTAGAAGAATGATGTAAAAACAAAAATAAATTCTACAAGAATAGAACAGATAAACTCAGATTTAATGGATTTTCGGAGTTGTATTTTGTCAATTTAATTCCATAATAGAATCGCAATTTGAATTATGTTTCGGATTCCTTAGCATGTTTCGGCAAATCATGTTATAAAACTACAAGATGAGATTCTTCGCTTCGCTCAGAAAGACGTGATTGCTTTTATTTTTATTTTGGGATTCTTAGTCCGCCTTTGGCAGAATCAAGAATGATATTAAGCGTAAATGTCATTCTGAAGGAACCCCGCCAAAAGCGGGGTGACTGAAGAATCTAATTATTACTTCATAATTTTTATGAGATTATTCGCTTCGCTCTGAAAGACTTGATTGCTTAATCTATTATTCTCAAGAATGACACAAACTAATAAGCCAAAATTGAAGAATCTAAAAACAATTTCACGCGAAGACGCAAAGGATAAGAGACGCAAA
Organism: Rosettibacter sp. KY25; assembly: GCF_057554405.1. Lineage (NCBI taxonomy): Bacteria > Pseudomonadati > Ignavibacteriota > Ignavibacteria > Ignavibacteriales > Melioribacteraceae > Rosettibacter > Rosettibacter sp. KY25. Next base: position 5,335 of record NZ_BAAJAO010000018.1, on the reverse strand, counting down.
GAAAAACATTGCGGCTTTGCGAAAAATAAAAAATTTTGATAATGCTTCTCCCCGACTAAAACCGTCAAGACTCGCAATGAACCTGTGTTAATAAGACTTTATAAATTTCTCAAATCATACTTAACCAATAAGAATTTTTTGTATTAAAATCTTTGCATTTTCTTGGAGAACCCTGCATTTAAAATTTATTTAACAGCTAAGCTATTTCTATTAATTAATAAGTTACTGAAAATTTTATCCGTATCACGATTCTGTGAATCGTGTTACAAATTTACATACACAATTCTGCGAATTATGAGAGAGTTTATTTACACGATTTTGTTATAGATATGATTTAATAAAGAAGTGAGAATAACGATTTGCGGGCAACCAAAGCAATAGTTTTGTGAAATGATGTGGGAGTAATTTGTATGTGATTTTATATACTAAATAATTCTCTTCACGTGATTTACTTTATACTATAAATTACTTTTGCCTTGCAACTTCATCATAAAAATTTTTCAACACATAAAAAGCTTTTTTCTTAATTCCTGAACTTGATATAAGTCCTTTTCTATTCCAGAAGTTTTGATAAACCGGATGCTGTCTTCTCGGCGAACGAAAATCTGCAAGTATCCATGGTGTTAATCCTTTTACTTGACTTAACTTTTTAATCATATCAATCTGCATTTTGAAAAAATATTCCTGATATTCTTCTGACCATACAGTTAAATTATCAGCATAAAATCCCTGTAATGCACCTGCGCCTGTCTCGCTTATGATAATTGGTTTATCATATTTAAACTGCCATTTAATATTTTTCAGCTTTTCTGGCTTGCCATCATACCAGCCAATGTATTCATTAAATGAAACTACATCTAGATATTCTCCTAATGGGTCATCCATAACATATACATCAGGATTTTCTTTATTATTATAAACCTGAAGAGCAGCAGAAATTAATCTTGCATTATCTAATTGTCTTGCCTTTTCAGCAAGTGTTTTCATAAAATTTAATCGCTCTTGAGTTACAGGTGTCTCATTGCCAATTGACCAAATTATAACATTTGCTCTGTTTTGATCTCTTAAAATCATCTCGGTTAATTGATTGAGAGCATTGCTTAATGTTTTTTCATTATTCCATTGAATTGTCCAGTAAACAGGAATTTCTTCCCACACAAGCAATCCTAATTTTTCTGCAGTTCTTATCATGTATTCATTATGTGGATAATGAGCCAATCGAACATAATTGCAATTCAATTCTTTAGCCCAATTTAAAATCATAAAAGCTTCTGCTTCGCTATATGCTCTTCCCTGCTTGAGAGGATTTTCTTCATGAATACATATTCCTCTTAAGAAAATTGATTTTCCATTTAGCAAAATATCATTTCCTCTTGCTTCGATTGTGCGAAATCCTATATGGTCATAAATTGAATCAGTATCCATCACAATTTCAACATCATAAAGAAATGGATTTTCTGGTGACCACAGAGTTAAATCTTTAACTGGAAATCTAAATTCTACATAACCGTTTTCATCTGTTGTAATTTTGTGTTTGATGTTTGTTTTAGCAATTGTAATAACACCACTTTGCTTTTTCTCTTTACCATTTAATTTCACATATCCTTCAATCAATTTACTATTATTTTTACTTAATTGAATTTTATAATCCTGAATAAATGTAGAATTAGTTTCAATCAGAAAAACATCGCGAGTAATTCCACCATAATTCCACCAATCAGTATTTACTGTAGGCACACCATCAATTCTTCTAACATTATCAACTTTTACAATAACAAAATTTTCTCCATTGTTAAGCAGATTTGTGACTTCAAAATTAAAAGGAGTAAATCCCCCAACATGCTCACCAAGTTTTTTACCATTAAGATAAACATGTGCTTCATAGTTAACTGCACCGAAATAAAGGAAATATCTTTTGTTCTCTTTTTTATTTAATTCAAAACTTTTCTTAAACCAAATTGTCCCTTCATAAAATTTTAGTTCGTTTACTTGAGAATTCCAATCCCCTGGTATTGACATTGCTGGTGATAAATCAAAATCATATTCGACTCGTTCTGTTTTATCATTTGGTTTTCGATTAAGAAAAAATCCTCCTGAAGGAATTTCTGCTTCATCAAAAGGTTCTCTTCGATAGTTGTAATATCCATTTTCATACGGGTCAACAATATAATTCCATCTTCCATTCAAAGAAATTTTATTTCTATTCAATACATTTGTTATAAGACTAACATTATCTTCAGAATAAATAGAAGAATAAAATATTATTAAAAGCATGATTGCGATATTAAATCTTTTCATTTCTTCTCCTTCATATTTTATGAAGTTAAGCAGATGTAATTATTTAAAAGCAACATCCCATACTTTAGTTAATGAATCTTTGCCGTCAGGACCTTCGACATAAAGTGTCACATTATAATCTCCGCCTTTTTTATATTGATAAACAGGATTCTGTTCGAACGAAAAATTTCCATCGCCAAAATTCCATTTCCACTTTTTAATATTGCCAATTGATAAATCTTTAAAAGCCACAATTCTTTTTTCGAAATCAATTATTTGGAAATTCCAGTTTGCTTTTAATTTAGGAAGAAACACGGGAAGAAGAGGCATCAATTTAAAAAGACATAGATAAGAAGCATTTCCATACATTGTATGATGACGAGATAAATTCCAGAAGCCGTTATTTTGAGAAGTAGAATCATCATAATCAATAATTGCCCAGGATAAACCAATCAATTTATTTTCCTCTAATTTTGATTCAACAGCTCTTGAAGGACCATCAGCTGGTGCATAGTCAAAAAGAGTTATATAAAATTCCAGAGTTAATTTACCAGATTCACCGCTTTTTTTGAAATCATAATTATAAGCTGCTAATGCGTATGGAAATTCTTTAATCCACGGTTGAACTCCCCAAACCATGCACCAATCTTTATGTCCTGGTGGTGTAAAGATATGATAATTCTGAGCATGAACACCATGCATTAACCAGTGTTCGTCTTGTGGTGAAATTCGAGAATCAAGTTTTACTCTATCAGTACCAACAGCTTCAGGAGTCCAAACTTTATAATGCACGTGGTCGACTAAAGGTCCTCCAGATAAATCTCCATCTACAACAACTTCGAAAATATCATTATGATGGTCTGCTCTGCTGAAACTCCAGTAATCGTCGTATGCCTCATAAAGAAAATACAATCGATTTAATCCTTTCACCCATCCAACTTTAACTTTCACATCCAGATTTTTTTTATTAATTGATTGCTGTTTACCTGAATCTTCCCACAATTGGTCAATGCCAATTATAAAAGAATCCGGCACAATATTCCAATCATCAGCTTTGCCATCTATAACTGGAATTTTATTTAGTGGAAATTGAAATATGGGAAAGATTTTTTCTTCTCTATCATGAAATGTAAATGAGATTGAAATAAACCATGCAATTATGATAAACAACTTTTTCATAATTTATTCCTTAATAAAAATTATATCTTCATATTTTGGATGTGCAGCTTTACCATTAAAATCTTTTATTCTAACATTACTTGATTTTTCTACTTTGATTGCATTACTAAAATATTCTGGCAAATTATCAATCCATTTTAGTGAAGAATTTATAATTCTAACATCATTTGCATATTTAATACTTATGCCTGGATTATCGCAGTATTCAATTGGTTCGTAAACATTTGTAGGACGATTATCAAAAAGGCCCCCTTGATATTTAGTCCATCTACCAATTTCAACATTCACATTTTCGAGCAAAACATTTTCGATTATGCTTTCTTTTGTTCCATTAATTCTTATACTATTTTCAGATTTTCCTTTCACATCTTTCAAAATTACATTAGATATTTTCCCAAGATTAGTATCACTGTTTCTTGGAATAGCTGTAAAAGAAATTGCTTCGCCGCGTCCCCACCACGGATTTGAATGGTATCTTGAAACAAACTCAATATTTTTGAAAACAATATTGCTTACAGTACCATTATCACGAAGTTGAATATTTAATCCTCTGCAGCTTGATTTAATTTTACAATTCTCAAAAATAATATTGTTTATGTCAGCTGTAGTTTCAGTGCCTATCTTTAATCCAGAATCCTGAGTTTCAAGAATGCAATCATGAACATATATTTTTGATGATGGACCATAATCTTTTTCTTGTTTTGTTGCTTTAATTACAATTGCATCGTCTCCGCATACAATATCACAATTTTTTATTTCAACATTTCTGCAATGGTCAGGGTCAATCCCATCACAATTAGGAACATTGAGATAATTTCTAATTTTAATTCCATCTACAACTACATCTTCACAACCAAGCATATGTAATCCCCATTCAGGAGCATTGCTGAAAGAAAAATTTTGGAGATATAAACTTTTGCAGCTTTTTAGAATAAACATTTTTGGACGCCAATTTTTTGGAATCCACCATTCATTTTCTTCTTCGTAATGGGACATAAATTCAAGTGCGCGACCATCAATATTACCATAGCCAGAAATTATAATATCTTCAGCTCCATCTGCATAAATAACAGCAGAATTTTTATAATGTGATTGTTCTGTGCTGATTAATAATTCTGCTCCTTGGTCAATAAAAAATTCAATGCCGCTTTTTAGTTCAAGTGTTCCGACAAGAAATTTGTAGCCTTCAGGAATAATTACTCTTGATTGTTTTCCATAAGTTGAAGCTTTATTTATTGCTTCTTGAATTGCTAAAGTATCCAAAGTTTTTCCATCTCCACGTGCACCAAATTTCAAAACATTGAATTCTTTTTTTGGACCATGCTTCGAAATAAATATATTGGGGATTAAAGAAGGGGCTAATGCAGTTAAAGCAATAGCACTTGCAGTTTTCTTTATTGCATCCCGTCTGTTCATATTAATTTTCCTATAAATTAAAAATCAATGACGAACTTTATTAAAAGAAGATGATTTAACAAAGAATTTTTTCGATTCATTAACTTGGTTGATTTATTAAAATATGACTATCTAATAAGTAAGATTTTTATTTCACGCAAAAGCAATAAGGTTTTCTTTGCGTCTTTGATTCTTTGCAGTTTTGGGTGAAATAATTTAACCACAAATTCCACCAAGGATTTCACAAATTTACACGAAGGATAAAATCTTTGTGTTCCTTTGTGCTGAACTTTGCCTCATTTGTGGTAGAACAATATCAAAAATCTTTAATCCTGCAAAGCGGGATTCTTTCTAACTCTTCACAGCTTTGCATGAAATTATTTTTTTGATTCTTCTGTTTTTACTCATTCGTTTGTGCCATTCTTGAGAATAATAGATTAAGCAATCAAGTCTTTCTGAGCGAAGCGAAGAATCTCATATAAAA
>NZ_BAAJAO010000017.1:0-68837 GCF_057554405.1 Rosettibacter sp. KY25 | reverse complement strand
ATGAAGTATTTTTTTAGATATAAAAGATTTCTAAACAAGTTCCTGCCGTTAATTTTACTTTTCTAAACACAATTGCAAATATAAAAATTCAATTACGCAATTATCCTATAACCTCAAACCCGGTATATTTATGAAGAACCTTTGGAACTATAACTTTCCCTTCGGGGGTTTGATAATTCTCGAGCAGTGAAACCATTAATCTGCTTGTTGCAAGTCCGCTGCCGTTTAATGTATGCACATATTCAACTTTTTTAGTTTCTTCTCTTCTAAATCTAATATTTGCTCTTCTTGCTTGAAATGCTTCGAAGTTGCTGCAAGAAGAAGCCTCGAGCCATTTATTTTCTGCTGGCGACCATGTTTCAATATCATAGCATTTTGCAGCAGAAAAACTTAGGTCTCCTGTGCACAATAAAATTACACGATATGGAATTTTTAATGCCTGCAAAATATCTTCTGCATCTTTCACCAAGCTTTCTAATTCATTATAAGAATCTTCTGGCCTTGCAAATTTTACCATTTCAACTTTGTTAAATTGATGAACTCTTAAAAACCCTTTTGATTCTTTTCCATACGAACCAGCTTCTCTTCTAAAGCAGGGAGAGTATCCAACATATTTAATTGTTAAATCTTTTTCCTGAAGGATTTCATCTCGATGAATATTTGTAATTGGCACTTCGGCAGTTGGTATCGGATAAAGCCCATCTTTTTCGATAAAATACATATCCTCTTCTAATTTTGGAATTTGACCGGTTCCCTTCATTGATTCACGATTAACAAGAACAGGAGGAAAAATTTCTTTGTAACCATGATGCTGCAAATGATAATCGAGCATAAAATTGATTAAAGCTCTTTCGAGTGTTGCACCCTTTCCTTTATAGAGAGGAAATCCCGAACCAGAAATTTTAGTTCCTCTTTCAAAATCCAGAATATCAAGTTTTTTGCCCAGTTCGATATGGTCTTTTACTTCGAAGTCAAATTCGAAGGAAAAATCTTCAGGCAGCCATCTTCTAACCTCAACATTATCTTCTGCTGATTTTCCAACAGGAACAGATGAATGAGCAAGATTCGGTGTCCATCTTAAAATTTCTTCTAACTTATCTTCTACTTCTTTCAATTGTTTATCGAGTTCTGCAATTTCATCGCCAACTTTTTTCATCTCCTCAAATATTGCAGTTGTATCTTCGCCTCGTTTTTTCATTTGAGGAATTTGAGAAGAAACTTTATTTCGAAGAGCTTTCAATTCATCACTTTTTGCAATTAAGCTTCTTCTTTTTTCATCGAGTTCAAGAATGTCGTCTACAACATCAGCAGAGTTTTTATTTAATAGACCCTGTCTAACTAAATCAGGATTTTCACGAATGAATTTGATATCTAGCATGTTATATTCCTCTAAAAGTTAAATTCTATTTCAATGTTGTTTTTGTTCTTTTTATAAAAAATAAATTTTACATCTATATTTTCTATTAATTCAGATTTGGTCTTATATGTAATTGGTTTAATAGATACTGGCATATTTCCTAAATATCCATCAATTCCTTGAGATTCTTCTTCTTTATTCGATAATTTATATTCAACTTTCTTAATCTCTGCCACCTTTTTAAGTATAGCTTCCTGAAATCTTAATCCAAGAAAAGTTTTTACGATTACTAAGTCGACTACCCATTTTTCAACCTGCTCCTTATTAATATTTTCCAAAACAGATTTGAAATTATTAATCATAGCATAAATTTTTTCTGTTGCATCCTTTATTGCGTCAGGATACTTATTCTTATACCACTCATACCATTCTTCAACATTTTCTCCTTCAAAATCATTAATAAGCTCGCTTAATTGTCCTACTGTTTTAGGTCTTGTTCCTTGCGCAAAGCGATTAGCTAGATTTATTATAGGTGATAAATATTTAGGAAATTCAATTTCAGGTACATTTAATAATTGTTGAATTTCCTTATTAGAGATTCTTAACTTCATTCAGAGATTTCATATAGTTGAAAAAATTTTTTCTTGTATTTATAATCAATTGAACCATCTACATTTACTAACTTATTCTTAATCAAATGAGCATTAACAAAAGTTTTATTTTTCAAGTATAGATAAGCTAATAGATTATTTTCATTATCATATTTTATGTTGTCAAACTTAAGAAAAACAGGCGTTCCTCTTGTTATATCTTTAAGAAAATCTATTGCTTCTCGAAATTTTTTTGAGTTTGGTTTAATCCCCAATAATTTTATCATTTGACCCGAGTTTAACTTGATTTTATCGGGTGTTATAACTTCGCTAACATAAAAGTAGTTTTCATTAGAATTTTCCTTGCCTGTAATTTTTGAACCAAAAGATAATTTTCGAGGGTCAACTTTTTTATCGAATTTAATTGGATCTCTGAAAATATATGGTAAATTATTGTAATCAATTTTAATTGGTGCCTGTTCAATAAATTCTACGATATAATTTTTCTGAAATAATTGATGTTGATTTATTTTTAATTTTTCTTCAATAATATTTTTAAATTCCTTATTTATTTCATAGCCTATAGAATTGCGTTGTAAATTTATTGCCGCAAGATTAGTTGTCCCACTACCACAAAAAGGGTCTAAAATTGTTTCACCAACAAAACTGAACATTCTGATTAATCTTTTTGGTAATTCTTCTGGAAACATTGCAAGATGTCCATTTTGTCTTTCGCCTGGAAAATTCCAGTGCCCTGAAAAGTATTCATTCCATTCTTCTTGAGTAAGTTTAGATTTTTCTTTTTGTTCTTTTGTTGGTTTTGGCGGTTCCCCAAGCTTTTTAAATATCAGTATAAATTCATAATCAATTTTTATAATTCCATTTCTTGGATAAGGATAAGAGCCCATCACTGATGCGCCACCAGTAGTATTTGATGTTGTAACTTTCTGCCAGATTATTGCACCCATATAATCAAAGCCGATTGTCTCACAAAATTTTATAATTTCTGTTCTAATTGGAATTACCTTATACCTTCCATAATAAACAGAACGAGCAAATTGGTCCCCAATATTTATGCATAATCTGCAGCCTTTATGCAAAACTCTGTGACATTCTTTCCAAACTAAGTTTAGATTATTGATATATTTTTCATAAGAATCATCAAAACCAATTTGTTCAGGATGACCATAATCCTTCAATTGCCAGTAGGGCGGAGATGTAATTATTAAATGAACAGATTCATCTTCTACTTCCTGCATGCAACGAGAATCGCCAAATATAATTTTGTGTTTTGTTTTAGACATGATTACAAAAATTAAGCTTATTCTTAGTCATTTTTTGTTTTATGGGTTCTATACTTAGCAAGTTCTTTCAAGCTACGATTCATAAGTAATTTGTCCTTAGTTCAAAATATTTGAAGTATAACTTTATACTTCAAAAAATATTCATAAAAATTAATGTAATATTTTTTCCATCCTGAATAGTAAGATCCCAACAATATAACCTATTAAATTATTGTATAAACTCAATTTATTTACTGGCATTTTTATTACGGCGGTAAAGTCTATATCTGAATTTTTCATCATAATCATCTATTGCATATGACACATACAAAAAACTTTTTCTATTTGTCCAGCAAAAATTTTTTAGCTGCCGTTTCCATTTCTTTTTTTATTTCTTCATAATTATCATTTTACTTCACAACTATATTATAAATCTTATTGGGCACATAAATTTCTTTTACAATCTGCTTACCATCAACATACGATTTAACTTTTTCATCTTCATAAACTCTTGCTTTTACTTCCGATTCTGGCAAATCAACAGGCATTTCAATTTTTGCACGTACTTTCCCATTTATCTGAACTACAATCAACACATTTTCTTTTACAAGTGCTGCAGCATCAACTTCGTACCAGAATGGATTTTCATATATCGATTTTTCTTTCCCAATTAAATTCCAGCATTCTTCTCCAAGATGAGGTGCAAGAGGAGATATCATCAATGCAAATCTTTCAAGTGCATAAGTCTGTAAATCTTTTCTGCATTCACTCAAGTTTTTGAAATCATTCAGTAATTCCATTAACGCTGCTACAGCTGTATTGAATCTAAAATTGTCTATTTCTGAATCTACTTTTGCCAAAGTTTGATTGACTTTTCTATAAACAAGTTTTTCTTGTTCGTTGAGTTCCGAAATATCATATTTATCTTTTGATGGAAATTCCTTTGCAATATTTTTATATGATTCAAAAAGTGTATAAATACGCTGAACAAATCTATCAACTCCTACAATTCCTTTGTCACTCCAATCGCCTCCCATTTCATAAGGACCCATAAACATTAAATACATTCTAAAAACATCTGAGCCAAACTGTTCAAGAAAAACATTTGGGTCAACAACATTTCCTTTCGACTTAGACATCTTAGCACCTTGATTTGTAATTGTGCCTTGATGAATAAGCTTCAAAAATGGTTCATCACTGTTTACCAAACCAATATCTCTTAAAAATTTATGGATGAATCTTGCATATAAAAGATGCATTGTTGCATGTTCAGCTCCACCGACGTAAACATCAACCGGCGTCCATTTATTTGCTAAGTCAACATCAAACATTCCTGCTTCATATTTTGGATTTAAGTAACGCAGATAATACCATGAGGAGTCAACGAAAGTATCCATTGTATCTGGGTCTCGTTTTGCAGGAGCTCCACATTTTGGACAAGTTGTATTTATAAATTCTTCGCAGCTTGCAAGTGGGGAACCGCCTTCGGGTTTGAAATTAACATTATAAGGAAGAATAACCGGGAGCTGTTCTTCAGGCACAGGAACTTCGCCACATTTATCACAATGAACAATTGGAATTGGAGTTCCCCAATAACGCTGACGGGAAATTAACCAATCTCTCAATCTATAATTTACAGTTCTCTTACCAATTCCCTGAGCTTCCAAATCTTCAGAAATTTTTTGAATCCCAACATCTGAACTTAATCCGTTATATTTGCCTGAATTAATCATTATTCCAACATCTGTATAAGCTTGAGTGAGTTCATCTTCTTCTTTTGTTCCTGGTTGAAGAATTACTTTTTTAATTGGGAGATTAAATTTCTTTGCAAATTCAAAATCGCGTTCATCATGACCGGGAACAGCCATAACGCAGCCTGTTCCATAAGTTGCAAGTACATAATCTGCTATCCAAATTGGAACACGTTCACCATTTACTGGATTAATAGCATAAGCTCCGGTTGGAACTCCGGTTTTTTCTTTTACAGTTGAAGTTCTTTCAACTTCAGTTAAAGATTTTATTGAATCAATATATTTCTCAACACCTTCACGGAATTCTGGTTTTGTAATTTTAAGAACTAAATCATGTTCTGGAGCTAAAACCACATAAGTAACACCAAATAAAGTATCCGGTCTTGTAGTGAACACTCTTATTTTTTCATCATGTCCTTCAATTTGAAAATCGATTTCAGTTCCATAACTTTTTCCAATCCAGTTGATTTGCATTATTTTAGTTTTCTCAGGCCAATCTATTTTATTTAAGCCGTCAAGAAGTTCATCGGCATATTGAGTAATTTTGAAAAACCATTGAGTAAGATTTTTTTGAATTACAGTTGTTCCGCATCGCTCACACCCACCGTCACTTAAAACTTGCTCTCTTGCAAGAACTGTTTGACATGAAGGACACCAGTTTACAGGCGCATTTTTTCTGTAAGCCAATCCTCTTTTATACATTTGAAGAAAAAGCCACTGATTCCATTTATAATATTCAGGAACACATGTCATCAACTCTGCATCCCAATCATACATTCCACCCATACGATTTAACATTTTGCGAATATCTCGAATGTTCTGCAAAGTGCTGTCCTGTGGATGGATGCCTGTTTTAATTGCATAATTTTCAGCTGGAAGTCCAAATGCATCGTATCCCATTGGTTCAAATACATTAAAGCCTTTTAATTTTTTATAACGAGCAAATGAATCAGTTGGACCATAATTATACCAATGCCCAATGTGCATTTTTGCACCCGAAGGATAAATAAACATTACAAGCACATAAAGTTTTTTATCAATTTTAGATAAATCTGTTTTGAATACTTTTTTTTCTTCCCAAAATTTTTGCCACTTTAATTCGATTTCTTCAAATGGATATTTCATAGCTCACATAAATTTGTTTGAAATTGATAAGAAACTTATCAAAAACGAAAGGGTTAATCAAGAAAACCGCTTGGTTATTTGATAAAACTAATTTTAAAATTACTTCATCAATATCATCTTCTTCACAAAGAAATTTTCATCTGTTTGAAGTGAATAAAAATAAACTCCGCTTGAAAGGTCTGATGCATTAAATTCAATAGTATATCTTCCAGGTTCTTTTGTTTCATTAACCAGAGTTCTAATTTCTCTTCCCAGAGCATCATAAATTTTCAAAACAATTCGGCTTGTTTTTGATAATTGATAACTGATAACGGTAGATGAATTAAAAGGATTGGGATAGTTTTGATACAATGCAAATTCTTTGGGCAAAGGTTCTTCATGGGATACATCAGAAATTAACGAAATATATTTTTCTCTGCTTAATCGAATTGCATTTCTAATTTCATTTAAGTTTTCTCCTGCTGCAAGAGCAAATGCAACAGGAAGAGTTTCACCTGCAGGAATATTAAATGGTCCGCCTGAAATTGTAAAAGAAACATCTGCAGGACCAATACCATTTTTTACAACACCGCTTGAAAGTGAAATCCATTTATCTTTCTTTGTAAATCCTCCTGCTTCTATATCGAACAATGTAATTTCATTATAGATTGGATAGAATCCGTATTTATCAGAAGAAATTAATGCTGCTGCGGCGTAATTTGTACTCAAAGATTTATCGACACAGTATGCATAACCAAAATTATCATCAATATCATAAGCTGCTGAATCTTTTGTTGCTTCATTTGGTGGAATATCCCAATCAAAGAAAAATCCTGCATAAAGTCCATTGATATTTTTTGTTGTCGTGTTTTTCAAATTCATAACTAAAATTATAAAATTGTCATACGGTGGTTGACCGAATGAATATGATTTAAGATGTGTTTCAATTCCTAATCTTCCTTCACCAAAATTATAATCATCAAATATTGCTGTACCAATTTCATCTCCATCTGTTTTTACAATTTTAAATTGGTCAATAATTCTAAAATCATTTCTTTGAGAATAAGTTTCTCTTGCAGCATCCATAACATTTGTTTCAGAAGTTCCATACATAAAAGCACCTTCAAACATTAAATTTTCGTCCCTGAAAGTAAATCCAACTCCTTCTTGATTATCTGGATAATCATTAAATCCAAGGGTTCCTTTGCTTGTAATTGTCATAGAAATTTTATTAGCAGTGTGACTGTCATAAGTCGGATTAATTCTTGCAGAAAACCATTGATAGTCCGAATAATTATTTCCTGAAAACTTAAGCATAAAATTAACTGTGTGATTATATGGTGCATTATTCAAAACTATGAATGAAAACTCATCATTCTCAGATGTAACTGTTTCGAGTGTGTTTAAATGATTTATAGAAAATCTGGAATTAACGATTTGTACAGAAGTATCGCTGCAAATTAAATCTACATCAATGTTAGAAGCTGCATCAAGAAAATTTTGAAATGTAATATTGATAAAAACCCGTTCTCCTTTCTCAAGCAAACCATTTTGATTTCCTTTATCGAGAAATTTTATATTCACAGCACGAATGGAAATCAAATTTGTATCTTTTACAGCTTTATATGCATTAATTCTGCCGTAACCCAAAAGGTATTTTAAAGAATCATTATGAAAAGAATAAATATCATCTGATGTCATTCTAATTTTTTCTGCAACTTGAAGAGGAGTATAATTCGGGTATTTTGAAAATACTAATGCAGCTAAACCAGCTACATGCGGTGCCGACATTGATGAGCCGCTGATTTGTTTGTACTTTTGTCCAGAGATTGTGGGCCAAGTAGAAATGATTGAAGTGCCAGGAGCTAAGACATCAACATAATTACCATAATTACTGCCTGAAGTTTTGCTGTAGTAAGCTCTATGAATTCCATCAGAATCAAGCCAGCCGACAGAAAGAACTCCATTGTAACTTGCTGGATAAAACGGTTCTCTTTTATTTTCGTTGCCTGCAGAAGCTACAACAAGTGCTCCTTTTGAAATTGCATAATCAATTATTTCCTGTTCATATCTCGAATATCCATAACCACCCCAGCTGCAGTTAATTACTTTTGCTCCATTGTCAGCAGCATATTTAATTCCTTCAAAACCATAATAAACATAGGGTTCGTTTTGTGCATTTCTTTTATCTCCTCTTGATACTTTCACAGGCATTATTGAACAATTATATCCAACAGAGGCAATACCAATTTTATTATCTGAAACTGCAGCTGCAATTCCTGCTACATGTGTTCCATGATATCCAACTCCAAATCCTAATGGAGCTTTATCTTCTGATGGATCATTATCTGGTGTTCCATTTAATCCGCCAAAATCGTATCCAAGTATATTTCCATTTTTATCTCGATAAATATTTCCTATTATATCTGGATGTTGCCAGTCAACTCCAACATCAACGATTGCAATAATTATGCTTGAATCTCCTTTAGTAATATCCCAAGCTTTGGAAGCAGAAATTTGAGATAGATTAATTTGTGTTCCGGCAAGATAAATTGAGTCGTTTGGATTGTATGTTATCTGTCTAACAAATTTTGGCTCTGCCCATTCAAGTTCCTTCATTCTTGAAATTTTTTGCGAGATAATAAATGGGTCATTTCCAGATTTGAGCTTAACATTATAAATCCTATCAAATTTATCTGCTCCTTTCTTCAATACATTTTGAAATTCAGAAAAGACTGGTTTTATTTCCTGAACTGCATCGCTTTTCAAGACAGAATTTATTCTTCTTTGAATCTCTGCAGGATAAGCATAACCATCTTTAACTTTTATTATAATTGTGTTTGAAAGATATATCAAATTATCCTTTTTAATAATTTCATCCTGAGCGAAAATCAAAACTGTGTAAAAGATTATAAAAGCAAAAAAGATTTTTATCTTCATAAAATTCTCATAATCTAATTTGATAAACTTACTTTAACTCAAAGGAATTATCTTTTGAATTAATATCTGGAATTTGACTGTTCCCAAGCTCAATTTTATTAATCTTCTTTTTTGAATGAATATTTATCTTCTTTTCTAACTCACCATTTTTCCATATGTCTGCTTTTGCTTCATAAATCAACTTGTTTGTTTTGTCTCCAAAAATTGCATTTATTTTTACAGGAAGCGGTAATCCTCCTTTATTCACAATTATTACTTCTACTTTACTTCCTTTTTGATTTGCATTTTTAATTGACAGGTCAGGATACTTTGTATCGAAGAACCATGCTTTCCAGTACCAATCCAAATTTTGTTTCGAAACATCATTAAAAGTAAAAAAGAAGTCGTATGGGACGGGATGCTTGCCATTCCATCGATTAATATATTCATGCAGGCATTTTTTGAATAAATCATCGCCAAGCAAATCTCTCAAAAAATCGTAAGCAGCAGCTGGTCTTCTGTATGATGCATTTCTGTAAGAAGCTCCTCTCATTTGATACGATGGAACCATCGGAGGCAAATCTTTATCTGTTCCGCCTATTTCATTATAACTCTGTGCATTTCGAGTGCGCGGGTCATAACCTTCTGCTTGCTCGGTTTGAAAATCAAATGGCAGCATTGTTGCCCATCCTTCATCCATCCATGCATATTTTCTTTCATTTATTCCCATAAAAAATGGGAAATATGTATGAGAAATTTCGTGGGAAGTTAAATGTATTGTCCCTTGAATTTCGGGCACAGAGGAATCATTGCACATCATTGGAAATTCCATTCCACCTTGACCATTAAAGACTGTCATTGCAGGATAAGGATATGGATAACCTGGAATATGATTCGAAAAACTTTCGATTGATTTTCTTGCAATTTCTGCTACTTGATAAAAATCTTTTGAATTAGGATTGTATGCTGCTGAAATGAAAGCTCTTCTGCCTGTTTGTTTATCAACTATTAAACTTGATGCATCCCACAAATAGTGATTGCTTAGAGCAAATGCAAAGTCGGGAACATATTCAGCTTTAAATCTATAAGTTAATTTTTCTTTATTCACTGTTATTAAATCAGAAT
This sequence comes from Rosettibacter sp. KY25, assembly GCF_057554405.1. Lineage (NCBI taxonomy): Bacteria > Pseudomonadati > Ignavibacteriota > Ignavibacteria > Ignavibacteriales > Melioribacteraceae > Rosettibacter > Rosettibacter sp. KY25. The sequence continues at coordinate 58,708 of NZ_BAAJAO010000017.1, read as the reverse complement.
AATCTTCTTCACTAATTATTTTTACAATTTCGTCTGACGATAATGCTTTCTTATATTTTTCTAAAATTTTTTCTGAAAAAACTTCTTCCGGATTTTGTAAAACTCCAGTTGCCCAGATAACATAATTTTTAGGAACTGTAAGTTCAACTTCATAATTTCCAAAATCATTATATGTTTCTGTATTGCCGGTATAACTAATCATATCCCAGCCGTCAATATCATCATAAACTGCAATTTGAGGAAACCAATAAGCAACAAACATTGAAGTGCTGTCGTATGCCCCCATTCTAATTTGAGATTTATCTGGAATTAAACATGACCATTGAAATTCCATTTCAGCTTTTTCTTTTGGCAGCAATGGTTCTGGAAGTTGAATAATAAGATTTGTTCCTTCTCGTCGAGGTGATTCTTTTTTATCATCTATTTTTATTTCATTGTTGTTATAAATTATCTTTTTTAATTCTACACCGTCATTTATTGCATCAGAAGAAATTTGAAAATCACGCATGTTGCCTTTGCGATAAATATCCATCAAGAGTTTAACTACTATTCTTTTAAGTGTATCTGGACTATTGTTATAATAAATTACTTTTTCTTCTCCAACAATTTTTCTTTCTGCAGGAAATATTTCTGCTTTGATATTATAGTCAGCTTTGTTCTGCCAATAATTTTTTCCTGGTTTACCATCATAGGAGCGGGTTTCGTTTTCATAAGCTTTCTGAAAATTAACTGGAATAAAAAGGGAAGTCTTCTGTGCAAAAGAAATTGCTGGTAACAATAAAATTAAAATGAGCTTGAATAGATTAGTTTTCATTTCCATTCTCACTTGTTATCATACAAAGTAAAAATAATTAAAAGAAGTGTTATTACAAATGAAGTTTTATATGAAGATTATCGATTTGTGAGTTTTATAGTTTGAAAAAATTTTTGTTTTTTCTTTATAATAAAAGCTGCCGGAAAATTCCGGCAGCATTTAATTATTCATCACCATTATCTTCAGGAATTACTCTTGCAATATCAGCAATCTCATCATCTTCATTCAGTTTAATTAATCTTACACCTTGAGTATTTCTTCCCATAACTCTTATATCGCTTACTGCTTGACGAATAACCATTCCTTTTGTTGTAATAATTACAAGTTCATCTCCATCATTTACTTCTTTCATTGCAATTAGTTTGCCATTTTTTTCTGAGGTCTTAACTGTAATTACACCTTTGCCACCTCGTTTTGTCAATCTGTATTCTTCTATTTCAGAACGTTTGCCAAATCCTTTTTCAGTTACAACAAGCAGAGTAGAAGCATTTCTTACTACAATCATTCCTATTACAGCATCGTTCTTGCCTAATTTAATTCCACGAACACCAGTTGCTGTTCTTCCCATATCTCTTACATCTTTTTCATTAAATCTTATTGCCATACCATTTCTAGTTCCGATTATAATATCATTATTTCCATCGCTAAGTTTTGCTTCAATTAATCTATCACCAGGAACAAGATTAATTGCATTAATACCTCCTCTTCGAATGTTTGAGTAAGCAGAAAGAACTGTCTTTTTGATTGTTCCTTTTTCTGTAACCATTACAACATATTTGTCATCTGAAAATTCTTTAACTGTGACGAATGCTGTAATCTTTTCGTCTTTGTCTTTTTCAATTAAATTCAGAATAGACCTTCCTTTAGCAGCTCTTCCTCCTTCTGGAATTTCATGAACTTTCAGCCAGTAGCATTTTCCTTTGTCTGTAAAGAACATTATGTAATGATGCGTTGAAGCTATGAACATGTGTTCAATGAAATCTTCATCTTTTGTTCCTGCACCTGTTACACCTTTTCCACCTCTTGCCTGTCTTCTGTATCCGCTCACAGGAAATCTTTTAATAAATCCTTGATGTGATATTGTTACAACTACATCTTCTTCGGCAATAATATCTTCTAAAGAAAATTCTTTGAAGTCATAAATTATTTCTGTTCTTCTTTCATCACCATATTTCTCTTTTAATTGAATAAGCTCTTCTTTAATGATTTGTTTTCTTTTCTTTTCGCTTTCAAGAATTCCTTTCAATTTTTCAATAAGCTTTATTGTTTCTTTATATTCATCTTCAATTTTCTTTCTCTCCAGTCCAGTTAATCTTTGCAATCTCATATCGAGTATTGCTTTTGCCTGAATTTCGGAGAGCTTGAATTTACGCATCAAGTTATGTTTTGCAGTTTCTACATCTCTTGATTTTTTAATTGTTTCAATTACAGCATCGATATTATCAAGAGCAATTATGTAGCCTTCAAGAATATGAGCACGGCGTTCTGCAGCATCAAGGTCGAATTTTGTTCTTCTAATAAGGACATTCATTCGATGGTCAAGGAAATGCTGCATCATCTGCTGAAGTGTTAAAACTTTTGGCACTCCATTAACAAGAGCAAGCATTATGACGCCGAAAGTAACCTGCATTTGTGTGTGTTTGAAAAGTTGATTTAATGTAACTGCAGGTTGACCATCACGTTTCATTTCAATAACAATACGAAGTCCATCTCTGTCTGATTCATCTCTAATATTTGCAATTCCATCTACTTTATTATCCCGTACTAATTCTGCAATTTTTTCAATCAATGCTGCTTTATTAACTTGATATGGAATTTCTGTTATTACAATATTTTCTCTGTCGTTTTTAAGAGTTTCAATATTTGCTTTTGCACGAAGTATTATTCTGCCTCTTCCAGTTAGATAAGCTTCTCGAACTCCATCGTATCCGTAAATAATTCCTCCTGTTGGAAAATCTGGAGCTTTAACATATTTCATTAAATCTTCAGGCTTCATCTTTGGATTATCAATCAAAGCAACCAAGCCATCAACAACTTCATTCAAATTATGAGGAGGAATATTTGTTGCCATTCCAACTGCAATTCCGCTTGAGCCATTTACAAGCAGATTAGGGAGATAAGAAGGAAGAACTGATGGTTCTTGAAGTGTATCATCAAAATTTGGGACAAAATCAACAGTGTTTTTATCCAAATCACGAAGCATTTCATCTGCAATTTTAGCAAGACGTGCTTCTGTATAACGCATTGCCGCAGGACTATCGCCATCAATTGAACCAAAATTCCCCTGTCCATCAATCAAAGGATAACGCAATGAAAAATCCTGAACCATTCTAACCATTGTATCATAAACTGCACTATCACCATGCGGATGATATTTACCGAGAACTTCGCCAACGATGCGGGCAGATTTTTTATAAGGCTTGTTATATGCCAATCCTAATTCATGCATTCCAAAGAGCACTCTTCGATGAACAGGTTTTAATCCATCTCTTACATCTGGCAATGCTCTTGCAACAATAACACTCATTGCATAGTCGATGTAAGAAGATTTCATTTCTTCTTCGAGAGAAACAGGAATTATCTTTTCAAATATTGTTGTCATAATCTTACTTCTTTTTCCTTAATTTATTTCTAAAATTTTTTAAAGTAACATAGTTGCAATACCGAGATAAAAAATAATTGTAAAAATATCTGTTATTGCAAGTGTAATTGGTCCTGCAGAAATTTTTGGGTCCAGATTTTTTTTATGAAGAACTGATGGAATTGTTATTCCCCAGAAAGCAGCTGTAATTTGAATTATCAAAATGCTAAGACCAATTACAGATGAAGCAAGCATGTCATTTTTCCATAGAATAATTATCGATGATACTATCACCCCACTTGCAAATGCAAGAAGAAATGCTGTTCTTAATTCTTTCCATAAAATTCTGAGATACCATTTTGAAGTTGGTTTAACAGTATGCAATGCTTGAATAGTAAGTGTCATAGATTGAATGCTTGTACTTTCTGCAAGACCAAGAATTAGTGTAAGAAAAAAAGCTATTATTAAACTTTCTTCTATTGTTGTTTCGAACATTCCTGCTAAGAATGCACAAATTGTTCCGCTTGTTATTGTAGCAAGTAGCCATGGAAATCTTATTCTCCATGCCTTAACAGGAGAAGCATTTTTAATCTCATTAATATTAACGCCAATAGTTTCAAAGATATCATTAATTCTTTGTCGTTCTTCTATATCCGGTTCGCTACTTAAAAATTCTTCTGTAAAAATATTAATATCAATTATTCCTATAATTCTTTTCTGTTCATCTACTATTGGGAAAGCAAGAAATTTATATGTTACAAAAAATTCACATGCATCATAAACTGTTGCTGTTGATGGAAGAGCAGCAACTCTTTGAACCATTATTTGTTCTAATTTTGTATCTGGCTGTGCCGTTAATAATCTTCTTGTAGGCAAAACTCCTACTAATTTGTCTTCATCATCAATTGCATAAAAATAAACTATTCTTTCTCCGGCTCCTTCATTTCTAATTTTTTTGAGTGCTTCATCAACTGTCAAATTTTTGTTTAATACTGTGTAATCTTTTCGTGCAAATTCAATAATTGGTTTATCGTATGTTGGTTTTATGTTCATATTATTTTATACATCGAGATTAGCATATTTAGCATGTTTTTCAATAAACTCTCTTCTTGGTTCAACATCGTCTCCCATTAATGTTTCAAAAATCTTATCTGCTGCTGCTGCACTCTCAAGATTTACTTGAAGTATTGTTCTTGTTTCTGGATTCATTGTTGTCTGCCAGAGTTGTTCTGGATTCATTTCACCGAGACCTTTGTATCGTGATATTACGATGTTTTTCGATGATGCTGTTTCCTCCGTTCCTTCTTCAGATTCAACAACTTCCATATTTTCTTTTTTTACTTTTCCATCTGCTTTAAGGCGTTTTAAAATTTTGTCTCTCTCTTCATCATCATATGCATAATACTCTTCTTTACCTTTTTTAATTTTATAAAGTGGCGGCTGAGCAATGTATACTCTTCCCTCTGTAATTAATTCTTTCATGTGTCTGTAAAAGAAAGTAAGAAGCAAAGTTCTGATGTGGCTTCCATCTACATCTGCATCGGTCATAAGAATTATTTTTCCATAACGAGCTTTTGATGGGTCAAAATCTTCTCCGATTCCTGCACCAATTGCCGAAACAATAGCTTGAATTTCCGGGTTTTCAAGTATTTTATTAATCTTAGCTTTTTCTACATTTATAATTTTTCCTTTAATAGGAAGAATAGCTTGAAATCTTCTATCCCTTCCTTGTTTAGCAGAACCGCCAGCAGAGTCACCTTCAACTATATAAATTTCACAATGCTCTGGATCAGTAATTGAACAATCTGCTAATTTGCCTGGCAGGTGTAATGAGTCGAGAGCATTTTTTCTTCTTACAAGTTCGCGAGCTTTTCTTGCAGCTTCTCTTGCTTCGGCTGCGCGTAAACATTTCTCAATTATTTTTCTTGCTACAGAAGGATTTTCTTCAAGATATTCAGAAAGTTTTTCGCCTACTATTGATTCCACAATTGATTTAACTTCGCTGTTGCCAAGTTTTGTTTTTGTTTGTCCCTCAAACTGAGGCTCCATAACTTTTACTGAAATTACTGCTGTAAGTCCTTCTTTAAAATCATCCCCCGTTAAAGTTATTTTACTGTTTTCCTTAATCAATCCATTTTTATAAGCATAATTATTAAAAGTTCTTGTAAGAGCAGTTCTAAAACCAATTAAGTGAGTTCCTCCTTCGATTGTATTTATGTTATTTACATAGGAATGAACATTTTCTGAATAAGAATCATTGTATTCAAATGCAACTTCTACTGGCGTTCCATCTTTTTCACCTTCAATATAAATCGGTTTATGAAGCGGACCGCGCTGTTCATCAAGATATTTAACAAAATCTACTAATCCACCTTTGAATCGGTAAGTTTCTTCTATTCCTTCTGCTTCATCTCTTAAAATCATAGTTACATCTTTATTCAGATAAGCAAGTTCCCGCATTCTTTCTGCTACAGTATCAAAATTGAATTTTACAGTTTTGAAAATTTCTTTATCTGGTTTAAATGTAATTTTTGTTCCTGTCTGTTCACCCTTATAAGTTCCAATAATTTTTACAGGAGCTTTTGGAACTCCTCGATGATATTCTTGAAAATAAATTTTTCCATCTCTTCTTACTTCTACTTTCAACCATTCAGATAATGCATTAACAACCGAGACTCCAACGCCGTGCAAACCACCAGAAACCTTGTATGAACTTTTATCAAATTTTCCGCCAGCATGAAGAACTGTCATTACAACTTCAAGAGCAGACCTTTTTTCTTCTGGGTGAATATCTACAGGAATGCCTCTTCCTCTATCCTCTACAGTTACACTTTGATCTTTATGAATTGTTACAATTACTCTATCATTAAAGCCAGCAAGTGCTTCGTCTATACTATTATCTACAACTTCATTAATTAAATGATGAAGACCTCGTGACCCAACATCGCCGATATACATTGCTGGTCTTTTTCTTACTGCTTCAAGTCCTTTTAGAACATTAATACTTTTCGCGGTATATTCTGAAGCTGCTGTTGTTTTATCTTTTGTCATATTCTCCTGTCCCTATAAAAATTTTATAGTTTTTATTACTTCTTTACCAAAATATTTATTGATTTTTTTTACTAATAAATTTTTCTGAAGATTCAGTTCACTTTTCCAAACAGAATTTTCTACTTTCAAAAACAAAGTTTGTTTATCAACTTTTTTTGCTTTTGCTATTTCTTTTAATTCTGGAAAAATATTAACAAACTCTTTTGCAACATTATAATTTTCTGCTATCTCCCTAATTTTTTCAAACTCCTTTTCTGTCTGTAAGATATCGCTTATGCTTTTAAAACTAATTAATGATTGTCGTTTTCCCATTTTCAACTTTTATAAATAGTGAATTTTTTAATTCACCAAGCTCTTCTTTTTTTGTTAAATCTGTCATTGTAATAAATGCTTGTCCTACTTTAGGAAGATAGCTGCTTATTTTTCCTGCTCTATATTTATCAAGTTCTCCGAAAATGTCATCCATTAAAAATATAGGAGACTTTGAAATTTTTTCCTGAATATAAAAAAACTGTGCAAACCTCAAAGCTATTTGAAATGTTTTATGTTGTCCCTGCGAACCATATCTTTTAAGTTCTTTTCCATTTAAATAGAAAATGTAATCATCTCTATGTGGACCTATTAAGTTCATGCTTTTTCTTATCTCTTCTTCTTTCTGTTTCTCAAGTGATTCTCTAAATTCTTTCTCTATGTTTTCTTCATTATTTATTTGTGTAGAATAAATAACTGATGGGATTTCTTCATCTGTCATTATTTGCTTATATGCTTCTTTTAGATAATTATCAAAATCAACTATAAATTTTTTTCTTTGTTTAATTATTTCTGTTCCTCTTGTAATTAAAGCTTCGGTCCATACATCAAGCTGGCTGTAAAGATTAATATTCTTGTTTTCTCTAATCTGATTTAAAATTATTGAGCGCTGTTTAAGTATTTTAGAATATTCTAAAAGTATTTTCAAATAAGATTGACTTACTTGTGAAATAATTGAATCAACAAACTTTCTTCTGTCTGCTGGTGCACCTTGAGTTATCGAGTGGTCTGATTGAGTTAACGATACTACTGGAAATTTGCCTATGATTTCTGCTGCAGAATTAATTTGTTTTTCGTTGAGATAGTAAGTTTTTTTGTTTTTTTGTATGTCGTAGTTCAGTCTTACTTTATCTTCTGTCAAATCAATAAACTTCCCTGCTATTTCAAAATATTGCTCATCATAAGTAACAACTTCATTTTCTGACGATAGATGTAAATTTTTTGTTGTGCACAAGTAATAAATTGCTTCTAAGATTGTTGTTTTTCCTTGTCCATTTCCTCCAACTATAAGATTCAATTTATCAGAGAACTCGATGGAAGTTTTCCTGTGAAGTCTAAAATTAAGCAACTCAATTTGTTTAAGAACCATTTTATGTATTTATTCTTACCGGCATTAGCAGCATCATAAGTTCTATGTTTTCTTTCTTTTCTGCCGGTTCGATTATTACTGCTTTTGTTGGAGAATGTAATTTAAAAATAACTTCTTCGTAATCTGTAAGATGACTTAAAATATCATTCATATATTGTGAGTTAAAACCAATATCCATTGGTTCACCAGAATATTCACACATAACCTTTTCTTCTCCTGCGGACCCCGTATCCACATCTTCTGCAGAGATTGTAATATTTTCTTTATTTAATGAAAACTTTACTCTCCTTGTATTAGAAGTAGAAAACAACATCATTCTTTTTATCGAATCATTTAATTCCTTTGTGTTCACCTTGAGAATGAATTCGTTCTCTAAAGGAATTACACTTTGATATTCTGGATATTTATGAGAAATGAGTCTTGAAATTAATTCTATATCACTCAATCTAAAAGATACATAAGTATTTGTGAAATAGACTTTTACTTCTTTCTCATCTAAAATTTTTGTTAATACATTTACTGCTCTTTCTGGTACTACATATTGTTTTTTAATTGGTGCTTCTATGTTTTTTCTTAAAAGATTTACAAGCCTGTGTCCATCTGTAGTTACAAATCTTAATCCATCATCAGAAAATTCAAACAGTGTTCCTAATAATGCAGGTCTGATTTCTTCTTTACTCATCGCAAATGCAGTTCTTTCTATAGCACTTCTTAAATCTTCGCCATTAATAGTAATTTCATTTATTTCCTGTTCTTTGCTTTCGTTTAACGATGGTATTTCAGGATAATCATCTGCTTCTAAGTAACTTAATGAATACTTACCTATATCTGTAGTTAAATTTACTTTCTTATTGCTTTCCTGCAGTTGAAAATGAATTGTTGTTTCTTTGAAAGACTTAACTAAGTCATAAAGCTTATGTGCTGGAACAACAAATTTTACATTATCATCAGAAACAACACTTAAAAATGACTTTAGTGAAATTTCAAGGTCCGTAGCATAAACAGTAAGTAAGCCATCTTTAATATCAAAGAGAAAATTTTCTAAAATTTTCATTGGAGTTCTTGTTGGTACTGCGGGAATAATTTTACTGAGCAATTTCTCTAGCTCTTTACTATTAACTTTGAATTCCATTTTTATCTCCAATTGACAGTGCAAAATATCAAAAAATGCCTATACTTTCAATTTATTAATTTTAGTATTGACTTAATTATTCTGTTTATTCACAACTTTGTTTTAATAATTTATTAATTAATTAATAACATAACACAAATAACAACATTGTTAATATGTTGATAAGTAATTTTCTTTTTATTATTAGTGCAAAAATCAAAGTTATTAAAGATTGTTAATGTTAGTTTGTTGTTAATAAAATAAAGAAAAAACTTACAAGTATATTTTTATACCAGAATCAACAAAGTTCAAACAGACAAATAACAAGATATCAACATTTATGAAGAGGACATTTCAATTTTGTTTTTAAGGTAGTCTATAGTTTCTTTTAATTTTGGGTCTGTCTGAATTAATTCTTCTATGCTTGTACAGGCATGAATTACTGTTGAATGGTCTCTTCCTCCAAAATGCAGACCTATAGTTTTGAGAGAAGATTTTGTTAATGTTTTAGAAAGGTACATAGCTATTTGTCTTGCAAGCACAACTTCTTTTCTTCTGTTTTTTTCTCTTACTTTATTTTCATCTACATTGTAAAAATCACATACAACTTTGGTTATAACATCAATAGAAATATTAACCTGTTTATTGGTAGAAACTTCTTTTACTGTTTTTTTCACTAGGTCAAAATCTATTTCTTTTGAATTGAGTGAAGAAGTAGCAAGTAATTTAATTAAACAGCCTTCTAGCTCGCGTATGTTTGAAGTTATATTGTAAGCAATATATTCAAGATACTCGTTAGGCAAACTAATTCCATAATTTTCACTTTTGTTTTTTAAAATTGCAACACGAGTTTCAAAATCAGGAGGTTGAATATCAGCAGTTAATCCCCAAGAGAAACGAGAAATAAGTCTTTCATTTAATCCTTTTAATTCTTTTGGAGGTTTATCGCTTGAGAGAACAATTTGTTTTCCGTTTTGATGTAAAGTGTTAAAAATTTGGAAAAACAAATCAAGAGTTTTTTCTTTTCCGACAAGGAACTGAATGTCATCAATTATTAACACATCCATGCTTTTATAAAAACTTGAGAATTCATTTACTTTATCACTTTGAATTGATTCAACAAATTCTACGGTGAAGGCATCAGAAGAAATATAGATAACTCTTTTTTCTGGTGTTCTCTCTAATATTTTATTTCCTATTGCATGCATAAGATGTGTTTTTCCAAGACCCACGCCACCATAAATAAAAAGAGGATTGAAAGAAGTTTGTCCAGGATTTTCTGCAATAGCAAAAGCAGCTGCTCTTGCAAGCTGGTTGCCTTCTCCTTTAATGAAATTTTCAAAAGTATATCTTGGATTTAAAAATGTTTCATATTGTTTTTGTTGTGGAATTGAATAAAAGGAAGTTTCTTCTTTTTTTATAACAACAGGTTCGCTTTCAATTAGTTCTTCTTTTTCTTCTAAAACTATGTAAACTAATTTTCCATCACTGCCTAAAACTTGATTTATAACTTTATTAATTAATGTGTTATAATGTTCTTCTATCCATTCAATAAAAAAATTATTAGGTACAAAAATTTTTAATGTATTATTTTCAATTTCATAAGGCTTAATTGGTAAAAACCAAGTGTTGTAAGTTATGTAGGGAACGTTATTTTTAATAATATTTAAGCATTCTTTCCAGATATCTTTAGCGTCTTTTGTTACTTCTGTTTTTTGAACTAACTCCATAGTTATCCACAATTTTTGTTTAGAAAATGAAAGAAAAACAAAATTTTTTTATTTAAGAACGAGTATAAACTCCCAGAATATCAACAAATTATTAACATTAAGAAATAACCATAACTCATTGAATTACAATGAGATGTGGTTAAAACAGTAAAAAAATGAACATAAATACAACTTCACAAAAAAAGAAAAAGCATCTCTTAATTTGTGTGAAACGTTTCACAAATTAAAGTTATTAACAAATTATCAACATATTTTGGTGGGGTTTAAACCCATGTGAAAATATGAGTTGGAAAGCATAAGAGCAAATTAATTTTTACAGAATATTTAAAAAATTTTTTCTGCTTAAGAAAGAAATTAATTTTGTTTAGTTTTCGATAAAATAAAAAGGAAGAATAATGAAAAATATTTTGATTGTTTTTACAGGTGGAACCTTCTCAATGAAAATTGATGAACAAACAAAAGCTGCTGTTCCATATTTTCATGGAGAAGAATTAATTAAATTAATTCCCGAAGCAAAAGATTTGGCAAATATTTCTATTTATGAATTTGGGAATTATCCAGGTCCACACATGACCCCAGAACTTATGCTAAAGTTATCAAAAGAAATAAAAAAATTTGTAAACGATGAAAACATAGATGGAATAATAATCACTCATGGAACAGATACGCTTGAAGAGACAGCATATTTTTTAGACCTCGTAATAAAAACAGAAAAACCAATTGTTGTAATTGGTGCAATGAAGACAAGTTCTGAACCAGATTGGGATGGTCCAAGAAATTTACTTGATGCAATTCATATTATTAATAATCCAAACAGCAGAGGACTTGGTGTTCTTGTTTGTTTAAATGGAGAAATCAATGCAGCAAGTGAAGTAACAAAAACTCATACTGAAGATGTTGAAACATTCAGGAGTCTTGATTTTGGTGCACTTGGTTTTGTTGAAAGAGGAAAAGTAATTTTTAATCGACTGCCCAGAAAACTAGAAAAGTTCGAAACAGAAAAGATTAATCCAAATGTTGATTTAATAAAAGTATATGCAGGTATGGATGAAAAATTTTTTCGTTTCTCTGCAGACAGCGGAACAGATGGAATAGTTGTAGAAGCAATGGGAGTTGGAAATGTTCCACCAAAAGCTTTTGAAGGAATTAAATATGCAGTAGAGAAAAATATTCCAGTGGTTCTTGTATCAAGATGCCCAGCAGGTGAAACACTTGATATTTATGGATATCCAGGTGCCGGCAAGTGGCTGAAACAAATAGGTGTAATCTTTGCAGAATATTTGAATGGCCAAAAAGCAAGAATTAAATTAATTGTTTGTCTTGGTATTACAAAAGATGTTAATCAATTAAGAAAAATGTTCGAAGGATAAAGTGAAAAAAGATTTAGAAAAATGGATTGGTTCGTTTTTGCTTTTACCAATCATAATTTTTTTATTAATCAACGGAGGAAAATTTATTTTCATTGATTATATCAATTTATTAATTCATGAAGGAGGACATGGAATATTCAAAATTTTTGGAAAATTTATGCATGCTCTTGGAGGAACTATTGCGCAAATTTTTATTCCTGCAATGTTTGTGTTTTATTATTTGAAAGAAGAAAAAATATTTTTAGCCCAAATATTTTTAGTTTGGCTTGGAGAAAATTTTTTGAATATTAGTGTTTATGCAGCAGATGCAAAATCACAAAAGCTGCCTTTATTGGGAGGCAAAAAAGTTTTTCATGATTGGAACTATATTTTGAAAGAACTTGGAATTTTGAATTATGATTTTATAGCAGGAAAAGTTTTTTATTTTCTTGGCATATTAATTTTTATTGCAGCAGTATTACTTCCTTTATATAAAAAGGGCTACAACAAAACCAGTATTGATTTGAAGTTGTAGCCCGTAATTTTTTACCAACCAATGAAGAATAATTGAATTAATATGAAAATTGGAAGTAAAACAATTAACGAGAATTTATAAATGTAAGCAAAGAAACTTGGCATTTTGATATTATTTTCTTCTGCCACAGCCTTTACCATAAAGTTTGGACCATTTCCTATGTAAGTCATACTTCCAAACATTACGGCTGCAACAGAAATTGCTTTAAGAAGTTCTTCAGGTATTCCTGCTACAAGAGTTCCAGTATTAATTCCAAGACCTAAAGCTAAAGAGTGAAATGTTACAGCAGTTGGAGTGTTATCAAGGAAACTGCTTAATAGCCCAGTGTAGTAATAGAATTGATGAGGCAATGTAACACCAAGTGTATGAGCATTTACTTCAAGATATAACAAGCATGGAACCATAGTTATAAAAATTCCAAAGAATAAATAGGCTACTTCTTTAATGGGTTCCCAAGTGAAGTTATTTGATTCTCTAATAAGTTTTGATGTAAACAGAAGAGAAAGAATAGCCATTGATAGAATTGCACCTTCACGAATAAACTTATAATATTCATTCTTTTCAATGAAATGTAAATATTGTTCGTTCAGGAAAGCAACAGATAAAACAACACCAGCAAGCCATAGAAAATTTAATTTTCCTTCTAACTTAATTGGCTTGATATAAGCTTTATCTTTTTGAATAGCAGCTTTGGGTTCCTTTTTGTAATAATAAGAATCAACTAAAAAATAGATTAATAATAATGCAGCATTAGTAAAGAGCCATTCCGGAAATAACTTTAGAAACCAAGTAAAATGAGCACCACGCAAATACATCATAAACAATGGCGGATCTCCAAGTGGAGTTAACAAACCGCCGCAGTTAGCAATAATTCCAATGAAGAACAAAATTGTGTGAACTTTGAATTGTCTTTCTTTATTTGTTTGAATGACAGGGCGTATAAGAAGCATCGCAGCACCTGTTGTTCCCATGAACGAAGCAAGAACAGCACCAATTCCTAAGAATAAAGTATTAATTGAAGGCTTAGCTTCAATATCGCCGGATAAATAAATTCCTCCTGTTATTGTAAAAAGAGAACCAAGAAGAATTATAAACGGAATATAATCAAATACCATTGTTTCATAAAGGCGGTCGCCTAAGTTAGAAGAAAGAAGAAAAACGGCAGCTGGAATACTTAAAATAATTGCGATAATAAGTTTGTTAGAATTTTTTTCCCAGAAATGATTACATACAAGTGGAAAAATTGCTATTGATAACAGCATCAAAACGAAAGGAAGTAAACTAAGCAACGGAATAGAAATACTGTGTGTTTCCATTTTTTCTCACATAATTTAGTTAAAAATTCCTGCAAAACTAAAATTTATATGTTAATGAATCAATTAAAACTAAAAAATTAATAAAAGTATAATTTTGTAAGGAAATTTCTGTTTAACAAAAAATTATGTTAAAAATAAGATTATTATCTTTTGTAAATTTACTTTGTGTAAAATTAGAAAGATATAAAAATGCTTGACCCAAAAATTTTTCATCGAAAACTTGATTCTCTGCTTTCAAAAATAGGACAAGAAAAATCAGGCAAAGATTTTCTTTCAACAATTGTAACAGAACTCGAAAATACATTTGGTTACGATTTACATATTGGCAATGGAAGGATTTATGAAGAAAGAGAAAATGAATATGTTTTAATCTTCTCAAAAGAAAATCACTCACTGGAAAAAATACCAGCAGATTCGAAAGCTGTTCAATTATTGCTCAAATCAAAAACATACATTTTTGATGACCCGTCTGTATCAATAGACAGCACAGTTGGTAAGAATGGAGAATACAGAATTCCAGCAGCAATAACAGTTAAAGGAAAAGAACAAAGATGGATTTTTATTTTTGATTTAATGAGCGGATGGATTAGAGAAGAAATTGAATTATGCTTGAATGCAGTCCGAACAGTTCTAAATTACAGATTAACATCTGAAGCTGTAAAAAGTGAAATGGAACAGGCTGTTCAAATTCAGCAAAGTTTGTTACCAATTACAGCACCAGAATTTGAAGGATTAACAGTAGCCGGCAGGTCTATTCCTGCTGAAATGGTTGGCGGTGACCTTTATGATTATTTCAATTTTGATAACGAAGTTTTTGGTGTATGCATTGGAGATGCAAGTGGTCATGGTTTACCTGCTGCTTTGCTTGTTAGAGATGTTGTAACAGGATTAAGAATGGGTCTTGAAAAACATCTTAAAATGGTATACACTTTCAAGAAACTTAATAATGTAATTTATAGAAGTGTTTATTCAACAAGCTTTGTTTCGTTGTTTTATGCAGAAATAGAAAAAAATGGAAATATAATTTATGTGAATGCAGGACATCCAGCACCATTATTATATGATGGAAATGAATTTATTGAACTTGATTCAACTGGATTAATTTTTGGTGCACTTCCAGAAATTAATATTCATCGAGGACACGCATTTATGAAACCAGGAAGTCTGCTTGTTCTTTACAGCGATGGAATTATAGAAAGAAAAAATGGCAACGAAAATGATTTTGACATTTCAGGATTAAAAAGAATAATTAAAGAACACTTCGACAAAACACCCGAACAATTGCTGGATATTATTTTTGATACACTTTATGTTTATGGAGGCGGAAAAAACTGGGACGATGATGCAACTGTTGTAATAATAAGAAGAGATAAGTAAGAGGATAAGTTGTTTGCAAGAGCAGAAAAAATTTTTTCTCAAGCAGTAAAAAACGATTTTACATTAAATATTATTTATGCTGTTGTAACTGGAATTGTAGTAGGACTTGCTGCAGTTCTGTTTCATGATTCAATAGAATTTTTTAATGAGTTATTTTTTCATCAAACAACAAGTGGTTTATTTTTTCTTGGAGCTGCTGCTGTTATTGTAATTCCTGCAATTGGAATGTTAATCCAGAGTATAATGATTTTTCTTTCGCCCGAATACGCAAGTAAAAAGGGAGTTACAGAAGTTATAAAAGCAGTTGCAGCAAAGGGAAATAGAATTCCTTTTCGCTCAACAGTTTTTAATTTTTTTGCTGCTGTCATAAGTATTGGCTCTGGTAATACTGTTGGTCCTGAAGGTCCAGCTGCTCGTCTTGGAGGTGGAATTGCAAATAAACTTTCTTTTCTTCTTAACTTGCCGGATAATAAAAAAAGAATTCTTACTGCAGCAGGAGCAGGAGCTGCTATTTCAGCAATTTTTAATACTCCAATGGGAGGAATTTTTTTTGCACTCGAAATAATTCTATTAAACGAATTTTCAACAACAAGCTTTCCTGTTTTAATTCTATCTTCTATTTCTGCAAGTGCTGTATCAAGAACTTTTTTGGGAAATAAATCGATCTTTATTTTCCACAGCCCAGATGCCGGAAGTTATATCCATTTATATCACTATGCTTTACTTGGAATTATTGCAGGTATAATTTCTTTTGCATTTGTGAGTTATTCAGATAAGACAGAAAAAATTTTTAAAAGCGTTCTAAAAAAAATTCCTCAATGGATTGTAATGACATCCGTTGGCTTGATTGTAGGAATATGCGGCTACTTTTATAAATACATTTTTGGTATAGGCTATAATGGAATTAATCAAATTTTATCCGGCTCTTTAACTTTTCAGATGGTTTTAATATTGCTTTTTTTGAAATTTATTCTTGTGCCTCTTATTCTAAATTCCGGAGGATTTGGAGGAATCTTTGCACCATCATTATTTATTGGAGCTTGTGCAGGTTATTTGTATGGTACTGGATTAAATTATCTTTTTGGAAACCAATTTGATGTAACAGCATTTGTTCTTGTTGGAATGGGAGCTGTTCTCGGAGGAATAAACTTCATACCAATTTCTGCCATTCTTATAATTTTTGAAATGACTAAAGATTATTCTTTCATCCTGCCTTTGATGCTTGCAGTAATAACAAGCACAATGTTTGTTCAATTGACTTTGAAAAAATCAATTCATGAACGATATCTTGAACAGCAAGGTTATCGCATTTCAACAAGAAGTGAGATTAATTTAAGTTTGATACCTGTAAAATCTGTTATGAAGAATGATATAGTTCTGATTTCAGAAGAATCGTCATTGCCGCATTTGATAAAAGAATTGATAGAAAGCAAGCACAATGTTTTTTATGTGACTGATAAAAATGGAAATTTAAGAGGATACATATCAGAGTCTGATTTGAGGTCTTTAATTACAGAGTATGAAAGCATAAGAGATATTCTTGTTGCCGGCGATATTGCAACAAATAAAATTATTACTGTAACCGAGAACGATACTTTGGATGAAGTTCTAAAACTTTTCGAAATTTATGATATTGATGAATTTCCGGTTTTATCATCTGACAAAAGCAAAATACTTGGAACTATAAGCAGAAGCGACCTTGTTACAATTTATAACAAAGAAAATCTGAAAGCAGAACTTATTGAGCAATTATCATTCAACTTGATAAAACTCAAACAGGTCAAAAGAATAAAAATTTTTGAAGGTTATTCAATTATAGAAAAAAATCCTCCACAAGAATTAATTGGAAAAACACTCTCGCAGCTTGATTTTAGAAAGAACTTTGGTTTAGAAGTTTTAATGATAAAAAAGGATTCTACAGAAAACGAAAATATAATTTTCCCTCATCCTCATTATATCATTGAAAAAGATGATATACTCATTTTGTTTGGCAAGGATGAAAATGTAGATAAAGCAGAAAGCTGGTAATAATCTTTAATAGTTTGCTTTTATTTGTTGAATAAGGATTCCGCCCACAATAAATATTAATCCCAAAACAGAAGATGCAAACAATTTTTCTTCAAGAACAACAGAGATAAAAATCAACGATATGAATGGAGAAAGATAAGCAAGGGTTGCCGTGTGTGCTTTGTTTTCGCTTAATGATAATGCTTTCATCCATAGGAAAAATGTTATACCCATTTCAAAAAATCCAATATAAATTGCACCAAATAAGTATTTCATTTCGAAATTTAAATCCGGCTCAAACAATATGATGTAAAATGCAATTAATATTGTACCAAACAAGAATGAGCCAAAAAGTTTTTCTGATGGTTCTCTGCTGTCGAGTAAATTTAATATCCAGAATAAACCCCAAACAACAGAACTTCCTACTGCAAGACTTACACCAGCAATGTTATGAAAATGAAGACTTATTAAATTTCCTCTTGTTGCAATAATAATTACACCTGTAAAAGCAATGAGCAAGCCAATGATTGTTCTCAAAGTTAATTTGTTTTTTAAGAACAATACAGAAAAAATGGAAATAACAATAGGCCATGTATAATTTAGAGGAAGAGCTTCTTGAGCAGGTAAAATGGAGTATGCCTTAAATAAAATTAAATAGTAAAGAAAAGGATTTATTATTCCAAGCACCAGATTGTTTTTAAAATCTTTTCCTTTAGTTATCAAATAAATATTCTTTTTGTTATTAACAAATTCAAAGACTAAAAAAATTATTGTGCTTGTTAAAGAAGAAATAAACAGCAGGTGAGGAACACTCATTCCTTTCAATGTAAGCTTAAATGCTGTAGCTGAAGTTGACCAGAGCAAAATTGATGCTATTGCAAATAAAAATGATTTTAACTTATTGCTCATTAAAAAAATTTATTTTGAATAACATTATAATCAAACCTGTATGACAAATCAAATCCAATATCTAATCATTATAAATTGATGATTAAAAAATGTTTATATAATAATGAAGAATTTTTCCTCTCTTGAATAAACTTATTTTTTGTTTGAACTCAATACACTATTTTGAAGCTGGCAATTATTAATTACTTATTAAAAGGTGAATTATGTTTCCAGCAAAAATTTATAAACAAAGAAGAAATGAATTGAAGAAGAAAATTGAAAGTGGATTAATTCTTTTTCTGGGAAATGATGAATCACCAATGAATTATGCAGATAATGCTTATAGATTTCGTCAGGATAGCACATTCCTTTACTACTTTGGAATTGATGAACCAAATTTTGCTGCAGTTATAGATATTGATGAAAACAAAGAAATGATTTTTGGCAATGATTTTACAATTGACGAAATTGTCTGGATGGGACCACAAAAATCTGTTAAGCAAAAAGCAGCTAAATGTGGCATCAATCTTACTTTCAAAATGAGTGAATTAGAAAATATTTTGAAAAATGCTCTTTCAAAAGGAAGAAGAATTCATTTCATCCCTCAGTATCGACACAGTAACATGATTAAACTTCAAATTCTGCTTGGCATTGATGCTTCAAGAGTGAATGATTATGCTTCTCAAGAATTGATTAGAGCAGTTGCAGAACAAAGAGCTGTTAAATCTTTTGAAGAAATTCAAGAGATTGAAAATGCAATATCAATAGCATACGAAATGCATGTGGCTGCTATGAAGTTTGCTAAAGCTGGTATGATTGAAAAAGAAATTGCCGGTTTTATAGAAGGTATTGCTGTTTCGATGGGCAATGGACTATCATTTCCAGTAATATTCTCGAAACATGGAGAAACTCTTCATAATCATTTTTATGGAAATAAACTCGAAGATGGAGATATAGTTGTTAATGATTCCGGTGCAGAAAGTCTTCTTCATTATGCAAGCGATATTACAAGAACATTTCCAGTAAGCGGAAAATTTTCTCAGATGCAGAAAGAAATTTATGAAATTGTTCTAACCGCACAATTAACTGCAATAAAATCAATTAAACCTAAGATTAGCTATAAAGAAATTCACTTAAAAGCTTCTACAGTTATAGCAGAAGGATTAAAAGCTCTTGGCTTAATGAAAGGTGATATAAAAGAAGCAGTTAAAGAAGGAGCTCATGCTCTATTCTTTCCACATGGACTTGGGCATCTGCTCGGGCTTGATGTTCACGACCTCGAAAATTTTGGTGAAAGTAATTTTGGTTATGATAATAAAATTAAAAGAAGCTCTCAGTTTGGTTTGAAATCACTTCGTTATGCAAAAGCACTTGTCCCTGGAATTGTAATTACTGTTGAACCAGGAATTTATTTTATTCCTCAGCTGATTGAAAAATGGGAAGCAGAAAAAAAATTCACTCAATTTATAAATTACCAGAAATTAGAAGCTTATAAAAACTTTGGAGGAATTAGAATAGAAGATGATGTTCTTGTTACCGATACTGGAAGCAAAGTTCTGGGCAAACCAATTCCAAAATTTATTGATGAAGTTGAAGAAGTTTCATCGAGTAAAATTTAGAATATGTTCATAATTTTTTTCTTGCAATTCATTGCATAAAAATATTAGATTAAATTGGATATTAAGCCCGAATAGAAATCAGGAGGTAAAATGAAGTCAATCAGAGAAAAAGTGCTTTCAAAAAAAATATTGACTGTAAAATCCGGAACCAATATTTATGACACAGTTCTTTTTATGGCAGAGCATAATATTGGTCTCGTGCCAGTGCTAAGCGATGACGGAAAACTTCTTGGTGTTTTTTCAGAAAGAGATTTAGTAAGACGAGTAATTGCAAAAGGACTAGATTTGAAGACAACAAAAGTTGATGAGGTTATGTCCAAAGATTTGGTTATAGCTGATATTAATGAATCTTATGAAGAATGCTTAAAGAAAATGAAAGACCGCGGCACTCGTCATATTTTGATTATTGAAAATGAAAAATTAGCTGGAATTCTTTCCATCCGAGATTTATTGGAAATAGATTTGAAAGTTCAAAAAGAAACTATAGAAGTTCTTCACAATTACATTTATTCAAAATAGAGAACCAAAATGTTTTCCTTAAATATTAATGCTCTGAACATAATACAGTTGATGCTTGCACCAGCAGTTATGATTAATGCCTGCGGCTTATTATTATTAGGCATGAACAGCCGTTACTCAATGGTTGCAAATCGAATTAGACTTCTAAATGAAGAAAAGAGAAAATTACTTTTGAAAATAGGTGAAGGTCCTTACACAACAGAAGATAATGTCAGACTTACAAGCATTGCCAGACAAATTGATGCTCTTGTTTATCGTGTTAAACTAGTTAGAAATTCTGTGCTTAGTTTTGTAAGTGCAGTTGCTCTTTTTGTTTTGTGCTCAATTTTGCTTGGCATCGCTTCAATTTTTTCTGTTGAAGGTCTTGATGTTTTTATTACTACTGCATTTTTGCTTGGAATGATCCAGGTTTTACTTGGTGCATGCTTCACAGCAATTGAATCCAAAAAAGGTTACGATATAATAAAGTTTGAAGTTGAGTCTCATGAATGAACCAAAAATAATTTCAAAGAAAGATTTATTAAAACCAGAAAATATGATTCAACTATATGCTCAAGGTGCATTTCCAATGGCAGATGATGAAGGAAATATTGAATGGTATTTGCCCGAAATTAGAACAATAATACCACTTGACGATTATAACATTCCTCGCTCACTTAGAAAATTTATGGAGAAATCTACTTTCGAATACAAAATTGATTCTAAAATTCTTGATGTTATAATTAATTGTTCTAAAAGACCAAAGACCTGGATTTCTGAAGAATTAATAGAAGCATACAAAGGATTAATTAAACTTGGTTATCTACATTCTGTAGAAGTCTATCAAAATAATGAATTAGTAGGCGGACTTTATGGAGTAACTTACAGAGGAGCCTTCTTTGGTGAATCAATGTTTTCAAAAGTATCTCAGGCTTCAAAGTGTGCACTTGTTAAATTAATAGAACATCTGAACAAAAAAGAATTTGTTCTGCTTGATGTTCAATTTCAAACAGAACACTTAAAAATGTTTGGTGCAGTTGAAATTTCTTTTGAAGAATATACAGACTTGCTTCTAAAAGCATACGAAAAGAAAATTAGTTTTAATTAATCAACCCAAAAATTCTGCTCGTCTTTGATAAATCCTCATATTTTTTTTATACTTATGAATGAAATAATGATTATTAATTAACAAAATGGCGAGTAATATGATACATTACAAAGAATTAGGCTTAGTAAATTCAAAAGAGCTGTTTCAAAAAGCAATGAAAGGCGGATATGCTATTCCGGCTTTCAATTTTAATAACCTTGAACAACTTCAGGCAATTATTGGTGCTTGCGTAGAAACAAAATCTCCTGTAATACTGCAGGTATCAAGCGGAGCCCGCAAATATGCAAATCAAACATTGTTAAAACATCTTGCAAAAGGTGCAGTTGAATACGCTCACGAACTTGGATATGATATTCCAATCGTTTTGCATCTTGACCACGGCGATAGTTTTGAACTTTGCAAATCCTGTATCGAATCAGGTTTTTCATCTGTTATGATTGACGGCTCCCATTTACCTTATGAACAAAATGTTGAGCTTACAAAAAAAGTAGTTGATTATGCTCATCAATTTGATGTATCTGTTGAAGGAGAACTTGGTGTTCTCGCAGGAATCGAAGATGAAGTATCAAGCGAGGTTACACATTATACAAAACCGGAAGAAGTAGAAGATTTCGTAAGCAAAACAGGTGTTGATTCACTTGCAATATCAATTGGGACATCACACGGCGCAAATAAATTTAAGCCGGAACAATGCACAAGAACTGAAGATGGAATTTTAATTCCACCGCCACTCAGATTTGATATACTTGAAGAAATTGAAAAAAGAATTCCAGGATTTCCAATTGTTCTGCATGGAGCTTCATCAGTTCCAGTTGAATTGGTAAGAACCATTAATACCTATGGCGGAAAATTAAAAGATGCTGTTGGAATTCCAGAAGACCAATTACGTCGAGCAGCTGCTTCTGCTGTTTGCAAAATTAATATTGATTCAGATGGCAGATTAGCAATGACAGCAGCTATTAGAAAAGTTATGGCTGAAAATCCAGCAGAATTTGACCCGAGAAAATATCTTGGTCCAGCAAGAGAAGCATTAAAAGAATTATACAAGCATAAAATTATTAATGTGCTTGGAAGTGCAAACAAAGCATAAGAAATAATAAAGGGAATCCATAGAAGAGTTCAAGGATTCCCTTAATTTTTTCCATCAAATTTATTTACTTTATCTCGTCAACAAGTAATCTGCTATCTTTCCCAAATCTTTTACATCAAGATTATTGAATGACGGCATCACGATGTTTTTATATTGCACTCTAAATTGTTTCAATCTTTCATTGCTGTATGAAGATGGATTTCTCAAGTAATTGATTAAACTTTCTCTATCCCAATGTTTATTAATTTGAACAAGTGCAGGAGCTATTTTGCTTCCTTCAAGATTTTGTCCATGGCAGGCAGTACAGCCATTTTCACGAATTAATGTTAAACCATCTTTCTCTTCATTTGATTGCATTGTTTTTTCAACATAGTTTGCAGCAACAGCAGGTTCTTCTTTCGGTTTTGTAATTCTTCCTAATATAAAAAGTATTATAAATAAACCTAAAAAAGCAGCAAGCCATTTTTGTGCATTTGTCATAAAGATTTCCTTTCGTTTTTCAATTGTAAAATTAATAGGTAAGAAGACTAATTACAATTTTTCATAGAATTATTGTTAAGCTAAAGAGTAAAAGAATAACAAGCAGTAAAACAGAAACTTGTAATCCATAAAATGGAATTAATATTAAACTTGCAATCAAAGAACCAAAGCAACCCCCGATTAAATCTGATGCATATAACTGTGAAATTAATTTCTGTTGATTTTCTGTTTTGTAAAAAGTTGCGAAAGAAAAAATTCCTGCAGTAAAAAATCCATCGAGCAAAAGCAGAACAAGAAAAATTATCAAAGAGCTTTGCAGAATAGTTTTCATAAAAAAGTAAACAGCAAAATTCAAAAGCAGAAATGAAGCAATAAGAATTATTCCCACATATTTTTCTTTTTTTCCCAAAGAAATAATAAAATAATTCGTAAAGTAAGCTCCTAATGATAAACCAATCATAAAAGAAGTCAGAAGAACTCCAATATCTCTGTATAAAATACCATTTTGGTTTTGATAAATAATTAAAAGTATAACTTCTGAAATCATTCCAACAAAACCGGCTGTAAATACAACCAAGATTCTTTTAAGATTGTCTTGATTTCTCAGAATAAAAATAAATGCAAATAAAATTATTGAAGCAATTATTAATAATTTTTTTTGATTGGCAGAATTTATTAGAAGAGAAATATTTTTATAAGCCAAATCCGGAAAAAATTTTGATAACCAGATTGATGTTGTGAATGCATAACAAACAGGCTGCAAATCAGAATTTACATTTTCTGATTTTTCATTAAAGATTCTCTGAATCTCATAAAATCTGTCGTTTGTGAAAACATAATTTATGTATTGAGGTGAAACTAATTTAGTTTCGAGTTTTCTTTCATTGAATCTGTTGATGAGCTCTGAGATATCTTTAATTAATTTTGACTTTGATGCAATAAAAATTACACCAGGTAAAACAATAGTATTTTCAAAATTTATTTTAAGAGCATTGTAAATACTTTTGTTTCTTTCCTTTAATTGATTTGTCCAAATATTTTCTGATGAACGAATTCTAAAAGCAAGGATTCCGTTTTGAGTTAATGAATTATAACATTCTTGAAAAAATTCTTTTGTGTAAAATCTATTATTTTGTGCAGACATTGGTTCGGGCATCCCAATAAGAATTAAATCATAAGAATGTTTGCTGCTCAAAAATTTACGTGGGTCATCAAAAACAATTTTTACTTTTGGATTTTTCAGAGGATTAGATAAATTTTCCGGCAGATAATTTCTAACAACATCAATTAATTCCTTGTTTATTTCTACATAATCAATTTTTTTAACTGGTAATTTCAATAATTCATAAATAATTCCTTCAAATCCTCCGCCGAGAACAAGAACTTTATCAATCTTCTCAAACTGCAAAGTTGAAATGTGCACAATCTCTTCTGCTTCAAGACTTTCAGTTTCATAAGCCAGAGCATCATCTATAAAAACATTTATCTGATTTTCAAATGATGAAATTGAAACTCGCCCGTAAGGAGTATCAATAGATTTAATTAAAAATGGATGATTCCACGAAGTCATGTAATAATCAATTTTTTTATTAAAGAAGAAAAGAATGAAAATAACAACAAATGTTAAGCCCGAGAAAAAATTTTTTATGATTTTACTTTTTTCAAATGAAATAGAAGCCGTAATAGTTAAGACCAAACAACAAAATAATGCTGCAGAAAAATTGTTTACTTTTATGCTTAATAAAAGAGTAGAACATAAACCGCCAAAAACGGCTCCAGCACTTTCAATTGCATAAGCTTTTGCAAGAGTTTCATTTTCAGCAAGAAAATTTTTTGCTGTCCACTGAAATAATAATCCAGAAATCAAACTCAATGGAATTAAAGCTATTAATAAAACAACAATTTGCTGCAAAAAGGGGAGATAACCGCCGGATACAGAACTAAAAATATATCTAATCGAACGAATAAATATGAAATCACCAAGCAGGAATAAATTTGAAAGATGAAATAGAATTTGAATATGATTTATTTTTGGCATGAAAGAGTCTTTACCAATTGAAGCACCTAAAGCAGAACCGATTAACCAGATTCCAAATGAAAGAATATAAATTAATTCAATTCCGTAGAAAGCAACATTTAATTCTCTTAGAATTATAACCTGTGCAAGGATTGAAAAAAAACCAACGGCACAAAGATGAATTGTTGATGTAATTTTTGGATTAATCAAAATCTTTTTCACTGAAGACATCTGCCTGAAAAGTATAAAGTTCTGCACTTTTCCAGTCACCAGCATTTAAGCCAGCTTTAAAACAGAGTTGGTCTAAAAATACTTCTTTGCTCCATCCAGTTTCTGTTGCAACCTGCGGCAGAAAAACAGCCTGCCTGTTTCCTTTCTTTACAATGACTCCATCTCTGCCAAGAACAATTTCATCTGCATTTTTAATTTTTTTGTATGGCGTTAAAACGGAAATTTCAATTTCGATTTGCTCGAGTTCATCTTTTGCAAGAGGACGAAATCGTGTATCGTTAAATGCGGATTGAAGAGCCATTGCACCTACAAGAGTGCAAAGCGGTGTATCTTCTGACATGTGGCCAATACAACCACGAAGTTCTCCATGTTTTTTAAGTGTCACAAAAGTTCCTCTCTTGACTTTGAGTTTCTGATTCATATTTCGAGGTATGGGAACAGTTTGAGTATTGAAATATTGCTCAAGAGTATTGCGGGCAAATTTTAGAAGAAACTTTTTATCAGAAGAATTTAATTGATAAGAGTCATTAACGATTAATGTATCGATATCAGCTGGCTCATCATATATTTTTTTAGAAATTGCAACTGCACCGTAGCCAACAACTCTGTCCGTGCTTCCAACTGGATTATAACCCGAATTACAGTAACTGATAATTTTTGCTCCTTTAGCTTCAAGTTCATTTGCTGCACAAATCGCAGCAATGATTGGAGCTTCGCCGCAGGCACATGTTGCAAGTTGTTCTATTCCTTTTTGTAATTGTTTGTTTAAGACATTTTTCAGTTTTTCTGGATTTAATTCTGTAATTGACTTAAGAGTAATATTGTCAACTTTGATTGCATCATCAAATTTGGGATAATGAGAAAGGTCTGAACTTGCAACAATTAGAAATTTTTTATTTCGTAAAACTTCAGCCAGAGCTTTTCCAAATCGGCTGCATAAATTAATATCAGAAGAACCTACGATTATGGGAAGTATTTTTACATCTGGAAACAAATATTTAATAAATGGCAATTGAACTTCAATTGAATGCTCTTTTGCATGAACTGCAAGATTTACAGTAATATCATTTTCTTTTTTCAATAATTCATTTGCAGTTTTGCTGTCGATTTTGAGATAACCAATTGGTGTAGAAAAAGAACCATTAGGATAAATAGAAATTCCATGAAAATTTGGTGTTGTATGATTTGTTCCAAGTATTACAATTAAATCATAGCTTTCATTTTTGATTTGATAGAAAGCATCTGCAGCAATTTGACCTGAATAAATATAACCTGCATGAGGCACGATAAGAGCAACTATGCTATCTGCTGTTTTTGTTTTTGCATTCTTAAAAAATATTTCTATTTGTTTTTTTAGTATGATTGAATCACCGGAATAAAATTGTCCAGCAAAAACAGGGTAGCGTGTTGAATCAGTTAAACTATTAGATATGTTTTCTGCTTTGCATGAAAAAAATGTTAATGTAAAAAGCAGTAAGTATAAAAGCTTTTTCATTTTATTTCCCTTCGAGAAAAAAATATTATTTCCAAACTCCTGCAATTTTTTGACCGCAGTATTCACATTTTCCATTTTTCAAGTGAATTTCTGTTGTGAACATTCCATTTCTTTTGATAACAACTTTTTTGCAATTTGGACAGTAAGTTGAATTGCCTGGATGCCCCGGCACATTTCCAATAAATGCATAGTGAATTCCTTTTGACATTGCAATATCTCTTGCTTTCTCAAGTGTAGAGATTGGTGTTGGCGGAAGATTTAGTAATTTGTAATCAGGATGAAATCTTGTAAAATGAACAGGAACATCCGGACCAACTTCGTTAACAATCCAGCTTGAAAGGTCATTTAACATTTTATCTGAATCATTTAATGTAGGAACAACAAGATTAACAATTTCAAGATGAGTTTTGGTTTTTGAAATTTGCTTAATACTTCTAAGAACAGGTTTTAATTCTGCAGAAGATACTTTTCTATAAAAATCTTCGCTGAAGCCTTTAAGGTCAATTTTAATTGCGTCAAGAACCTCGCACATTTCTTTGAGCGGTTCTTCGTTCATAAATCCACAGCTGATTAGAACACTTCTAATGTTTTTTCTTTTTGCAAGTTTTGCAATATCAAGTAAATATTCTGTAAAAACTGTTGGCTCATTATAAGTGAAAGCAATAACCGGCACATTTTGAGAAAAAGCAGCATCAACAATTTTTTGTGGTGGAATATATTCAACTTGAAAGTCTTCCGGTTTTGCTTGGGATATTTCCCAGTTTTGGCAGAATTGACATGACAAAGGACAGCCTGCAGTTGCAAGAGAGAATGCCTGACTGCCAGGCAGAAAATGATAAAACGGTTTTTTCTCTATTGGGTCAATATGAATTGAAACAGGCCTTCCGTAGACAAGACTTTTTAATTTTCCATCAATATTTATTCTTGCACGGCATTTTCCGCGCTCGCCTTCTTTGATAATACATCCTTGAGCACAAAGCAAACATTTGATAATTGTTTCTTTGTGTTCAAATTGATTTATTCCTGAAACCTCAGATGGAGAGTGACAGAGTTGACAATTAACATTTTTTGATTCAGTAGAAATCCAGTAACGAGCAATTGGAGAATATTTGTAAAGTTCTTTTTTGTAATCTGATTGAAATTTATGATTGATAAAATTAATCAGATTTTCATTCAAAGAAGAAATAAAAGCAAATGCTCCTCCAAGATAAAAACTTGTTTTTATAAAATTGCGGCGCGAATAATTTTCCTTAAGCATTTTTTATAAAATTATTTTTCTTCTTTTTTTGCTTTTTCCATTAATTCAAAAAATGGTTTGAATAAATCAATTGGAACAGGGAAAATAGTTGTAGAATTTTTTTCTGCTGCAACTTCAACCAAAGTTTGTAAAAATCTCAATTGCAGTGCATAAGGAGAACTGCTGATAATCTTTGATGCATCCGCAAGGCGTTGTGATGCCTGGTATTCTCCTTCTGCATGAATTACTTTTGCTCGTCGTTCTCTTTCTGCTTCTGCCTGTCGTGCTATTGCACGCTGCATTTCAACAGGTAAATCAACATTCTTAACTTCAACAAGTGAAACTTTTATTCCCCATGGTGCAGTGTGAGTATCAATTGTTTCTTGAAGATGTCTGTTAATTTTTTCTCTTTCTGTTAAAAGCTCATCAAGTTCAGATTGTCCGAGCATGCTTCTTAGAGTAGTTTGTGCAAGCTGAGAAGTTGCATAAAGATAATTTTCTACTTCAACAACTGCTTTTGCAGCATCAATAACTCTGAAGTAAACAACAGCACTCACTTTAATTGAAATATTATCTTTTGTAATTACATCCTGAGGCGGAACTTCCATTGCAACTACTCTTAAACTTACTCTTACCATTCTATCAACTATTGGAATAAGAAAAATTAATCCTGGACCTTTTGTTGGAATCAGTCTTCCCAATCTAAAAATTACTCCTCGTTCATACTCTCTTAAAATTCTTATTGCACTTGCAAGAATTATGATAACAAATAAAATTATAATAAATGTAACGGTAAAATTTTCGGGTCCCATTTCAATTTCTCCTTTTTAATTTATATGTCAAGTAACTAATCTGTTGATTTTTCAACTATAAGTTTTAAATCTACTCTTCCTATAACTTTAACTTTTTCACCAGGATTTATTTCACCATTTTTACATTCTGCACTCCAAATCTCACCATGAAGAAGAATTTGGCCTGCAGAATCAGGACTAATTTTTGAAATTGCCTTTCCAGTTTCACCAATCATTCCTTCAGTTCCAGTAGTTGGTTTTCTTCTTTGAGCAGAAATTCCTTTTCCAACTGCAAATAAAAAGAACAGAGCAGTTAATATTGTTACTGTGATTATTACACTCAAAGAGATATTTAAGAAGTCGCTCGATATGTCTGTATCCATTAACATTAACGAACCAATTATGAACGAGATAATTCCACCAGCAGCTAATAATCCATGACTTACAACTTTAATTTCTGCTATGAATAAAATTATTGCAAATAAAATTAAACCCAAGCCAGCATAATTTATTGGCAAAGTATGAAGTGAATAAAATGCAAGGACAAGACAAATGACACCAACAATTCCGGGTAGTATAGAACCTGGATTGCTTAATTCAAATATCAATCCATAAATTCCAATCATCAAAAGGATGTAAGCAATATTTGGATCGCTTACAATATCAAGAATTTTTTGAATTATTGTCATTTCAATAAAATCAATTTTGGCATTTTTTGTATTAATTGTTTTGATGCCATCTGCTGTTTCAACTTTTCTTCCATCTAATTGAACAATCAAGCTGTCGAGATTTTTTGATATTAAATCAATAACATTTTCTTTGAGTGCTTCTGTTTCTGAAAGTGAAAGACTTTTACGAACTGCTTTTTCTGCCCAATCAATATTTCTGTGCCTTTTCTCTGCAATACTTCTGATGAAAGCAGCAGCATCGTTGGTTGCTTTTTCCATCATTATATCTGTGCTGTCTTTCTTATTTTGAGCTCCACCTTCACTCATCATTACAGGATGTGCTGCACCAATGTTAGTTCCATGCGCCATTGCAGCGATGTGAGAAGCAAGCGTGATGAATACTCCAGCTGAAGCAGCTTGTGCACCCGAAGGATAAACATAAACAACAATTGGAATTTCAGATGATAAAAAATCACTTACAATTAATCTTGTTGATTTTAATAATCCACCAGGAGTGTTAAGTTGTATAATCAAACATTCGGCTTTTTCTTGTTTAGCTTTCTGGAGTGAATTGTGAATAAAGCTCGCGGCAACCGGATTAATTGTTCCATCAATTTTTATTACAAATATTTTTGATTGTGTTGTGGAGGATGAGAAATTTATTAAGAAGAGAATTGTAAGTAATAAAGCTTTCATATTTTCCCTCAAATTGTCAAAAATTCATTTCACAAAATCACAAGCATAAAATCAAAGTATCAACATAAACCAAACAAAAAGTAAATAATTCTAAATCAACAAGCAATGGAAGGAAATAGTATGAGTTTAATTGCATTTCAAAGAAAATATTAAAGCAGAAGAAAAGTTTTTCAAAATCATAAGAATATGTTTCGATATACAATAAAAGGAGAATAAATTTTCATAATTTAGGAGTAACAAAAATCCTTTCACAATAAAAAGGAAAAAAATATGGCGAATGCAAAATTTAATGTACCATTTCCGCCAAACGAGCCAGTAAAAAGTTACGCCCCGGGAACATCGGAGCGAACAGCATTGAAAAACCAGCTCAATGCAATGGTTCGTCAAACAATCGAAATTCCATTAATTATTGGCGGTAAAGAAATTAGAACGGGCGACACAGATAATTGTGTTTGTCCACACGACCACAAAACTGTGCTTGCTAAGTATCATAAAGCTGGTGAAAAAGAAATTCAAATGGCAATTGATTCTGCTATGGAAGCCCATAAAATATGGTCAAAAATGGAATGGCATGATAGAATTGCTGTCTTTCTTAAAGCTGCTGATTTAATCAGCTTGACTGAGTGGAGATATATTTTAAATTCTGCAACAATGCTTGGTCAAAGTAAAAATGTTTTTCAAGCAGAAATTGATTCTGCTGCAGAATTATCAGACTTCTTCAGATTCAATGCTTACTATGCAATGAAAATTTATGAAGAACAACCTCTTCATTCTCCTGTTGGTATGTGGAATCGGATGGAATATAGACCACTTGAAGGTTTCATCTTTGCAGTAGCTCCTTTCAACTTTACATCAATTTGCGGAAATCTTCCTACATCACCTGCAATAATGGGAAATGTTGCTCTTCTTAAACCTGCATCAAGTTCAGTTTATTCTGCATACTGGATTATGAAACTCCTTGAAGCTGCAGGTTTGCCTGAAGGCGTTATAAATTTTATTCCTGGTTCCGGCTCGAAATTGGGAAACATTGTAATGAATTCAGAACATTTTGGTGGAATTCATTTTACAGGTAGTACTGCAACTTTCCAATCAATGTGGAGAACTGTAGCTAATAATTTATCTAAATATAAATCCTATCCAAGAATTGTTGGAGAAACAGGTGGTAAAGATTTTGTCTTTGCTCATTCAAGTGCAGATATTGAAGCTCTTGGAGTTGCTTTAATTCGAGGTGCATTTGAGTATCAAGGACAAAAATGCTCTGCTGCTTCGCGCGCTTATATTCCAAAATCAATCTGGAATAAATTAAAAGATTATTTGATAAGCGAACTCAATACAGTTAAAATGGGAGATGTGCTTGACTTCACAAACTTTATGAATGCAGTTATTGATAAAAATGCATTTGCTACGATTACAAGTTATATTGAATATGCAAGAAAATCTAACGAAGCAGAAATAATTTATGGTGGAAATTATAATGATTCAGTTGGATATTTTATTGAACCAACGATTATATTGACCACCAATCCCAAATTTAAAACTATGGAAGAAGAAATTTTTGGACCTGTTCTTACAATTTTTGTATATGATGATGATAAATATGAAGAAACACTTCATCTTTGTGATGAAACATCCCCCTATTCATTAACTGGAGCAATTTTTGCACAGGACAGAAAAGCAATTGAACTGGCAGATAAAATATTAACAAACGCAGCAGGTAATTTTTATATCAACGATAAACCAACTGGTGCAGTTGTTGGTCAACAACCTTTTGGAGGTGCACGTGCAAGCGGAACAAACGATAAAGCAGGAAGTTATCTTAATCTTTTAAGATGGGTTTCTGCAAGAACAATTAAAGAAAATTTTGTTCCTCCAAAAGATTATCGTTATCCATTTATGATGGATAAATAAGAATGAACTTTATGAATTAATGAAAAAGAATATATAATGGCAAGATTTAAACTCTATATCGAATACGAAGGAACTCGTTACAGTGGATGGCAAAAACAAAAAAATGCAAGAACCATTCAGGGAAAGCTAATCGAAGCTGCTCAAAAAGTATTTGGTGATAATAATCTTGATATTCAGGGCTCCGGCAGAACTGATGCCGGAGTCCATGCTTTATGTCAAGTTGCACATCTTGATGTAAAAACCATGTTGGCTCCCGAGATTATAAAAATGAAAATGAATGACGAACTTCCTGCAGATATAAATATTCTCGAAGTAGAAAAAGTCAGTTCAAAATTTCATGCACGGCATAATGCAAAATCAAGAAGTTATATTTATCAAATATCAAGAAGAAGAACAGCTTTTGGTAAACCATTTGTATGGTGGATTAAAGATAAACTTGATATTAAAAAGATGGAAAAAGCTTCAAGGCTTTTTATTGGAATGCATGATTATTCATCATTTGCAGATAAGGATGACGAAGAAAAATCTACAAAAGTATTAATCGAAAATGTTCAATTGAAGGAAATAGACAGTTTAATTTTGATAAGAATTACAGGTTCTCATTTTCTCTGGAAACAGGTTAGAAGAATGATAGGTGTACTTGTTGAAATTGGAAGAGGTAAACTTACAGAGGAAGATTTAAAATTTTTTTTGGAAAACAAATCTGATAAACCAGCAAAATATACAGCCCCGCCTTCGGGATTATTTCTTGAAAAAGTATTATATGAAAATGATAGACTTGAAGATGAATTGATACCTGTTATAAGAATTAATTAAAAAAGGATTGAGTGCAAATTAAATTGCTGTTTTCTTAAAAGTAACAGTGAAAGTTGAGCCAAAACCTTTTTTGCTTGTTACATTAATTTCTGCATTGTTCAGCTCGCAATGTTTTTTTACTATTGCTAAACCAAGACCAGTGCCTTCAAACATTCTTGAGTATGAATTATCTTCCTGTGAGAATATTGTAAAAAGGTAAGGAATAAATTCTTCATCAATTCCAATTCCTGTATCTTTAATATCAATTGTAAGTTCATCCTTTGAGTTTTTGTAAAGCAAAATTTCAACTCTTCCTTCTGATGTATATTTTATTGCATTTTCAATTAGCTGAGAAAAAATTTGTTGACAGGAATGTTTATCGGCAAAAATTAAAGGATTCTCACAGTTCGCAGTAAATAAAAAATCTAACCCTTTTTTGTGTGCAAACGGTTTGTATTTTTCAATCATCTCTTTAAGAACATCGCTGTATAAATTTAGAATCTCTGGTTTGTATTCATAAGCATCAGAGGTAAGTTGAGCAATTTCAAGTATTAAATTGATTGTCCGTTGAATTCTTAAACTCTCATTTTCAATAATGTGTGCACTTTCAATTAATTCTTGATTCTTAGATTTATCTAAATCATTCTTTAACATTTGAGATAAATTCACAATTATATTGGTCGGCGTTCTTATTTCATGAGAAATTGTTGCAAGGAATTCTGCTTTCAGTTTCTCAAGCTTTTTCTTTTTGATTTCAGTTTCAATAAGCGATTCCTCTGCTTTTTTCATTTCAGTAATATTTTGAACAATACCTTCATAATAAATTACATTGCCATGATTGTCTTTAATAGCTTTTATTTGCTCTCTTACATGAATTACTTTTCCATCTTTTCTTAACCAATCGAACTCAAGGTCTTTAATGATATTGTTTACATTTAGAATGCTTTTAAGCCAGTTTCGTTTTTCTTTGTCTATTATTATTACTTCATCAAAATTGATGTTTTGTAATTCAGTAAGATTGTTATAACCAAGCATCTTGATTAAAATGCTGTTTGCAAATTTTATTTTGCCATCAGGAAAAACTTGATAAGTTCCAATTAAAGCATCATTGTATATTTCCAAAATTAAATTTTTGTTTGCTTCAATTTTCTCGCAAGCTGATTTTATATCAGTTATATCTCTGTTGCTTATATATCTGCCGATATATTTATTGTTGTCGTCGTATACTGCCTGGCATGCATGTAAAATCCAGCGCTCTTCCCCAGCTTTAGTAATTATTTTGAATTCTTCTGTGCAAAAGATTTTTCCCCGAATTACTTCTCTTGTATGGGAAATAAATTTTTCAAGGTATTCGGGTGCAATAATTTTTATTAATAAACTTTGTTCTTCAAGAAATTCTTCTGGCGAATAACCAGTTATATATCTGCAGGATGGCGATATGTAAGAAATTTTATTGTGAGGATTAAGCCAGTATATCCAATCAACAGAGAATTCAGCTATAATTTTGTATAGTTTTTCTTTTGAAACATGTCTGTGTGGGAAAAGTTTTTTATCATAAATGGTTCCCTCTGTATTTACAAACGAAAGTTCTTTTTTGCTCTTTTGCATATTATTGCTTTCATTATATTGCCCTAAAGTTGTTGCCCCTCGGAAGAGAATTATTAATAGAAAACAACAAATTAAATTCTCTTACTTGTTGTCGGCTGGGATTTTATATTCAAGTGGAATTGGAAACCGTTGGGTCTTTGTACCCGCGGTTTATGACTCCAATTCCACTTTCACAGAGGGTGCATGCGAAACTTAAT
Organism: Rosettibacter sp. KY25; assembly: GCF_057554405.1. Taxonomy (NCBI): domain Bacteria; kingdom Pseudomonadati; phylum Ignavibacteriota; class Ignavibacteria; order Ignavibacteriales; family Melioribacteraceae; genus Rosettibacter; species Rosettibacter sp. KY25. The sequence goes on along the minus strand of NZ_BAAJAO010000017.1, from coordinate 24,112 downwards.
TTTAAAGATTGAGCAATATAAAGAATTGTAGACGAGCGATAAAATAATGAGATAAGTGATTTTAAGAGAGCAGAGATTTAATTTTTTGTGAATATCTTTGACTTACCTGCATGGGCTCATTCAAATATTTTAGAAAAATATTAAGTCTGTTGCTGCTTATCTTTTCAACTTTTACAACATAATCAAGATTAATTATTGTCTGTCTGTGTATTCTTAAAAATTTATTTTGCGGCAATTTTTCCTGCCAGTATAACATTGATTTTCTTACGAGAAATTTTTTGTTGCCTAAAAGAATTATCTGCGTATAATCTTTGATGCTTTTAATAGCAATAATATTGTTAATAGCATAAAATCCGGGGTTCTTTTTATCATTCATGAAAATGTAATCATTATAACTAAGTTTCTTTTTTTCATCATCTTCTTTTTGAAAAATTTTAGTATTTGTTGTTCCTATTCTTTCTCTTTTCTTTAATTGAGCATTAATAGATTTGATAAGTTCTTCATAAGTAAATGGCTTTGTAATGTAATCATCAGCACCAAGCTCCATTCCTTTTCTAATTTCATCTCTTTGAGATTTTGCCGTTAGAAAAATGAAAACAGGAAATTTAATATTATCTATTTTTTTTATTTCATTTAGAATTTTATAACCACTTAAATCAGACAACATTATATCACACAAAATTATGTCGGGCTTTTCATGTTGAAAAAGTCTTAATGCATTGTTCCCATTGTAAGCAACAACGGGTTTATAACCTCTTTCTTTTAACATCAAATAAATATTATCTGCAAGGTCGTGGTTATCTTCTATGATAAGTACTTTTTTCATTACAGTTCTAATGGAATTAATACATTTACTTCAGTTCCTTTATTAAGTGAACTGGTAATTTTAATTTTTCCTTTATGCAATTTTACCAGTTTGTGAACTATTGCAAGACCAAGCCCCAAGCCAGGAATATTTTGAACATTCTTAGCTCGGTAAAATGGCTTAAATAAGTTTTTGATTTCTTTTTCATCAATTCCAATGCCCTCATCTCTTACAGAAAAATTTAAATAGCTGCCCGATTTCTTAACACTTAATAAAATTTGCCCACCTTCAGGTGAAAATTTAATAGAATTCAGGAATAAATTCACTAAGATTTGTTTTAAAATAAATTCATCACCACAGAACTCTTTTAATGAATCATCAATGTGAACATTAATAAGATGATCTTCCCTTGCTTCAATAATTATTTCTTCAATTAAATCATTTACAAATTTTCTTAAGTCAATTTTTTTGATGGTTGGTTTAAGAGTTTCGTTTTTGTAGAGCTCAGTAATGTTATCAATTACATTTCTTAAATAAAGAATCGAATTTTTAATTTTATTTAATACCTGCAGCTGTCTTGTAGTATTTTTTTTCTTTATGTATAACTCTAATAAATCAACAGAGCTTAAAATGGTTGATAAAGGTGTTCGAAGCTGATGAGATGTTATGCTTAAAAATTCTTTATTAGACTTAGTTAATGTCTTTTCTTTTTTATTTTTTTTGTTTGTCGACATTGCAATTAATGGTTACCGTATTTTTTTTCTCCTGCTGTAATCCTTAATTTCAGATAATTTTGTTTTGGCGGCAATGGACATGTTGCATATTTTGTAAATGCACATGGAGGATTATATGCTTTATTAAAATCAATGAAAATTTTACCCGATGAGTCGGGTTTATTGACATAAAGGAATCTTCCTGCGCCGTATGTTTCTTTTCCACTTGTTTCATCTGCAAAAATTAAAAAGTAAGAATTGCCTTCATCTAAAACATCTATTCTGAATTCTTTGCCATCTTTATAAAATATTAATGCCCCGGGAGAATTTTCTTCTTCTATCATTCCAAGAACATTTGGAACAAGTATTTTTTTAGGTGGATTGTAAGGCTCAAACTTTGCTTCGATTTTCCAATCTTCATTAACAGGAAATGTTTCTATGCCTTTGAAGTTTTTCACAAGCTCACTTTCTAAATCGCGCAGACGAATTCCAAATTTATTCCCTCTTTTTATTATAAACCATCTTAAAGAATTATATTCAAGAATAGTTGGTTTTCCCTGCATATCATTTTTAAGTTCAATGGATTTTATTTTTTTCCCGTTGCTTGTTACATCAATTCCATCGTTGACTTCAAGTTTAACAGTGGAATCTTTTAGAAAAAATTTTCCAATAAATGCAGGTGCATTTTTAGGGAAAATGATGTCGTTACTTTTATCACTTCCAAATTTGTTTTCGCCTTCTTTCAGCCAATAAAGTCCAACCAGATTTAGCCAGCCATTCTCTTTCTTTAGATTTTCAATTCTTCTTTTATGCCATGCTTTAATCTCGGCAATATAATCTTGACTTCCTTTCTCTTTAAGATTTTCTTCACATGAGAAAAAAATAAAAATAATAAATGAGCAAGGAATAATGAATTTTATCATTTTTTAATTACCTTATTAAATACATCGAAAAAATAATGAATTATATTTTAATCATCATCAAATAAAAAATCCTCTTGACAAATTGATATTAAAGTGATATCATTGTGATAGCTTAATTAAGGAGGTTCATAAAATGGAAGCAATACATGAAAAAAAAGCTCATAAGATTAATGGCTTTTTAATGCTCTTAATTATTTTAGCTTTACTAATTCTGGATTACAAAATTTTTGTTTATAGTATTAAACCTGTATCTGGTGCTTTAATTTTTATTTCAATTTTATTATTTGTTTTTATCATCATATCTTTCAATGGATTTATTGCCGTTCAACCAAATGATTCTCGTGTTATTATTCTTTTTGGTAAATATCTTGGAACTGTAAGAGAAACAGGTTTTTGGTGGGTTAATCCATTAGTGGTAAAGAAAAGTGTTTCATTGCGCATTCATAATTTTAACAGTGAAAAAATAAAAGTAAATGATTTGCATGGAAATCCAATTGAAATTGCAGCTGTTATAGTATGGCGAGTAATTGATACAGCTCGTGCAGTATTTGATGTTCAAAATTACGAGCAGTTTGTTGCTATACAGAGTGAAACTGCTATAAGAACTCTTGCCACAAAATATGCATACGATGCTTCTGAAGAAGAAAGTTTTTCTTTGAGAGGCAATCCACAGGAAATTGCAGAAGAACTGAAAAAGGAAGTTCAATCACGACTTGATATAGCTGGTGTTGAAGTTATTGAATCAAGAATAAGTTACTTGGCTTATGCACCAGAAATTGCTCAAGCAATGTTAAGAAGACAACAAGCTCAAGCTGTTGTAGCAGCCCGCCAAAAAATTGTGGAAGGTGCAGTTGGAATGGTTGATATGGCATTAAAAGCTTTAAGTCAACAAAATATTGTGCAACTCGATGAAGATAAAAAAGCTACAATGGTTAATAATCTAATGGTTGCTCTTGTCTCCGAAGTTCAAGCTCAACCAGTAATTAATACTGGAACACTTTATCAATAAAATTAAATTTCTATCATGGACAAGAAAATTTCGGATTACATAGGAAAAGAATTAATTTTTACAAAAAAGCATCTAATTGGGATGACTTATGAATTAACTTTTGAAAATGAAATACTATGTCAAATGAAAATTCAAAATGCATTTACAAAAAAAGCTATTGTCAGTGGTCTTTCAAAAGAAGATGTGGAATTTTATAAAACATCTATATGGTCAATAGAAACATGCATAAGGTATATCAATTATGAACTTCCGTTTGCAACTTATAAAAGTACAATTCTATCATTAAGCGGAACAATATTTTTGCCGATGGGTGAACAATTGTATGTTAAGTATAATTTATTTGGAGTTAATTATGAAGTTCGGGATCAATACAATCAAACATTAATTAAATTGAAGAATAATATTTTTTATCCTCGAGCAAAAATTGAAATTATAAAGAAATCTGAAACTGTTGATAAACATCCTTGGATAGTAGCATTGTTGTTTTATGTTATGTTAAAAAGAAGAAGTAGATAATATGGCAGAAAAGAAAAAATTTCTTTTAAGGATAGACGAAAATATTTACAATGCACTTGAAAAGTGGGCTGCTGATGATTTAAGAAGCATTAATGCACAAATTGAGTATCTTCTGAAAGAAATTTTACGAAAGAGTGGAAGACTTCCGGATTCAAAAAATGATACGCAGCAGATTGATGAAAAAAGCAATGGTTGAAAACAACAGCAGCGGAGCAATTCTCCGCTGCTGAGGAGGGGTTGTGTGAATAAGCTGAAGCTAAAATATATTAGGATTGACCCGAATCCCAATGCTTGAACTCCAGCCTACAATAGTTAAACCATCATTATATAATCCAGCATCAACGTTCAAATAAATATTTTGCAATAAATTATAATCGAGACCAATACCAAATCTGCCATTAAAAATATTTTTTGATTCTTCTATTCCTGAATTGGAATAATTTATTTTTCTATAAGTGTATACTAAACCAGCTGAAAAATAAGGCTTAATTAAATTCGTTTTGAAAGGGCTGAAATAAACAGAAATATGTGAACGGTAATCTGTTTCTTCTCCAAATTTATTTTCTAAATCATCTTTAAAATATTCTTCGGTTAAGGCAATTGTAATTTCTTTATTGAGTGAGTAACCCAAGATAACACCATATCCAAATGGAGTTTTAACTTCTGTAAGTTTATTATCACTACCGATGTTATCAAAACGACTTGTTACAAGACCAACGGATAATTTATTTTGTGCAAGCAGTAATTCAGAAAAGAATAAAATTATCAAGCATGAAAATAATAGTTTGTTTTTCATATCCACCTCATTTTTGTTTTAACAAATAATTAATTCTAAAATATGCTGCTGAGAAGTATAATATTGATAAAAGCATTAAATGGATTAATTCCAAGATTACATGATGACAAGAAGCTCCCATTTGTGTAATTCTAATTGCAGCCCGTGAGTAAGGAGTAAATGGAATTAACCATGAAATTATTTTGATAATCATTGGCATTGAATCTAAAGGAAAGCTGTAGCCTGAAATTAGAAATATTGGGTATGAAGATAATGTCAGATATTGAATTGCAATTATTTTTCTTTCAAAAAAGGAAGAAATGAAAATGCTTAGGAATATAACCGAGGTAATCATTAATAAAGTGCTCAGCAAAAGTGCAATTGCACCGCCATAAATGTTTATCTTAAATACTGAGAAAACAATACTGAAGAAAAAAAGAGCATATGAAGAATAAATCATTCCATAAAAAAATCCTTTCCCAATTATTAATGAAAAAATTGATTTATTGGATAAAGAATACAAATCCATAAGTGAACTATTTTCTCTTTCTTTTGCAATGCTTTCAGATAAACCTATTAGAAGTGTTTGATGCAGGATGAGAAGTAAAACTCCTGGTATTAAAAAATCACCATAACTTTCTGTGAAATTAAATAATGGACTAATTACAGTTTTTAATGGTTCGATTAGATTTTTTGATTGTTCAACACTATAACCATTTGTTAAGAAATATTGTAATCGTATCTCATAATTTAATTCGCCAATTACTTCGTTGACAGCTTTGTTGATATCATTAGATACTAAAAATTTTGTTGTATTGATTAATAATTTTATGTAACCACCTTTTCCTTTTTTTAATTCAGCTTCGAAGTTTGAAGGTATAAATAAAATAGCTTGTGCTCTACTATTGAGCAAATCTGCTTTTGCTTCTGAAAAATCATGTGAAGTTTTATAAACAGAGAGCAATTGGTGAGCATCAATAAGACGATTTATTTTTTTTGATAGAGTCGAGTTATCATTATCTACAATTATAATTGACACATCATTTTCTGTTTTATTCATGTAGATTGAACTGTAAAAAAATGCATAGAAAATTGGAGCAATTAATAATATTGATATCAAATTTTTGTCGTGTATTATAAATCTAATTTCTCTCAGAAAAATTTCTTTGATTGATTTAATCATTACTTAATACTCTGATAATTGTTTTGATGTTTTCTTAAACTGAATTTTAACGAAAGGTAAGTGATTAATAAACCAATTAATGCAAATAAGTTTAGAATTAAGATTTCATTTTTTATTGAAATTATCTGTGCATTCATCATAGCTATTTTTAGAAATCCATTAAGGAAATGTGTAAAAGGCATTAATTGTGCAATAAAAGAATGAATGAAAGGCATTGCCCATAAAGGATAAGTAAACCCGCTGAATATAAAAGCAGGTGTATTGTAAAATACAATTATTTCTGTTGCAAACTGCTGGTCATGAACTAAACTTGAAACTGCAAAAGCTATTGTTAAGCTGCTAAAAATAAAAACTGCAAGCAGAAAAATTAAATTTATTATAGAACCATTTATGTTAATCTTGAATAGTGGAAATATGATACCGATGATTAATAGAGCATTAGAAAAGTGAATGAAAAAATGAGGAATAAATTTTCCCAGTATAATTAAACTAATTTTGTTATTCGATAACTCAAGCAGTTCATGGAAAGTGTTGTGCGAAAACTCTGATGAAAATATTAGAACAGAAACAATCATTATTATGAGTTGAAAAGTAAAACCAATTAATCCTGGGACGAGATAAGTTTTATAACCAAAATTGGGATTAAACAAAGTATTTGTTTCAATACGAATAGGATTTATAATGTTTAGTGATTTTTCGTAAGTATTTCCTTTCGATTGAATTTTCTTTAATAATATTCCAGCTGATAAAGTTTTGATTATAGTAGAACCGTCTTTTAATATTAAGTTACCTGAAATCAAATTGGAAGTGTTTTTGTAAACCACTACGGTTCCGGATTTTCCTTTCTTAACATCTTTTTCTAAATGATAAGGAAAATAAAAAGCTCCTTGTATCTTGCCTGTAAAAAAATCTTCCTTAATTTCATTAATTGAATTTTCGTATTTAACAATTCTCATAGATGGTGATGCTTCAATCATTTCAATAATCTTTTGTGTTAGCTGTGAATTATCCTCGTCATAAATTGCAACTGGTAATTCAGTTACAAGTTCTTTTTGATAGATAACAGCATAAAGTGAAAACATGAATGCAGGTATAAAGATGGATAAAAGATAAAGAGTTTTTCTTTCAGCAATTCTTTTAAGTTCGCGCTTTATTATTTTTTTCAGTGAATTATTCATATTCATAAAGAAATATTTACTGTCATTCCCGGGCGTAATTCTTTGATTGGATTAATGCTTCTTAAATGTATTTCAAAAGTTTTTAAATCGAATTCCCCTTTTTGATTTGTAGGTTTCCATGTTGCAAAATCAGCCATCGGTGAGATGTAAGTAATCTTGAATTCATATTCTTTATTGCCGAGAGAAGGAATTTTTCCCTTAACAATCTTGTTGAGTTTGATATTTTTCATTGTATCTTCGCGTAGTTGAATTACAACATATGAATCATCTTTTTTTAGGAGAGTAAAAATTGGATAACCGCTGTTAATAATTTCACCCTCGTCGCTAATTATTTTATAAACTTCTCCGCTTACAGGGGCTTTTATTTTTAATTCATCATAGTAAGCCAAAGCTTCTTTATAGGCATTTTCAGCTTGATGAAAAAGTGATTCAGCAGCATCAATTTCTTCCTGACGAGCACCATTTAGAGCCATGTCATATTTTGCTTTTGCGGCTTCCATCTGGTTTAATGCTGCTTTGTATTTAAAATCTATTTCGTCCATTTCTTGAGAAGAAATAACACCATCTTGATAAAGCTTCTTAAAACGTTCCCAAGTTTTTAATGCATATTCATATTGTGATTTTGCTTGAAGGTATAATTTTTCTGCAGCTTCCTTTTCTTCTTTTCGAACTCCCTTTTTAATCAATATCATTTTTGATTTAGCAGCTTCCATTGCTCCTTTTGCCTGTTCTAATTTTGCATCAAGTTCTTTGCTTTCAAGCTTGGCAAGTATATCTCCTTTTCTAACAATATCACCTTCTTTGACAAGTATTGTATCTATTCTTCCTGGAATTTTAGAAGAAACGTCTATCTCGGTTGTTTCTACGATTCCAGTAATTATTATTTCTTTCTTGCTTAACGAGTTAATAATTAAAAATGTGATTGATATGATTAAAATTATTACAGGTATGCTGATTATTATTTTGTTTTTAATTCTCATGTTTCACTCCTAATTTGACCAGATATGTAAGATTTCCTGTGGATTTCCTGCAGCAAGTAATAAGTTTACCATTGAATTATAATATTGATATAAAGAAAGAAGACGGTCTATTTTAACTCGTTCAAGTGACAATCGAGCATCAATAACTTCTAAAGAAGTACTCATTCCTGTTTCAAATCTTTTTTCGTTCATTCTTAGATTTTCTTCTGCCAGTTTTAAAGTAGAGTTTAATTTTTCATATTGAGTTTTATAGTTTATCATCTCGAGATATGATTTTGTAACCCAGAGCTCAATTTTTTTCCTAATGTCATTTTCAGCAAAGGCAACTTCTTCCTCGAGATATTTTGCATTTTGTAATTTCAAATAATCTTTAAATCCATTAAATAAATTGTATTTCATTTGAATACCGATTACCCAGCGCGGCTCTAAACTGGAAAGGTATTCAGGATAAACTTCATATTTTCCAAAAGCTGCAACGGTTGGAAGAAATGAAGAACGAACTGCATTGAAATTTTGTTTTGCTAATTCTTTTTTGTCTTCTGTAATTTTTAATATTGGTTGATTGTTCATCGCTTTATTAAGCATTGAAGAAAGAGAATCGGAAAAGACCTTATAACATAATGTATCAAGAAAGTCATCAGCAGAAATGGAAGATATATTGGTAATGTTCTTAAAGGATTCAATTGCCAAGCTTAAATTATTTTCGTCGTTTAATAAATTTTTCTCTGCTTCGGAAACAGCAACTTCTGCTCTTAGAAGATGATAATTAGCAATTATACCTTCCTGAAATAATCTATTAGCATTTGTTCTATGCTGAATCATTCCTTCAAGAACTTCTTTTCTTGTTTTAACAATTTCTTTGAGAAGAAGAACTTTTAAGTAGGAATCTACAGTTTGGTATATAACTTCATTTTTAACTTTTTCTAATTCGTTGTTTGCTGAATTTTTTTCTGATAACGAAGCATTTCTTGCGGCTAATAATTTCCCACCTGCAAAAATTGGTTGAGTAACAAGGAAAGCACCGCTCTTATAGTTTTGCTTTTTGAATGTTTGATAAAATGGCGGAATTAAATTATTCAGGTATGCAGATGTTTGCTGCTTTATAATTTCTTTTTGATTTTGATTCATCGGTGGATTGCCAGATAGAATTCCGCTAATATTAGTTAATTCAACTTGGTTTGATGATTGAAGAGAAATTATTAATTCTCTTATTGGATTTAAATCGATACCCATTTCCTCATTTAAATGAGAGTAGCTGAAGTCAAAATTGATAGCTGGAAGGAAATTTCCATAAGATGCAAGATAATCGTATTCTTTTTGTTTTAGTTTTGCTTCATATTGTTTGATTGTTTGATTATTGTTAAGTGCTAAGTTGATTGCATCAGACAAACTTAACGAAAGATTTTGTGCGTAGCAGCTGAAAGAAAAAAATGTAAGTATGATAATAATCTTTCTTCTCATAAATTTTCCTGTATTATGAATCACGATTCATTTATAGAATAAAAAAATTATTTTTTAATGCCGTGTTTGATTATGAACTTAACATTTTGACGAATTTTATTTAAGGGATAACTTTGTGGGTCGGCAGCCCAATGCTGTAATAGATTTTTAATTGCACCAAAAACAAAATATCTTAGAATTTTGATATCAATTGAATTGCTGAATACTCCTTCTTTAATTCCTTCTTTTATAATTGATTCTCCTAAATCAAGAAATTTTTCATATTTGTCTGTAAAGCGTTGACTGGCATGCTGCATTATGTGATTTTGCTCATTTACGAAAACTATTGCAAGTGCTGGATTTTCAATATAAATATCAAAAATTAAGTCTATCATTGCATCTAACTTATCAGCTGCGGTGAGTGTTTTGTTTGCAATGAGTTCTTTTAATTCTACAAATAACTTATTCCACACATTGTCAAAAATTCTCAGAAGAATATCTTCTTTGTCCTCAAAGTATAAGTAGACACTTCCAGTAGCAACGCCTGCTAATTCTGCTATTTTAGAAATCTTTGCTTTATGATAGCCAGCCTGCGCAAAAACTTTAATGGCGGCTTCCATAATATCTTTTTCTTTATTTCCTTCTTTGACTCTCATATAACATTAATGAATCACCGTTCAAAAATAAAAATGATTTATTATTTATGCAAGTTGTATGATAAAAATTAATCTACAATGGTTTTTAATTTTCCACTGTAGTTTTTGTTGTGTTTATATAATACCCATGATATGTAAACATTCTGATAAAGAACATAGAAGACAGGTCCTAATACTGTAATGGGTTCTAAAAATGTTAATGCTATCCAGATTGTAAATGCATTGTTCTTTTGTCCAAGTGATTGACTTGCTTCTGCGCTAAATTCTTTCCCACCAATTAACCAGCCTAATGAGAAAAATATTATACACAACGATGCAGAAATTAATGCTATATAAATTACAACCTGAATATTCCCAATCAATTCGTTCTTGATGTAGTTTGTTGCATCTGATGTAGCAATATAAACATTTATAATCAGAAGGTAATACGACATGTCTTTCCATTCAACTAATTTTTTCCAGATTACAGGAGAGATTAATTTTGTTAATCTTGCTATGAAAAATGGTATGGAAAGCGTGATTATGACAGGAACGAAAATATTTCCCGCAGTTATGTGTGCATTGTTTTTCATTAACAATGGAATTAAAAAAGGAATGAGCAATGTTATAACAACATTATTCAGCAATAAAGAAAAGAACACAAACTCAACTTTTCCTTTTCTTAAACTGATAATCACAGGAGCCGCAATAGCTGTTGGAGCGATTGCTGTAATGAATGCTGTTCGAGCAAGTGATTCATTAAAAAGTTTTGTCAACTCAAAATAAATTATAGAAACAAAGATTGTTGTAAATAGAATTATGAAGTGTTTTTTTGTAATGATTTCTTTGTTTACTCTTATATCTAAAAAAGAAAAGAAGAGCAGAACCATCAAAAAGTATCGAATTAAAAATCTGTAACTATGGCCATAAGGAAACAGGATGCCAAGAGTAATCGATAATAACAACAATATGTTTTTCATAAAAAATGAGAAATTGTTGATGCAAACTAAGTTGATTAAAAATTTATTTCCATTATGATTGGAAAAAAGATTTGAGTTAATTCAATTTAGATAAAAATTCTTTTGAGCCAGCACCAAGACTTAAAACAACTTTCATAACCTGTTCGACTGGATAATCAAGCTTAATAATATATTCTTTTTTGATGTTATAGATATATCCTCCCGTTGGAGCAGGAACCGAAGGAATAAAAACTGTAACATAGCCGTTTGGACTTTCGTCTGTGACAAAGCCCAATATCATTGTATCATTTGAAAAGGGTTTTACCAGTGCAGCATATTTGAAAATTAATTTCTCGCTTCCAAAAAGCTGAACTATTGTTTCCTTTATGATTTTATAAAGAGGAATTCTTTTTAATAATCTCTCTTCAATTAGCTGTATTATAATTTTTCCAATTCTTGTTTGAACTATTAATCCAACAACAAAGAATACAATCAGAATTACAAGAATAGCAAATATCGAAGCAACTACTTCGTTTAATTTTGTTGTTTGAATTAACAAGATTGTAATTGGTCTTATTTTATCAGTCAAAAATTCATAAAGCCAGATAAGAACAAGAATTGATACAATAATCGGCAGAACAACAACAAATCCACCTAAAAAAGTTGTGCGAAGAAATGATTTAAGTTTCAGCATGGTATTTTAATTATTTATTTCCACTCTAAGATTTCAAGTTCAGAGTTAATTTGAATTTCGCCTGTTCCTTTGTGGACAAGATTTTGACCGAACAAAACTTTATTGTTGATTGTTCGATAAGTCGCTAATGTTTTTAACGGCTCATCAGATTTTTCTGCTGTATCTTGATTAATAGTTGTAATTACACATCTTGCGCATGGTTTTACTGGATAAAAAATTATCTCTCCAATCTTAAAGCTTTTCCAGCGGTCTTCATCATATGGATTTCCTCCTGTGAAAACAAAATTTGGTCTAAACCTATTCATTGGCAAATTTTCTTTAAGTCTTTTATTTAAATCGTTGAGTGATTCATGTCCAATAATTAAAAAAGGATAAGCATCAGCAAAGCTGACAAGATATTCTTCGTTTACATACTTTTTATCTGGGTCAACAATTCTTTTTGCGTCTTGTGGCATAATCACAAGCGAACATTTTATACCTAGAGCATCAGAAAAAAATTCATCTGCTTCTTTTGAGACTTTTGCAGCAATGCATTCGTCATCCCAGATTTTTACATTTATTTTTTCTAATGAGTCAATCAATTTTTGATTTTTAATGAATTCCAATTCAATAAAAATTGTGCTTTTATTATTGGTGTTATTAACAGCTAATTTATCATCAACAATATTAGTTTTCAGCAAAGCCATTTTAGGATAAGTTCTTTGAGTCATAAATTTTCCAGTGTTGTCAACAAGCATCATTCTTCTGTCGAGATGTAATCCTCTTTCTTCAACAATCGATTTTTCCAGTTTAATACCGCCTAAAGATTTTATTGGATAAATATAAATTTCTGATAAAACATAACTCATAAGTTATTCAACAATTAATTTAATGTTGTTGGATTTAGTTCTTGCTTTAAGCCATTCATTTAAGACTTTTCTTTGTGTTGAAGATATTTTACCTGAAAATTTAGCATAAGAAATAGTCACAGTATCAATTTTATTTTCGTGTATATTAACGATTTCTGTGCTGGTAACTGTAAATTCTTTTAATTTATTGAACAATGTTTTAGCTTCAGCTGAAAGTTCTTCTACAGGAAATTTATTTTGTGAAAGCTGTGCTATTTTATTTTCCAGAAGTTGAATTTGCTGGTCTTTGTTTTTTATTATCTCTTCATTTTTTTTGTATAGTTCTTCAATTACAGAGGCTTTTAATGCATTTATATCAATATTTTTTTTCTCTGAGAGACCCTGCTTAATAATTAATTGTGTGTTATGCAATTTATAATTGGGAAGTTTTCTTTTGGCAATTTCTATTAATTCTGGTTTTACAATTTCTCCAATAAGAAATACCTCAATTTTAACTCGGCTAGAATCGTAATTTATTTTTTTGCTTATAACCTGTGAGTTTGGGAATGCTAATTCATTGTTGATAAAAAGATTAGCGTTTTTTTCTATCAATGCTCTGTTGACAATATTATAAGCCATTATTATGCTTGGAACAACAGTGATAATAACAACCGCAATTATAGAACGCTTCACTTTTAATTCAGTTTGATGGTCGAGGAATTCTTTTTTGTGAAATTTCATGAATCGAACAATAAGATAAGTTGCAAGTGTAATAAAGACACTATTTATAAAAAACAAGTAAGAAGCACCAAGAAAGTAGGAAAGATTCCCATTTGCAATTCCATAACCAGCAGTGCATAGCGGTGGCATTAGAGCTGTAGCAATTGCTACACCCGGAATTACATTGCTGATGCTTTTTCTTGTTGCTGCTACAATTCCAGCTAATCCGCCAAACAATGCAATAAATACATCCCAAATAGAAGGTGTAGTTCTTGCAAGCAATTCGGATTGAGCATCACCCAAAGGTGTTATTAAAAAATATATTGTGGATGTTAAAATGCTTATTAAAACAGCAATGCCTAAGTTTTTGTATGATTTCTTAATAAGTTCAAAATCATTAATCCCAATGCCTAACCCAATTCCCATAATTGGTCCCATTAATGGAGAAATTAGCATTGCTCCTATTATTACTGCAGTCGAGTTGACATTTAATCCTATTGATGCAATAAAGATAGCAAAAATTAAAACCCACAAATTCATTCCCTTAAACTCAACTCCTTTTTTAATGCTTTCTATTATTTCTTCTTCTGAAGATTTATCTTCATCAAGATTAAATCGGTCGTGAATAATTTCTTTTAATAAAACAAGCAACCGAAGTTTTTTATTTACTTTCATATTTTATCCAGTTTTAATTATTTAGAGGAATTCATTAAATCTTTCTTTGATTGTTTTAAGATATTAATAAAATTATTCATAAATGTTTTCATGCTGTTGTAATGAGTTCCCTTCCAGTATAAATTTTTACATTCCTTGCATATAAAAAATTTATTTTGTGATGCTTTTACTTTTTCTGGTAATAATTCAAAGTTGGGAATTTTTTTTCTGGGTATTCTAATTAGTTTTCCGCCGCATTCTAAACATAAGGTTAATGGCTTAATCAATGAAAGCAAGTCGAATCTTTTAATTACTTCTTCTAGTTGTTTTTGTGGGTCATCTTCTCGAACAAAGTAACCGCGTAATACTTCTTTTCTTTTTAGAATCCCTAAATCTCTTGTTAATATTGTCCTTTTCTGATTTAAAGAAATTTCAATAATTTGTTCATCATTCAAATTGTTTTCATAATACACATCAAAGCCAAACATTCTTAGGTTTCTTGCAAGTTTTCCAAGATGAACATCACAAATGAATTTTGGTTTACGCAGTGGTTTGGGTCTTAGTTTCTGGATATTGCTTATATCAATTGATTCAAATTCCGGATATACAGAAATTTTATCTTGATCTTTTACGAGATAATTAAAATCAACTGACTCTCCGTTCACAAGAATTAAATCGACTTCTGTGTGGGGAACACCAAGAGATTCAATCATATCTTTGACAGATGGTTGTCCCCAAAAGTGATGTATAATTTGTTTCTTTCTTTTTTCTGTTGGCAAAAAATCATTAAGCTCTTCATAAAATCTTAAGTAAGCAGTTTTCATAACTTTCCTTTGAAGGCTCTGATATAATTTTTTGAGAATTCAGAGACTACAAGTCTGCCACTAATTTCTGCTCTTTCTTCAAGCAGTTCTTCCCAGTCTTCTGTTCCTTTCCAGAAAATTTTTTTCATTTGTTCAATAGCTTCGGGGTTGTAGCTTGCAAGTTTTTTTGCAAGAGAAGAAACTGCTTCGTCGAGTTCGTGATTGTTTGCAAAAACTTTTGTGTATAATCCATTTTGTTTTGCCCAGAATGCATCGTGCCATTCGGCATCAATTGACATTGTAATAAAAGCAGTCTTTCCAATTTTTCTTTCTATTGGAGGACCGACTACAAATGGACCGATTCCCAAAAGGATTTCGCTTAATCTTACTGAAGCTTCGTTCGAAGCAAGTGTATAATCTGCAGAAGCTGCAATACCAACACCTCCGCCAACAGCTTTTCCATGAACTCTTGCAATAATAAACTTTGGACATTTTCTCATAGCATTAAATAATCGAGCAAAGCCCATAAAAAATTCTTTTCCACTTTTGAAATCTTTGATTGCAAGCAGTTCATCAAACGATGCACCCGCACAAAAAGTTTTGTTCCCCTCGCTTCTCAGAATTATTACATTTGCACTTTTCTCATTCGCGAGTTTATTAATTGCATCGGTGAGCTCCTTTAACATTGCCATGGGAAGAATATTACTTTTAGGATGATAAAAATTAACTGTAGCAATTCCATTAATTATGTTTACTGTAACTTTTCCTTTTTCCATAACTTTCCTCCTTCACTTTTTCCATTTACAATATTAACGACATCAATAATTTTATTTGCAATAAAATCTGGATTAGAATTTTTGAGTTCTTTAAAATTTCTATATCCATAAGTTACAGCACATGTGATTGCATTTGCACTTTTGCCGCACATTACATCTAATTCTGAATCACCAACAATCATTGTTTTCTTTGTTTCAATATTCAATTCATTGCAAATGTAAATCAATGGCTCGGGCGAGGGTTTATGTGCAATGCCTGTTCTTCTTCCCATTACATAATCAAATTTATCATAAATGTTAAAGTGTTTGAGGATTAATTCTGCCTGTTCTTGTGATTTTGTTGTAAGGAGTGAAGTTTTAATTCCAAGAGAATGGATTTTATCTAAAGCAATTTCAACATCATCATATAAATATGAAGAATCGATGTAATCAAAGTAGATTGATTTATAAATTTCTATGAACTCATTAAAATCTGGGACATTCATATCAAACTCGTTAAAGATATCTTCGAAGTGTAAACCAATGCGGTTATAAAATTTTTCTTCTGTTAATTTGTTTTGAATGTTTAATTTATTCAATGTATGAACAGTAGCTTTATAAATTGTTTCGTGTGAACTAACAAGAGTTCCATCAAGGTCAAACACTATTAATTCGATGTTCATTTTATTTTTATGTTTAATTTGTGAATTAATGCCAAGCACCAAGAATAATTCCGAAAATTAAGAGCACAATGAAATGAAAACCGCCGTCAATTAAAAACTGTGTAAATTTTTTTCCTTCGTTAATAAAAGTTACTGTGATAGAAGTAGCAACAAAACCGAGCCATGCCATAAAAGCAACACGAATTCCTTCCTGTGGTGTAGAAGCTCCAAGATAACTCATCAATCTTGCAAGTATGTAAGCCATAACAATTTGAGCAAAGAAACATGTAATACAAATTTTTGTTTTGTTAATTGTATCTTCATCATCAGATTTTTCAGAAGATGCAATCCAGATTTTTCCTAAGAGCATTGGACTGTAGTAAATAAAATCGAGTGCCATTGCAATTAGACCACACACAAATACTGCCCCAAAATTTATTGGGTAAACAGGCTCCATCTTTCCCTCCGTGTTTTTATTTTCATGTTTTAATTATTTATGTCAAAGAAAAAAATCAAACAACATTGAAGGGTTCGCAATAATATCAAAAAGAATTTTGCAGATGTAAAATTTATTCTTCTTTATAAATTTTTATGTTGATTTTTCCATCATTTAATAAATAACCTCTAAACATTCCATCAGTATTGAATGATATAGCAATATTACCATTTTTATCAATTGCAATTAGTCCGCCTGTTCCTCCGAGATTTGAAAGTTTTTTCATTATAACTTCATCAGCAGCCTCTTGAACTGATAAGTTTTTGTATTCCATTAAAGAAGAAATTTCTTTTGCAATGCCAAGACGAATGAAATATTCGCCGTGTCCAGTGCAGGAAACAGCACAGGTATTATTATTAGCATAAGTTCCAGCACCAATAATTGGGGAATCTCCAACTCTTCCAAATTTTTTCATCATCATCCCACCCGTAGAAGTTCCTGCAGCAAGATTTCCATATTTATCTAATGCAACAGCACCGACTGTTCCATGTTTTTCAGTTTCCTTTTTTTCGGATTCTTGTTTCATTTTTAAATATTGATTCCATCTTTCATTTGTAATGAAGTAAGTTGAATCGACAAATTCTATATTGAAAAGTTTTCCAAACTCTTCAGCTCCATTTCCAATCATCATAACATGAGGAGATTTTTCCATAATTAATCTTGCAAGGTTAATTGGATTTTTAATGTGATGAACTCCAGCCACAGCTCCAGCCATCAAATTTTTTCCATCCATAATTGAAGCATCAAGTTCTGCAATTCCATTTTCTGTTAACACAGCACCTTTACCTGCATTAAATAATGGAGAATCTTCAAGAATATTAATTGCTTTTGTAATAGCATCGAGAGATGAACCTCCGTTTTCTAAAATTTTGTAACCAGCTTCAATTGCTTCTGATAATTTTGAAATGTATTCCTTTTCTTTATCGGGTGGCAAATTTTTTATAACACCTGCACCACCGTGAACTACAATGCCAAATTTATTTGTCTGTGCAGCTGTTGAAATGGAAAGCAAAATAAATATTAAAGTGCGAATCAGAACTCTCATTTTGATTTCCTAAATTAAATTATCTGCAAGTGAAATTATGTTTAGATTGAATTAAAATCAATCAATAAATTAAAAACATATCGTCGTGCAAAATAGATTTAATGAGGAAAGCAATAAGAATTTGTGAAATAAAATTGTATCCGTGTAAATCCAAAGCATCAGGGTTCTTCAAAATTTTCTATGCAGATTTACACGGATTTAATTTTTTTGATTTGTTTTGTTAACAGAATTTGTATTTACTCGATTGAAAAATCTTACTTACTTTGAATTATACTCATCGATTGCCATCTTTTCTAATTTCTTTTTCATTTCTTTTGGAAGAGTTACTGTCTCGTAGTATTTACCGTCTTTACCTTTTTCATCTGGAGAAGAAATGAATAATCCTTTTTCCCCTTTTACAACTCTAAATCCTTTGATTTTAATGCCATCGTCTGTTTCGATGTCAAAGAAGGCTGCGGTTTTTCCTGTTCCATTCTGGATTTTGTTCATGCGTGTAATTTTCATTGTTAACCCCCTTTGTTTGTGATTAGATTAGTTAATTTTTACACCCTCAATTGAGGAGAAATATTTTTATTAATAAAGTTCATAAAAATTTCTTTTGTTGTTATCTGCCATTGCGGGCAATTTTTTAATTATTCTTTTTTAGAACAACTTTTTACAACATCTACAATTAGAATTAGAATTGCAAGTGAACCCAATATAGCTGGAATAATGTATACTTCTTTGTATGCAAGTCCTTCGAACCATTTGCCAAAGACAGGGGTTCCAAGCCATGCGCCAATCCATGCAATAATTACTTTGGATAAATAAGAAGTGAAACCTGGAATGATGTAATATTTAAAACCAAAATGTAATACTGCTGCTACAATTGCAGCGATAATCAACAATATCAAAAAGCTTACAAAGTCCATTCCGAACATTTTTTGTCACCTCCTTTTATTGCATGCATTAAAATTATTGCCCGCAATAAGCAGATAACTTTTGAATGGCTTAATTCCTATTCCCCCGTAGATAAATTATTATTCAATGTTAATCATAAAAAATCAAAAATTTATTGTCAATACAGAGATAATTAAAAAAATTATTTTCTATGATAATGAAGAGAATTATTTTAACATTATCAAAAAACTTATGATGGAGAATTATAATGAAAAGGTTAACTGAATTTCAGAAGATAATAGTCATTATCATTTTAATCCCATTTGTATTTTATGCGCAGGGGAAGAAAAAGAATGATAAAAAAGAACCGTATGAATTTACAATGATATATCAAGTGAAAACCACTCCTGTAAAAAATCAAGCAAAAACAGGAACATGCTGGTCTTTTGCAACAACTTCTTTCATTGAAACTGAGTTAATTAGAATGGGAAAAGGAGAACATATTTTATCTCCGATGTGGAATGTTAGATTTACATATCCAGAGAAAGCACAAAATTATATTCGCTACAATGGATTGACAAATTTTGGAATGGGAGGACAAGCACATGATGTAATGAATGTAATTAGAAAATATGGATTTGTACCCGAAGAAGTTTATAAAGGTATGAACATAAATGAAGAAGAACATAATCATGGCGAGATGGATGCGGTTCTAAAAGCAATTGTTGATGCAGTTTCAAAAAAGAAAGGTGGAAAAATTACTCCAGTTTGGCAGAAAGTTATTGAATCAACTTTGGATATTTATTTGGGAGTTCCACCAAAAGAGTTTAATTATAAAGGCAAAACTTATACACCCAGAAGTTTTGCAGATTCACTTGGATTTAATCCAGATGATTATATTGAATTGACTTCTTTTACGCATCATCGCTTTTACACAAAATTTGATTTAGAAATTCCAGATAACTGGAGTAAAGATTTATACTATAATGTTCCAATTGATGATTTAATGAGAATTATGGATTATGCATTGGAACATGGTTATTCGGTTGCTTGGGATGGAGATGTAAGCGAAAAAACATTTGACAAGAAAAAATGTATTGCAACAATTCCTGCTGATTCATCTGATGAATCAGATGAAGAAAAAAGTGAAAGCAACGATGACAAAGATCTAAAACCCGTTAGAGAAAAAACAATCACACAGCAGATGCGTCAGGAAACTTTTGATAATCAAACAACAACAGATGACCATTTAATGCATATTGTTGGTTTGGCAAAAGACCAAAACGGCACTAAATTTTATTACACAAAAAATTCATGGGGCACAAAAAACAAAAAGTATAATGGTTACTGGTATATGTCTGAATCTTATGCAAGATTAAAGGTAATTGCAATTATGGTTCATAAAGATGCTATTCCGCAGGATATTAAAACTAAACTTGGATTATAAATTTTCATAAGGAGACCTGTTTAACAGCAGGTCTCTGATTTCTTGTTATCTCTTTTGACACTCAAATCGGGATTTCATTTCTGTTCTAAATTGTCACAATTCAATCTGACATTAATTTTTTATACTTATTAAACTGCATCATAATTTGAAAGTCCTCTCATTTTGAAACAACCAGTTAATTTTTTTTATACCATTTCTTTTGTTTTTAAGCGAAAATCAAGCTTTTTATTCTGGCACTTCTATTGAACTTAAGAGGCAGGTATTAAAATCAATATTTTAAGGAGGAAAAAGTGATTAATCAGCCGAGACCATTATTAAGAGTTTTGATTTTATTGTCTCTTATGTTTGGGTTAATCTCATATTCTTTTGCTCAAAGCAAAGGGATAAAACAGGCGAGTAATTATACCAGCATTGCTCAAGTTACAGGAACTGCTGAGGGGGTGTCAGTTTCTTACATAAATCCCTACACGAATCAAAGCGCAAGTAATTATGCCGGAACTTTTAAAGGAACTTTGAATTCTCAACCCGTAAAGTTTTATTGTATTGATTTACAGCACAGTCTGGTTTATAATCAAGATTACTGGGATGAAGATTTTACTCCTTCAGAGATTACTTATATTCTCAATAATTATTATCCTTATAAGAATAATTATTCAGGACAATTATCTGATATTAACAAAGAAGCTGCTGCAATTCAAATGGCAATCTGGCATTTTAGTGATGGAGTTAATCCAAATACAATTACAAATAATAACACAGTTAAATCAAGAGCACTTGCCATAATTGCAGATGCAAATGCAAATCATAATAATCAGGCACCATTACAAACTTTATTGATAATTCCATCAAGTCAATCGTTGATTCAGAATACACCTGCTGCTTTCGATATTTATGCTTATGATGCAAATGGAAATCCAGTTGAAGGAGTTAGTCTTCAAATATCAACCAATCTTGGAACATTAAGCACGACTTCAGGAGTTACTGATATTAATGGTCACTTTGGACCATTTACTCTTTCCTACAATGGAACAGGAACTGCCACAGTAAAAGTGAAAGCAGAAGTAGAAATTCCACAAGGAACAAAGTATGTCCACAAAACAAAACCAGGTGAAAAACAAAAACTTGTTCTTGCAACTCCTTCTTTTGATACTAAAGAAGAAATTGCAACGGTTGAATGGTATGCACCTTCTAATTGTGATTTAAGAGGATATGTAACTTATACTCAGGGAGGCTGGGGAAGTCCTTCTAACAGTACACCAGGCAAAATTAGAGATTTGTATTTTAATTCAGTTTTCCCAAGCGGAATGACAGTAGGCGGAAACTATAAAATTACTTTTACATCAGCTGCTGCAATTAAAAATTATTTGCCTGATGGAGGAACTCCTGCAGTACTGACTCAAAACTATACCAATCCAACTACGAGCATTAGTGTTTTAGCAGGACAAATTACTGCACTCAAGCTGAATGTATATTACAGTGCTGCGGGATATTTGGGAACAAATCCAACACCACTTGGTGATTTGGTAATTGTTAGCGGTCCTTTTACAGGTTATTCAGTAAGTCAGTTTTTAAATTTTGCAGAACAGGTTCTTGGCGGCGGTAGCTTAAATGGTTTTACTCTTTCTGAAATAAATGATGCAGCTACAGCAATTAATGAAAATTTTGATAATGGAAAAGTTGATAAGGGATTTTTGACTTGTAAACAACCAGCATCGATAGGTGATAAAGTTTGGGAAGATTTAAATAAAAATGGAATTCAGGATTCCGGCGAACCTGGAATTGCAAATGTTCTGGTTAAATTATTTGATTGCAGTGGAAATTTAATTTCTACAACCACAACAAATGCACAGGGAAATTATCTGTTTTCAAATCTTCAACCTGGTGATTATTATGTTCAATTTGTTCCGCCCGCAGGTTATATCTTTACAACCCAAGATGCAGGAAGTAATGACACAAAAGATTCAGATGCAAATATCAATACAGGCAAAACAGTTTGCACAACTTTAATTTCAGGAGAAAATGATTTAACATGGGATGCAGGACTTTATAAAGAAACTGTTTGCACAAATAAGATTGGTGATTTTGTATGGCATGATAAAAATGTTAATGGAATTCAAGATTCTAATGAACCTGGAATTCCTAATGTTGTTGTTGAACTCTGGCAGAATAATCAATTAATTGCAAAAGACACGACAAATTCAAACGGTAAATATGAATTTAACAATTTATTAAACGGAACTTATGAAGTAAAATTAGCTCCATCTAATTTTGCAAGCGGCGGAGTTTTGGAAAGCACATCCCAAACAAAATGGTATTCTACAAAAAAAGATCAGGGCAGTGACGATAATAAAGACAGCGATGCAAATATTAATGAATCTGTAACAGTAACTCTTAATTGTGCAGATAATTTAACAATTGATTTTGGTTTCTATAAAACTTGTGTAAGCGTAACAAAAACTGCAGATAAACAAACTGCTAAACCCGGCGATGTAATTACTTATACTTTTACTGTAGAAAATTGCGGCGATATTACATTAAGCGGCGGAGTTGATTTTTATGATGCATTATTGAATCCAAACGGCGACCACAAAATCAAAAATATTTCACCAGTATTGCCGGGAGAAACTAAATCATTTACAAAAACATATACTGTTACACAGAATGATTGCGGCGAATTAATAAACACAGTAAAAGCTGTTGGTCATCCTATTGATGGTTCTGCAAATGTAGAAGATGAAGCAACAGCAACAGTAAATATTGATTGTGAATTATCATGCGTAACTGATTGGACAGCTACAATTGGTCCAGATTCTGCAATATGCGAATATGACCCAAAACCAATTACAATTAATGGAAGTGTTCATTTAACTCCAAATCCAAGCAAAGCATATTTGCAATTATCATGGAGAATTGTATATCCAAACGATGGAAGTGTTGATAATTCAACTCATTATCAAACAATATTAATAACTAAGGATACAACATTTTCAATAACAGCACAATGGCCAGGCATTCGGCCAGATGACCAGATTGTAGAAATTCATTATGGTGTAAATGTATTGGATTGCAATGGAAATCCAATTAAAAATGGAATTGGCAGAGATTTATACTGGTATCCATGGGTATGTCCACCACCACAAGAAGAACCGGCTGATGTAAGAATTGAAAAGTCTGTCGACAATCCAAATCCTAATTGTGATGAAAATGTTACATTCACTATAAAAGTAACAAATGACGGTCCTAATGTAGCAAAAGGAATTCAAGTATCAGATTTAATCCCCCAAGGTTTGATATTATTATCCAGTTCCACTTCACAGGGGGTATATGATTCAAATACGGGAATTTGGATTGTTGGTGATCTGAATTCCCAAGATTTTGCAACATTAACTATTACTGCAAAAGTAAGCTGCGACCAATTGAATAATTCAATATTCGATTTAGGTCCAGCAAAAGATTATAACTTGTTTGTAATTTATGATGTAAGTCAGCCATCATCGGATACTCAAGGTAAAGTTGCTGTTGGTCGCGATGCTTACTTTGCTAATTATAGTATTGGCGACCAATTACCCCCAAATAGTGGTGATGTTTTAATTGTTGGAAGAGACTTAACCTTTATAAGCGGTGCTGTTAATGGAAATGTTGTCTATGGAAATACAACAAATCTGCCTCAATCTTCTGTAAGCATTAACGGAACTTTGAGACAAGACAACCCGATTAATTTTGCTGCAGCAAAAATTTATCTTGAAAATCTTTCTGTAACATTATCGGGTTACTCTGTAAACGGAACAGTTAATTTCCAATACGGAGGACTGACTTTAACAGGTACAGACCCATTCTTAAATGTATTCAAAATAAATGGTGCTGATTTATCTTCTGCAAATAATGTAACAATTAATGCACCTAATGGCTCTGTAGTTCTTGTTAATATTGATGGAACAAATGTAAGCTGGACAGGCGGATTAACAGTAAATGGTACAAGCATTACTAATGTTCTCTACAATTTCTATGAAGCAA
>NZ_BAAJAO010000016.1:0-71653 GCF_057554405.1 Rosettibacter sp. KY25 | reverse complement strand
CCTTTTTAACAAACGCATCTTTATATTTGTATAAATAAATCTGAATATTTATTCATAATTATGAATCAGCAAACAAAACCATTATCATTTCCAAAAGAAAAAATTAAGATCCTTCTTCTTGAAGGAATTCATGAAAATGCAATTAATTACTTTCATAAACATGGTTATACAAATGTTGAATGCTTGAAACATGCTCTTCATGATGAACATTTAATTGAGAAAATAAAGGATGTTCATATTATTGGCATAAGGTCACGAACTAATTTGACAAAAGAAGTTCTTAAGCATGCAAAAAAATTGATTGCAATTGGATGCTTCAGCATTGGAACAAATCAAGTTGATTTATTAGCTGCAAAGTTAAAAGGAATTCCAGTTTTTAATGCTCCATTTTCTAACACTCGCTCTGTTGCAGAACTGGTTATAAGTGAATGTATTTTTTTAATTAGAGGAATACCAGAAAAAAATTTCTATGCTCACCAAGGTAAGTGGTTTAAAGAAGCAAAAAATTCTTTTGAGGTGCGAGGCAAAAATATTGGTATAGTAGGATATGGACACATTGGCTCTCAAGTTTCAATTCTTGCTGAAAGCTTGGGAATGAATGTTTACTATTATGATATTGAAAAGAAATTAAGTTTGGGAAATGCAAAAGCTTGCTCTTCTCTTGATGAATTGCTTCAGGTTTCTGACATTGTTACACTTCACGTGCCCGAAACTGAATTAACAAAAAATATGATTACAAAACGAGAATTATCTTTAATGAAAAAAGGTTCATACTTAATTAATACATCAAGAGGAAGTGTAGTTAATCTGAATGACTTAGCAGAAGCAATAGAAAATAAACATCTCAATGGAGCTGCAATTGATGTGTATCCAGAAGAACCTGTTTCAAATGGCGATGGTTTTTCATGTGTACTTCAAAAATATCCAAATGTAATTTTGACTCCGCATATTGGAGGAAGCACAGTTGAAGCTCAAGAAAATATTGCACTCGAAGTTTCAGAGAAATTAGTTAAATACTGTGATATTGGTTCTACAATTGGAGCTACTAACTTTGTTGAAATTTCTTTGGCTCCAAATGTAGATAAACAACGATATCTTCACATACATCATAACCAACCTGGTGTGATGAACAAAATTACTAAAGTTTTTACTGCACGTAAATTGAACATTGGTGCACAATATCTACAAACAGATCCTTACATTGGTTATGTTATTATTGATATCGACAGTAAAGAACACCCTAAAGAAATTTTAAAAGAACTAAAAGCTATACCAGAGACAATTAAAGCAAGAGTGTTGTTGTAAATTTTCTTGATCAATTTTATCTGGCTACAATCATCTTTTTTGTAATCAATCCCAATGATGTTATAAGCTGATAAAAATATACTCCACTTGAAATTTTACTTCCATCAAAATTAATTTCATAACTTCCGGGAAGTTTATGTTCGTTGACTAATGTTGTAATTTCTTTGCCGAGTGCATCATATATTTTTAATGTAACAAAACTTTTGTATGGCAGGTGATAACTTATGACTGTCACAGGATTAAAAGGATTGGGATAGTTTTGATATAATTCGTATTTGTCTGGAAGATTTAATCTTCCGACTTTTGTTTTTACTGTTCCTTTGATTTTATAGATTCTTCCTCCAGCATAATCGGCAAAGTAAAGCTCATTCTTCTCATCAACACCAAATGTTGATACGCTGTGATTGGTTTTGAATAGTAATTTGTTAGTAGCATTTTTGCCGTCATATTCAAGTGCCCAGATATTGCCGGTTACGAAATCTCCATAAACATATTTTCCATAAATTTCTTCTGCATTATTTCCTCTATAGACAAATCCTCCTGTAATTGAATATCCGCCATCTTCATTGTGTCCATATTCCCAGATTGGCATTGTAAGATTTGTTGTATCACAATTTCTTGAGGGATTGTAGCAATGAAATCCTTCCATTATTCTCCAGCCATAATTTTTTCCTTTTTCGATAATATCAATTTCTTCCCATAAATTTTGACCAACATCAGCAGCCCATAATTTGCCAGTTAATTTATCAAAGCTGAACCGCCATACATTTCTTAAACCCCATGCGTAAATTTCTTCTTTTAATCCGTTAGTATTTCCTTTGAATGGATTATCGTTCGGAATAGAATAATTTTTATTGTTTTCAAATTTGTTGACATCAATTCTCAAAATTTTTCCAAGATGTGATTTTAGATTCTGTGCATTGTTTTGAGGGTCGCCTGCAGAACCTCCATCACCAAATGAGATATAAAGAAAACCATCAGGTCCAAATGCAAGCTGTCCACCATTATGATTTGAGTATGGTTGTTCAACTTCGAGGAGAATTAATTCGCTATTTTTGTCGGCTCTATTTGGATTATTTTTACTTACACTAAATCTTGAAATAATTGTTCTTCTTGGATTGCTTGTTGTGTAATCAACAAAAAAGTAGCCGTTATTTTTATAATCTGGATGAAAAGCTAAACCAAGAAGACCTTGTTCTCCTCCAAACAAAACTTTTTCTGAAATATCAAGAAATACTTCTGCTGAAGTAACATTAGAATCATTTTCAATTACATAAATTTTGCCCGTCTGTGAAACTATGAATAATCTGTTTGTTCCATCATTTGCATTTTGAATATCAACAGGTTGTTCAATTGTAATATTTGGAAATGCAGGTAATATTTTTAATTGTGCTGGCGAAGAACTGCAGCCCAAAATTAAAATTAAAGATAGAGCAAATAATTTTTTCATTATTCCTCCTATGCTTTTCTCAGAAAACAAATTTGAAATAAAAAAGTTCTAAAACAGAAATGAACTTTATGATTTTTTAGCATCTGAAAAATTTCATTCATATCTTTGCAAAGCATTCAAATAAACAAATGAAAGGGACAAAAATGAAATCACTGAATAAATTTTTAGCAGCAATATTTATAACAGCTTTATTTTTTGCAACGTTAAAAGCTGATGAAAATTCAATTAAAAAGGCAGAAAATTTCAAGCTGAAAGATTATAATGGAAAAGAATATCAGCTCAGCGATTTTAAAGATTCAAAAGCTATTGTTATAATTTTTATTGCAACTCAATGCCCTGTTTCTAATGCATACAATTCAAGAATGGAAAAAATTTATGAAGAATACAAAAACAAAGGAGTAGCATTTATTGGAATTAATTCAAATAAACAAGAAAGTGTTGAAGAAGTAAGAGAACATGCCAAAAAGAATAATCTAAACTTTGTTATTCTTAAGGATGTGAATAATGTTATTGCAGATAAATTCAAAGCATCAGTTACGCCGGAAGTTTTTGTGCTTAATTCTGAATTTGATGTTCTTTATCATGGAAGAATAGATGATTCTCGAAAAGAAGAGGATGTAAAGAGTGAAGATTTGCGTAATGCATTGAATGAAATTTTACAAGGGAAAAAAGTAACTAAAACAGAAACTAAAGCATTTGGCTGCACAATAAAAAGGGTGAATTAAAATGCGAAGAAATTTTTTTCTTTTTTGTTTTTTGTTGATTGCTTCAGGATTTAGTTTTATTCAAAGCAATGATGTAACTATTGAGAAAATTGATAAATCCAAACTTCAAAAATTGATTAAAGAAAGAAAGGGAAAATTACTTTTTCTAAATGTGTGGGCTACATGGTGCGAACCTTGCAGAGAAGAATTTCCTGCAATAGTAAAACTAGCAAATGAATTTAAAGATGTTGATTTTGCCGGCATTAGCGTGGATTTCCCCGAAGAAATTGATTCTAAGATAAAACCATTTGTAAAAAGCAATAAAGTAAATTTTCCAATCTATGTGAATGCATTTACGAACGATGAAGAATTAATAAACATGTTAAATAAGGATTGGAATGGAGCCATACCTGCAACTTTTATTTATGATAAATCAGGAAAATTGATAGCTTTTATTGAAGGAAAAAAATCTTATGAAGAATTTCTTAAAAATATAGAAAGAGCAAGACGCAAATAGTCTTGCTCTGTTAAAATTACTTTGTCAGTTCGAAGTGGTCAAATAATTCGCCTGAAGCAGTAAAAGAATCATAAATTAATTTATGCTCGTCAATTGATATAACCTGAAATAGTTGTGTAAAAGAACCAAGTTTTTCAATTAAGTTAGAATACATTGGATTTGGTTTGTATTGTTTTGGACCGGATACAGAAGTAATATAAATTGTTCCTTCGGGATTTATCTTGCCTCCTTTGATTCGATAGGTTCTTGCATAAGTATGGTCGTGTCCTTGTAAGACTAAATCAACTTTGTATTTATCAAAAATTGGCATGAAAGCATCGCGAATTTTTTTATTGTCTCTTCCTTCACCAGTTGAATAAACAGGATGATGATAAACAACAATTGTCCATTTATTTTTATTTGTAGATAAAATTTTATTCAGCCAGTTTGCTTGTTCTTCTAAATTATAGTTTGTATTTAGAAAAATAAATCTTACTCCTTGATAATCAACATAGTAAACAGATTCTTTCATGTTATCTATTCCATTTTCTGGAAGCGTAAACATTTTTTCCCATAAGACATAATCATTAATTCTCTTTTTCTTTCCATCGACATTTTCAATTGTTAAATCATGATTTCCCACAGCCATAACAGAAGGAATCATTCTATGAATAAATCCAGAAGCTTCAAACCATTCTTTCCATTGATTATCTTCTGGTTCATTTGTTAAATCGCCAACAAAAAGCCAGAATGCAGCATCTGGAGCTTTTCGAAATGCTTCTCGAAATATTCTTGATACATCTTCTCTCAAATCGTTTTGAGGATCACCAAAGTAAATAAACTTAAATGGAACATTATTTTTATTTGCAGTTCTAAATTGATTCCATTCACTCCATAAAGAATCAGAACCAACACGATAAACATAAACTGTATTTTCAGAAAGGTCTTTTAATATTGTTGAGTAATAATAAACTTTTTTTCCGTCTTCAAATGTTAGAGAGTCAGTTTCTGCATTAACTGAAATTAATTTTTCTTTGAATTCTATCCACTTTGTAGAAACTGCATATTGAACCTGCGGATTTTTGTATTTAAGATTTGACTGCCAAGTTATTGCAATGCTGTTGTAAGGAGTTTCTGTTAAGTTTAAGATTATTCTTTCCGGTAAATTTTCCTGTGCATAATTTTTATTTATAAACAAAAAAATAAGAACAAAAAATATTCGAGTTAGAGTTTTCATTGTTCACCTCTGAATATGTTATTTGTGTATTTAAGTATATCAAATTTTCTTTTGCATCCTGAATAATTCATATAACGAATTTTGCCAAATATTGGTCTTTCATTCCATGCTCTGTCGTGAACACCACCAATTGACCATGCAATACCAGTATAACCATTTGGGTCTCTGCCGTCGAGTTCATATTTATCGTTAAGATAAATTGCATATTTTAAAGCAGTTTCAGGTGAATCAGTCCATTGTAAAATTTTTTTTGCCCAATACATTCTCAAGTAGCTGTGCATTTTTCCTTTTTTAACCATTTCGAGTTGAGCAGCATTCCATAAGTCATCATGAGTGGTTCCATTTTCAAGTTCTTTGAGTGAATAGATATATTCTCGTTTATCTTTGCGATGTTCATTAAGAGTTTGTTTTGCCCAATCTGGAAATCCATCGAATGAATCATATTTTTTGTTGAAGTAACAAAAGTTGTCCGCTAATTCTCTTCTTACAATTAATTCTTCAAGAAATTCTTCTCTTGATTTGCAGTAAGGAGCTCTTTTAAGAAGTTCGAGAGCAACTCTTTGAGCAGAAATTTGTCCAAAATGGAGATAAGGAGAAAGATTCGACAAAACATTTTCATTAGGGTCGTTTCTTTTTTCGGAATAGTAAGGAAGTTTTTCTTCAATGAATAAATCAAGCATTTTTATGGCTTCATCTTCTCCGGGTAGAATCCAATTTACTTCTTTAACAGTCATATCAACATTTAATTTTGAGTATAAAGAATCCCAGTCAATTTTATTGATGAAAGGATTTTTTCTTAATTTTTTTATTACAGGAAATTCATCAAGAAATTCAGGAAGAAGTTTATGAATTTTGGGTCGAATTGTATAAGCTGCAAATTCCTGTTTGTCTGATGCAATTAAACAAGGGACAATATTATGTGCATCAACTTGATGAAATGGAATGTCAATTTTTTGAGCAACATATTTTTTCCATCTTCTTACAATTTTTAATGGATTAAAATCTGCAATCAAAAGTGATGCTTCTGTATTTCTTAAAAATTCTGGAATTGTATCTTCTGGATTTCCAGTTAAAGTGTAGAAAGCAACATTAAGTTCATCAAGATTTTTTTTAACTTTTTTTAAGCCTTCAATCATAAAAGAGTATTGTCGGATTGTTGCATTAAGAAAAGTTGGAACGAGATTAAATATTACAATTAAAGGCACATCTTTTTCGGTTGCATGTTTATATGCATAAATCAAAGCCCAATTGTCGTTAACTCTCTGGTCTCTTTGCATCCAGTAAACAACGGGACCGTTTTTATCGATTCCGGCTTTTAGAATGCGAGCTCTTTTAGGATTAATCATGAATATGTAACTTGAAAATTATATTATTAACATTTGGTTTGATTAATAATGTAATTTAGATTGCAATAATATAAAATGTGAGTGAGATTAAAAAAATTAAAAAATATCCGATAATCTTAATGAAGAAATATGTCTATTTAGTTAATTGCTCATTTTTTGATTTCTAAGGAATTATATATGAAAAACTTTTCTTTCCCATCATTTTGTATTGCACTCTTTTTTTTATTTATCATTAATTCAACTCATGCACAAGAAAAAGAAGAGTTAAAATTTATTGATTGGGGTATGGAGATTGCCCCACAAAAAATGTATTTGTGGCATGGCATTTCAATAGATGATGGTCTTGTAGTTCAACCTGATTTTTGGATTTCAATAAAAGATTTTACATTAGAACTATGGGGCAATGGAGTTTTAATTGACAAAAGTAATTATGATTCTCAAAAGAACCACGAAATTGATTTATACTTTTATTATACATACTACTTGCTGGAAAATTTAGAAATTGTTAATGGTATTAATTATTATAATTATATTGCACAGGAAGAAAGTCCTTCTACATTCGAATTTACCAGCAAAATAGGAATATACTTAGAAAATAATATTAAATTTACAAATGAAATTTTTGTAGATATTTATAATTATAAAGGTTTAGTGTATAGTTCACACAATATAGAATATTTGATGGGCATCGAAGAAAATATAAATTGTAATTTAGTTTTTGAGTGCGGATTAGGAAATAAAAAATTTTTTATGACCTATTATAATGTATCACTTGCGTCAGTTAGTTATTTCAAATTTGCAACGGAAATTTCTTTTCTTATTTCAGATAATTCATATATAGCACCATTTATTGAATATAATTACATACCTGTTAAAAGTATTAGCGAACAGATAGGCAATAATTTTATTAATGCTGGGATGAAATTAAAGGTTGAATTTTAATATGCTAAAGACTGTTGTTGGAAAACTGTGGTTAATTATTATTAGCTTAATCATATTATTTGTTGTTGCGGTATTTTTAATTAATCACAGATATAATTCTCAGCTTATAAAATTATCAGAAGGAGAATCAGAAAGAGTTTGGATTACACTCAATAATATTCTTTCACTTCATACTAAATCTTTGACCTCGTTTGTTTATGATTATACTTACTGGGATGAAATGGTTAATTTTACAAAGAATCCATCTAAAAGATGGGCTGAGGTTAATATTGATGCTGTTCTGCCACAATTTAAAGCCAACTGTGCATGGGTATTTGATACAACTTTTCATTGCTTTTATTCTTACAATGTATACAATAATAAAAATTACGAAAAGTTTTTTATAGACTCTCTAACTCTTCAAGGTATTTTTCAAAATAATAAGTTTCCACATTTTTATTTAATTGTAGATAATAAAATTGCAGAAATAAGTGGGGCTCCTATTCAATATAGTGATGACTTAGAAAGAGAAGGAAAACCCAATGGTTATTTTATAGCGGTAAGATTTTACGATGAACAGTTTATACAAAACTTAAGTGAAACGAACTCCTCTAAAATCTCAATAATATCGGTAAATGAATACAATAGAATTAAAAATAACTCGCTAGTAAAAAATCCTGAGGAAATATCAATCTTTGTGCCTTTTAGAAATTATAATAATCAAGTGATTGGATTTCTTTATTCATACC
Source organism: Rosettibacter sp. KY25 (assembly GCF_057554405.1). Taxonomy (NCBI): domain Bacteria; kingdom Pseudomonadati; phylum Ignavibacteriota; class Ignavibacteria; order Ignavibacteriales; family Melioribacteraceae; genus Rosettibacter; species Rosettibacter sp. KY25. The sequence goes on along the minus strand of NZ_BAAJAO010000016.1, from coordinate 63,445 downwards.
ACATTAGCGAGGGCATTAAGTTAATGCGAAATTCTTCACGGCAGCACATTTTAATATTGATTTTTAGCGGGGTTATGACCTTGCTGATATTATCTTTTTCCTTGATTACATTTGTAATAAAACCACTTAAGATTATTTCTGAAAGTCTTTCTAAGGAAGATTTATTAAAATTATTATTGCTCTCAAAACGTCACTCGGAGTTTGGAAAAATTGCCAGTATATTATTGAATTTCTTTAATCAGAAAAAACTGTTGGAAAATGAAATAAAGTTGAGAAGAAAAACAGAAGTTGAATTGTTAAAACTCTCTAGTGTTGTTAAACAGAATCCTCTAGGAATTATTATAACTGATGTTAATGGAATAATTGAATATATCAATCCACGATTTATTGAAATTACAGGATATGACATTAGTACTTTAATGGGTAAAAAAATTCAATCTTTGGAATTAGAAAATATTAATAAACAATTTTTTAGTGAACTACTTATTCATCTTCAAAATAATAATATATGGCTTGGGGAAGTACTAACCAAAAAGAGAAATGGTGACGATTTCTGGTGCTCTATTTTAGCTTTTGCATTAAGAGATGAGAATAGAATTAATAACTTTATTGGAATTATTGATGACATTACAGAAAAAAAGAAAATGTATCAAGAATTAATTGAAGCAAAACAAAAAGCCGAAGAAATAAACAAAATTAAATCTCAATTTTTTGCTTATATGAGTCATGAGTTACGCACACCTTTTATGGGATTAATGGGTTATGCAGATTTAATTAGAGAAACATCTGACAATCCAGAAATTAAAGAAATGGCAGAAGGAATTTTAAGAAGTTCAAAAAGAATGGTAGAAACACTCACTAATATTTTAGATATAACAAAACTCGAATTTGATCAAACTGAAGTAAATATAAAACCAATTGTTATTACTAATATTCTTGAAGAAGTATGTAATAGTTTTATTTCAGCAGCAGAAACAAAAGGCTTGAAACTGATAAAATCTTTTAATCTTGATCACGAAATAATAAACACAGATTCGAAAATTTTTACTGGAATATTAAATAATCTAATTAACAATGCGATAAAATTTACTAATGATGGTTTTATTGAAGTTGGGGCAAAAATTGAAAATAATAATCTTATACTAAATGTTAGAGATTCGGGGATTGGTATTCCAATGGATAAATTATCAATAATATTTCAAGAATTTAGACAAGTAAGCGAAGGTTATACGCGTGAATATCAGGGGACAGGACTTGGATTGGCAATTGTTAATAAATATGTAAATTTGTTAGGAGGAAAAATTCAAGTAGAAAGTGAGTTGGGAAAAGGGAGCAATTTTATTATTTCAATTCCCGTTGTTATTAATTAGAAAGCTAGTTATTCCCCATCTTAACTATTTCATCAAATTCATCTTTTGTTAATGGCATTACTGATAATCTATTCCCTTTTTGAACAAGTTTTATGTTTTTCAACTTTGGATTTTTTCTTATCTCATCTAATGGAACAGGTTTGACAAACTTTTTAATTAATTTAATATCTACCATAAACCATGTTGGATTTTCTTTTTTACTTTTTGGGTCATAATATTTGCTTTTGGGGTCAAAAGCAGTAAAATCTGGATAAGCTTCTTTTACAACCTCACAAATTCCTACTGCTGCAGGCGGCACCGCATTACTGTGATAGAAAATAACTTTATCACCAATTTTCATTTCATCTCGAATATAATTTCTTGCTTGATAATTTCGAACACCATCCCAATATGTTGTTTGATTCTTTGATTTTGCTAAATCATCTATTGAAAAAACATCTGGTTCAGATTTCATTAGCCAGTATTTCATAATCTGCTTCCTTATTTTGTTGCTAAATTCCTGGTGCATAAGGGAAGTTAAGATTCATGTAATACTCTAAACTCTTATCTGGTTTTTCAAGTTCATTAGGAATTTGTCTTTTTGAAAAAGTTTGAAAATATAAAACACATGCATTCCGCCACCAGATAGCTTCCTTTAATTGAATATTCAGCAGCATTCTTACATGTTCAAATCTTTCATTATCAATTTTGTCTTTGAGTGAATCCCAGATTTTTATTGTTTCTTTTACTCCATCAACCCCTTTATAATAATGGTAGCAAATTTCTTCCCACAAAGTTTTACCTGATTTCATTTTATAATCCCATGGAAGATGATGAAACCAAAGTAAATATTCATCAGGACATTTTTCAAGGGAAGAGAATTTTTCTGCTACTTCAGGAAAATATTGTGATACTGCATTACTTCCTGTTATTGTTCTATCGAAACCAATTCCATTTGAATCTGCTCTGTGATAGTAGACTGAAGTCCAATCATCACGATGTTTATCTTTAATCCATGGAGCTGGTCCATAGTGATGATTCCAGCCCATAATATGATGCAAACCAAGTGGAGTCATATAGTTTACACAATCTTCTCGTGATTTTAACATAATTGATTTTATTTTTGAAACAACATCTTCGTCATTTGAAAATGTTTGTCGAATCCATTCATCTGCAATTTCTTCTGATGTTAATTCATGATTCCATGCTAATCTTCCAAATGCATACCAGTTTGCTTGACCAAATAAATGTCCAGTCCAATTTCTATCAGTGCCAATATTTGATACACCCGCAATTCCAGTAACTGTATGATTATCCAATGTCCCATCAATTACTTTTGCAACAGTAGAGCCTTCTCCTTTGCAGTAAGTATCTGACTCGAGGCATTCTTTGAATAGAGGAGCCAGATAGACAAGATGAGTGCCTTGTCCAAGATATTCTTGAGTTATCTGAAATTCCATCATTAATGGAGTATTAGGCATTGAGCCAAAGAGTGGATGAAATGGTTCTCGAGGCTGAAAATCAATAGGGCCATTTTTTACTTGAATTAAAACATTCTTCTTGAATTTACCATCAAGTGGTTTGAATTCGTTATAAGCTTGTTTAGCTCTGTCTTCAGGAATATTATTATCATAAACAAAAGCACGCCACATTACAACACCGCCAAATGGTTCAAGAGCTTCGGCAAGCATATTAGCTCCATCTGCATGAGTTCTTCCATAATTTTGTGGACCGGGTTGTCCCTCTGAATTTGCTTTTACAAGAAATCCGCCAAAATCAGGAATTAAATTATAAATCTCTTTTACTTTATCTTTCCACCATTGCTTAACTTCTTCATTCAACGGGTCTGCTGTTTTTAAATTTCCAATTTCAATTGGTGCACTGAACCTTGCTGTTAGATAAATTTTAATTCCATAGGGACGAAATATATTTGCAAGTGCAGAAACTTTTAACAAGTAATCATGAGTTAAAACCCATGCATTAGCATTTACGTTTGTTAAAACTGTTCCATTAATTCCAATTGAAGCATTTGCACGAGCATAATCTTTGTATCGAGGGTCAATATAATCAGGTAGTTTATGCCAGTCCCAAATTGAAAATCCAGCATAACCTCTTTCAACGGTTCTATTTAGATTATCCCAGTGATTTAAAATTCTCATTTTAACTTTTGGAGAAGAAATTACTTTTAAATTTGCAATCGATTTTTGTGTCTGAAGTAATCTTAAGAATTCGAATACACCATACAAAACACCAATATCACTGTTTGATGTAATGACAATTAAATTATTGTTTTTGTGTTTTAGTGATTGAATTAAAAATCCATCATTAGAAATTTTGTTGATTTCTTCTGATAAGTTCAATTCTTTTAATAGTTCCGACTTATTATAATTTGCTGCAATTACAGTCCCATTTTTTATGGTTAAACTAACAGGAATATTTTTTCCTAGCAAACCAGTTAAACCTTTTTGAAGTTCTTCTCTAACAGCGGATAAAGTAGGAGAATTGTTGTCAACAAAAAAATATTTTATTTGAGATGAATATAATTTCAGCAAGTTCTTGTTTGTTATCTTATCATATCTTAACCACAATCTGTAACCATCTTCTGAATGTAAATTTGTTTGGTTAAGAATGAATGAAATTAGTATAGCTGTTATAAAGATTGATTTTTTCATATTCCTAAAAAAATTTTTTTGTAATATGATAAGAAACAGTGGTAAAAGAAAGAGAAAGCTTTTAATAAATAGTTAATTCTCTAAAACTTTTTTAAGAAATTGACCTGTATATGATTTGGGATTATCAGCAATTTCTTCAGGTGTTCCAGTTGCTACAATTTCACCGCCTTTATCACCAGCCTCTGGTCCGAGGTCAATTATATAATCTGCACATTTAATTACATCTAAATTGTGTTCAATTATTACAACTGAATTTTTATTTGCAATTAAAACATGAAAACATTTTAAAAGCTTGTTTATGTCATCGAAATGTAAGCCAGTCGTAGGTTCATCAAAAATAAAAAGCGTATGTTGATTTTTTCTTTGTTGTGAAAGATAATAAGCTAATTTTACTCTTTGTGCCTCACCTCCAGATAATGTTGTAGATGGTTGACCAAGTTTTATGTAACCCAATCCTACATCAGAAAGTACTCTCAGTATTGAAACTATTTTATCATGATTAACAAAAAATTCAAGAGCTTCATCAACTGTCATGTTGAGAACATCAACAATATTTTTTCCTTTGTAAGTAATTTCTCTAACTTCTTTTTTGAATCTTGTTCCTTTGCAGTCATCGCATTCAAGATAGAGATCGGCAAGAAACTGCATTTCGATTTTTACGAATCCTTCTCCTTCGCAAGTTTCGCATCTTCCACCTGGGACATTAAACGAGAAAAATCCGGGTTTATAACCTCTTGCTCTTGCTTGAGGAGTAGAAGCATAAAGTTCTCGAATTAATTCAAAACCTTTTACATAACTGATTGGATTTGAGCGAGGAGATTTTCCAATTGGTGATTGGTCAACAATTACAACATCATCAATGTATCTTGTCCCTTCGATGGAATCGAATTTACCTAATTTAGGCGGATTGCCTCCAAAATGTTTTACTAAACCGCCATATAAAACATCATGAACTAATGTGCTTTTGCCTGAACCACTTACTCCAGTTATTACAACAAATTTTCTTAATGGAATTTCTATTGTAATATTTTTAAGATTATTTTCTCTTGCCCCAATGATTTTTATTGATTCGGTTTTTTTTGTATTCCTTGTATGAGGAACTGGAATTTTTAGTTTGCCTGATAAATATTTTCCTGTAAGAGATTTTTCATTTTTAATTATCTCATCATAAGTTCCTTTGGCAATAATTTCACCGCCATGAATTCCTGCGCGAGGACCCATGTCAAAAATTAAATCTGCAGCCCGCATCATTTCAGGGTCGTGTTCAACTACAAGAACAGTATTTCCTAAATCACGAAGAGATTTTAAGATTTTTATTAATCTTGAATTATCTCTTGGATGAAGTCCAATTGATGGTTCATCAAGAACATAAAGAGTTCCCATTAATGCAGAACCGAGTGAAGTGGCTAAATTTATTCTTTGAGTTTCTCCCCCGGAAAGTGTGCTGCTGAGTCTGTCAAGCGTAAGATATCCAAGTCCTACATCATTTAAAAATGTAAGCCGTTTTAAAATTTCATCATGGATTCTTTTGGCAATAGCTTTTTCAGTTTCACTGAGCTTTAGATTTTTAAAAAATTCGTAAGCCTGCTCGATTGACATTTGAACGATATCATGAATTGATTTATCGGCAATTTTAACTTGAAGAGCTTCACGTCGTAATCGGGAACCTCGACATGCAGAACATGTTGTGTAACCTCTGTATTTACTTAAAAGAACTCTTATGTGCATCTTGTAAGTTTTTTCTTCAAGATGTTTAAAAAAACCATTAATTCCTGCAAATCCACCGAATCCTTCTTTTAAAAGATTTATTTGTTCCTGTGTTAAATTTTTGAATGGAATATTAAGAGGAATTCTGCCATTGTTATTTCTAATTAAATCTCGCAGATATGAACTATGCTTAACGGTTCTCCATGGAGCAATGGCACCTTCGCTAATGCTTAAGTTTGGGTCTGGAACAATCAGATTCATGTCATAATCCATTGTTTTGCCAAATCCCTGACAAACAGGACATGCGCCAAAAGGATTATTGAAGGAAAAAAATCGCGGTTCGGGTTCTTCGTATCTAATTCCGCAACATTCATAAAATTTTGTAAAATGTTTTAATTCATTTTTATCTGCATTTATAATTGTTAATCTTCCTTCCCCTTCTTTGAAACTAATTTCAATTGATTCAGCAAGAGTTTCTCTTACTTTTCCTTTTTTGATTTTGAATCGGTCAAGAACTATAATAATTTCTTTTTTAGAATTGTGATTAATCTTGGCTTTAATTTCTTCAATCGGTTGAGAGTTGATATCAATCAATTCATTTTTATAAAAAATTCTGAAAAATCCTTTCTTCTTTAATAAATCAATTTCTTCTTCGATTGTCCTTCCTTCGTGATAATGAATTGGAAATCCAATATAAAATTTATCTTCTTCATTTTGTGTTTCGAGCCATTGAGATACAGTTGCAACTGTATCTTTTTTTACTTCATTGCCGCAGTTAAAGCAGATAGTTTTGCCAATTCGAGAAAATAACAGCCTTAAGTAATCATAAATTTCTGTACTGGTTCCTACAGTAGACCTCGGATTACGAGCTCCTGTTTTTTGTTCAATAGCAACAGCTGGTGAAATTCCATAGATAAAATCTACATCAGGCTTGTTCATTCTTTCTAAAAATTGTCTTGCATAGGAAGACAAACTCTCGACATATCTGCGCTGTCCTTCTGCATAAATTGTATCAAATACAAGAGAAGATTTGCCGCTTCCGCTTACACCTGTAAAAACAACTAATTTATTTTTGGGAATTTCGAGAGATATATTTTTAAGATTATGCTGCCGCGCTCCTTTAATTATAATTTTCTGGCTTTGTATTTCTTTATCTTCTTTCATTTTTTGATGAAGTTATGAAATCGTAACCTATAAATTACTAAAACTTTTTTGAAATTGATTGGAGCAAGAAATAGAAATAAGTGGAATAATGGAATGATGAAATAAGTGGAGTAATACATATATAATCTTTAACTGACAACCCTAAACTCTAATTTTTAACACGAAACCTTCAATCTGCAACCTTTAACCCTAAACCACTCCTACTTCAACCCTAACTCTTTGCACATTCTGTGATAATTTGGTGGTGCTAAGCCAAGAATTGATGCAGCTTCCTGATCAGAATTTACTTTGCTTCTGATATATCTAAAATATTTTTCACGGAAAATTCTTTCCATTTGTTTAAGTGGTAAAGGACCATTTGGAGATTTAAAACTTATTCCTTCATTTCCAAAGTAGTCTTCAAGTTCATTTATTTTTTTGCCAAGTGCAGTTTCAATTAGTTTTGGAGTAATTATTTTATCATCAAAAAATAATAGGCGCTGAACAAGATTTTTGAGTTCACGAATATTTCCAGGCCAATCATAATCAACAAGTAATTTCATTGCATCTTCTGAGATTACAGGGGCTTCTCTTCCTATTTCAATTGCGAATTGATTCATGTAATAATCAATCAAACAAATTATATCCTCTTTCCTTTCTCTTAGTGGTGGAATATGAATATTGATAACATTCAATCGATAATACAAATCTTCACGAAATCTTTTTTCTTTTACTTCCTCTTCAAGATTTTTATTTGTTGCAGAAATTATCCTAACATCAACTTTAATTTTATCAGTTCTGCCAAGTTTTTCAACTTCGCCATCCTGAAGCACGCGAAGCAATTTTACTTGAGATGAAAGCGGCAATTCTGAAATTTCATCCAAAAAAATTGTTCCATTGTTTGCTATTTCAAATAATCCGGGTTTACTTTTTTCTGCCCCTGTAAATGCACCTTTTTCATAACCAAATAGCTCACTTTCAATTAATTGGTCTGGTATACCACCGCAATTTATTGGAACAAAGTTTTCATATTTTCTTGGACTGTTGTAATGAATATTGTATGCAACAAGTTCTTTTCCTGTTCCGGATAATCCTGTAATTAGAACAGGCACATTGCTGTTTGAATATTTTTTTATTTGTTCTCTTAAATGTTCTGCAGTTTGAGAAACTCCAATAATTTTTTTTGAAGATAGAATATCATCAACATTCTTTCTTAATTTTTGTGTTGACTTCTGTTTTTCTTTAATTAATTTTCTTTTTTCATAAGCATTAAAGATTGACATTATAAAATCTGTTGGCTGATAAATGTGTTCTTCGATATCTCCAGGATATTTTGTGCAATACCAGAATGCTCCTGCTTCAATTAGACTGTGTGCAAATTCATAATCTGTTACATTTACAGTCATTTTTGTGATTACAATAATTTGAAGTGATGGATCAAAATCCTTTATTTTTTTGATTAGATATTCACCGTGCAGGCCGCCTGCAATTTGATAATCCATTATTACAACATCAAAATTATTTTTGTCTGCTTCCAGAAGTTCAAGAGCCGATTTTCCATCTGAAACAACTTCACAAATTTTTATTCTATCGGCAAAAGGTTTAATTGTGTTTTCAACACGTCGAACATCAAAATCTTCATCTTCAATAAGCAATATTTTGATTTGTTCATACTTATTCATTGTTGCTCCAAATTAATTTCGAATTGTTATTGTAAATCTGCAGCCTTTTTCCGGCAGATTTTCTGCATCAATATCCCATCCACACCTTTGTTTGGAAATTTCATAAGCTATATAGCAGCCGTAACCGCTGTTGGCATGAGACAAATTTTTTGTAGATACATTTTCAAGAAAAATTTTTTTGATTCCTTTTTCATTTACTTCTAATAGTTCGGGTTTAATTCCTTTTCCGTTGTCTTCAATTATAATGTTGGAAATTTTTGTTTCCGGATTATACTTGGTTGTAATTGTAATTAACAATCCAGTATCGCCGCCATGGTCAATACTGTTCTGAATTAATGGTTCTAAAATTTCCCAAACTACAAATTCATTAATATTTACTTTAGGAACTTTTTCATCAAGATTCAATTTTATTTCAAAAGATTTTGATTTCCTTGAAGTTCTGTTGAAAATATTTTCAACCATAAATTTTATTACTTCATTTAAATCTGTTGAAAAAGATGGATTTCGAATTGTTTGAATTGGCGGTTCATACCATTTCATATCATAAATTACACGAGAAATAAAGTTCGAATATTTTGTTGCCCGATATTTAACCTCATCTATATTTTCTGTAGAAAGTGTTCTTAAATCTTCTTTGATAAAGCCCATCACTTTTTCTGCTTTGTGATGTGTGTGATAAATTCTTTTTGTAAACATTGATTCTTTTTCGTGTTCAATTTGTTGTTTAATGTTTCTTTCATGTTCTTCCATTAAAAGCTTTTGAGCTTCATCTCTTTCTTTCACTGTGTAAGTTGAAATGTAATACATTGCAAGCAGTCCAAGCAAAAAAAGTGCAGAATAAATTATTGATGTTTCTTCATAGCTCGAAACCATTTCTCTTTGAATAAAAGAAAAATCAGGAGTATTACGAATGTATAATGCACCTGCATATTCACCATTAGGCACAAAAGGAACAAATATGTGATAAGTATTTTTGTTTAGTAAAATGTTTACAATCTGTTCACTGCCGATTAATTCACTTTTTACTTTTTTGTATAATTCGATTGCAGAACGATGACGCGAAGAATTGTTGCTGCCTTCTTTATGTTCAAACATAATCGCAAATAAATCATTGCCGTTGTCAATTGCTTTTATTTTATTTCCTTCCCCAACGAGAAGACAAATTTCTTCAATGTTCTGCTGAAGTATTTGTTGATTTAGAATTATATCAAAGAATTGAATAATCCTGCGCTTTTCATTCGGGTCAATTGTTTTTCTCATTTTTACAGTTTCATAAAATAATTCAAGTGAAGTTGTTGTTAAATTAGCCAATCTTTCCGCAGAATTTTTTTGATACCATTCCTGGGCATTTTCAACAAAATTGCGCAGAGAAGTTTTATGCACAAAAGATAAAATCAATTGGAAAATTATTAAGCCGACAAACAAAACTGTCAGATGCTTGAATTCAAAGTGATATTTTTTAAGATTTTCAAAAAAATTATCCATAATACATTATTTAAAGCTTGCTTCTGAGTTAATTATTTTTTCAGCATTGCTTAAAGCATCGTTTACAGAAATTTCATTTTTTATTGCACGATTAAGATAGTAAGTAATTATATCAGAATATCGAGTGTACTTTTCAAGAAATGGTCTGCGTGTACATGTTTTAAAAATTGATTTGTAAAAACTTAATTCGGGATTTTGCTTTAAATAATTTTTGTCTTCATAAATTTTTTTATTAATTGGCAGATAACCGCCGAGTTCATAAAATTTTTTTTGAATGTCTTCTTGAATTAAGAATTTGATAAATTCAATTGCTTCGCTTTTTTTTGTAGAATATTTTGAAACCATCAAATTCCAACCGCCGATTATGCTTTTTTTCGAACCATCTTTGAAATGAGGTAGAGGTGCTGTTTCAATTTTATCTGCAAAACTTTTATCGTTGAATTTAGTTTCATACCATTTTAATAAACCAGGCCAGCCGCGCAAAAATATTCCATTGTTATCAATAAAATAATAATAAGTATCGTATTCTTTGAAATTAGTAATTTCTTTTGGCGAAAGTTTGTATTTGTTTACAAGGTCAACAAGTAACTGAAGGGCTCTATTAGCTTGAGGTGTGTTTAATTTTAGAGAATCACCTTCAAGTATTTTTGAATTTTGAGATTCAATGAGTTCAACAAAACTGCACATCAATCCTTCAAATGCTTCTGCCTGATATAAATAAAATGGATAGCCCTGGTTTTTCATTCTTTGACCGAGTTTGATAAATTCTTCCCATGTAATTGAGTTGTCTATATTGTTTTTAATTTCTTTATAGTCGCTCAAATTTTTTAATAAATCTTTTCTGTAATACATTACACTCACATCAATATAAAGAGGAATTGTTACAAGCTGATTTTTATAAAAACAAGATTCAAGTGCATATGGAATTATATTCTCTCTTTCAGTTGTTGAAAAATAATTACTGAGCGGTTCTACAAATTTTGCAAAACGCGGAACCCATATCTGGTCTATTGAAAAAATATCAAGTCTGTCACTTCTGCTTCTCAAATATCTCATCAATAATTCTTTTCTTTCATTAGTTTGAAATTTTTCGAAAGATAAATCAATTGGTACTACTTCAATTTTCCCTTTATGAAGTTCATTGAATTTTTCTATTGCATATTTATGACTTGCTGAGATGTTATCTGCAAAATAAATTTTTTTTGGTCCCCCATCTTTGTAATCTGCAAGATTCCCAAATATGTACATGAAAATAAAAACTGATAGAACAAGAAAAGTAATTGCAGTTACAGAGAAATAGAAAGTTTTCATGTATGGTTTTAAAGTTTTCATATCTAAAAAGATAATTCCTTTCTCATTTGCTGGTAAATTTTATACCATGTAGAAAATATCGGTGCATAAGGAACTGCAATAAGCTGTCCACCAAATCCAAATCTTCTAAATACAAGCATATTTATGTTCGAAACTTTAGTTGACTTAAGAACATTTTCGTTTATTTCAATACCATTATCAACTGCAAGCTTGGCGGTAATTTTATCAAGTTCATTGTACATTTTTTTTGTTTGAATAATATTTTTTATATCATCTTTTGCTTCTTCAAAAGTTTCGATTTTCTTTCTGGCTCCTTTCTTTTTGTCGAGCAATTTTATAATGGAGTATCCAGATTCAGTTTTAATTGGACCATAAACATCACCTTTATTCATACTTGATGCAACTTTTCCAATTTCTCCAAATTCATTTACTGGTTTTAATCCTGATATTTTTGAATTAGAAAATTTTTTCTGCATCTCATCAAAGCTGATACCATTGTTTAATTCATTTAATATTTGCTCGATTGTTTCAAGATTATCTGAATTTATTTCAGCAATATTGATACTGTCTGGTTCTTCAATAGTTCTGTTCATTTTCAGGTAAAATTCTTTTGCTTCTTCATCACTTACATTTTGCTTTTTGAAAATTTCTTTCATTCTCAAACGCGATAAATAATAATCTTTCCACATATTTAATTCTTCATAAACATCAGGCAGTTTATCGTAACCTCGTTTGCGAGCTTCTCTTGCATATAACTCATTTCGGATAAAACTGCTTACAAAGTTATTCAATTTGCTTTTGATATCATCAATGCTTGCTGAATCAAAATCAATCCCTGTAAAGCTCAAGTTTTTTAGAAAATATTTTAGTGAAACTGGAGAATCTTCAAATTTTACAAAGGGAAGATTAATTTCTTCATTTGAAAAAGATTTTTGTATTTGTGAAAACTCTGTTTCTGAAAATCTAAGTTTTTTATTTTTTTTATCGTTGAAATAATTTTGATTTTGTTTTATAAAATTAAAAATCTCGATTGATAACTTTTCGAATAAAGGACGGTCAACATTTACATTGATTCCTTTGAAGAATTTATTATAAAATTCTTGATAGAGTTTATCTTCTGTTCTTGATTCAATTATCTTTTTAATTCTTGAAATATCTGAAGAATTGAGGTCGTTTTTTTTAATAACATCATAAACTTTACAAATGTACCAACCTTCTTTTAATTTTACCGGAGATGTAAATTCACCTGGCATAAGTTTGAAGATTTGTTCTTCAATTTCTGGAGCCATATTACCAAAAGTTACTTCGGCATAATTTTTCTGTTCTAAATTTTCCGGTCTCAGTGCTAATAATGAATCAAAAGATGCTCCATTTATAAGTGATGAATAAATTTCTTTTATTTCATTTTCATCAACAGAAAAGATGAATTTTACTTTTAGAGTTTTCAACATCTTATTTGTTCCTTCAAAAAAAGCCGAATCAGTTATTACAACTTTATCCTTGATTTCTTTTTTGTAAAGCGCATCTCGTAGATAAATGTTTTGGAGATAATCCATTAGATAAGTGAAATCTTCTGATTTATCTAAATTCTGTTTTATTGCATCTTGTGCAAGTAATTTTTCGGCTAAAAGGGTATATAGAAAATCTCTTTTTATTGTTGCAGTATCAAAAGCAGTTTCTGTTTGAGCATGAGGAGAAAATTCATAACGTTGAATAAATTCTTTTTTGGTTATTTTAATATTACCTGCTTTTGCGATTATTTCATTTTCTGATTGAGCTGATAAATTAGAAAAACAAAATATTGTAAGAAGAAATATTATAAATGAAAGAGACTTATTAAACATATATTCACTTAAAAATATTAATCAATCATTAATAATATCTAAAGATTATAAAAAATAAAAGTCATAAAAATAGAAGTCACAGTAACACAACAAAATAAGTTTCAAATTATTTTTCAGTAATAAAAATACAGAATTTATTTTATCTTAATGTTAAAATAATTTGATATATATAAAATGAAAGCTGCAGTATATCAGGCTATAGCTCATGCATTAAATGATTTGGGAGTTGAAATAGTTACATTTGTTCCTGGTTATGGTGCCAGTGAAACATTTCAATTCTATAATGAATTAACAATGCGAAGCCTTAAAATTTCATTTCATGAAGAAGTTGCCTATACAATAGCGCATGGTGCAAGTATCATTGGTAAACGTGCAGCTGTCTTGATGAAAGCTCATGGATTGATGAAAGCAGCAAACAGTGTGAGTGATTCACTCTACACAGAACCAACTGCTGGATTTGTTACAATAATCTTTGATGATAAATCAGGCAAACATTCAGACAATATACTTGAAATTACTCCGATTCTTGAAGGGATGAGCATGCCATTTACTGTTTCAAAGAACGAAACTGTTTATGATGATATTGTCAATGGATTTTTAGAATCGGAAAGAAGAAAAATGCCTGTAGCTGTTATTGTTGATGCACTAAGTGTTAAATCAGAAATTGAGTTTGCTTCCAAACAAAATCTTAAAAAAAATTTTTCATACGAGAGAAATGTGTATTCACATGTTGTCAATCCTCTTCTTGCAGATTATCAATACAAATTGTTTATAGCAAAAAAACTTAATGGAAATTTAGAAGCAGTAATTCGACCGGAATTGCCAGTTGTACCCGAAAGTTTAACTGAAAAAGTAAAAGCTGGAGCTATAAAGTATATTCCTTTCTTTGATGTTTTTAAAAATATCAAAAGAGATATTGCAACAGGAGATACTGGCTCATCAAGTTCGTTTGCTTTTCCTCCTTATAATTGCATTGATATTGTAACTTACATGGGAGGAAGTATACCTCTTGCAATTGGTGCTTATCTTGCAGGCAAGAAAAATGTTTGGGCTTTAACAGGTGATTTTAGTTTTATATCTGCAGGACATCTTGGACTTCTCGAAGCATTTAACAGAGAGATTCCTTTGAAGATTGTTATATTTTATAACAAAAAAGCTGCATCAACAGGGAATCAGCCGATTCATAGAAAACTGTTAAGACATCTTCTTGCAGGTTATGAAAAATATTTGCTTGCTATTTCAAACCCAGATGACCCATTTGAAATTGACACAGTTCTGCACGAAGCTTCATCTTCTAATGAATTAAAAATTATTATAGTAGATTATCCCGAATGAAAATAGAAGTAAAAAATATTTTTGAAAATATTCCGGAAGATTTATCAAAAGAATTTTTTGAAGATATTTTAATTGCAGAAAATTTTCGAATGGAAAGAATCATTTCAAAGGCACACTCATCGCCGGAGGGATTTTGGTATAACCAAAATCAAAATGAATTTGTTCTGCTTTTAAGCGGGAGTGCTGAAATATTATTTGAAAATAATTATTCAGTAGAATTAAAACCTGGTGATTATCTGATAATTCCTGCACATGTAAAACATAGAGTTGAAAAAACAGACAGTGATAAATTAACTTATTGGCTTACACTTTATTATTAAAAAAGCGGCATGAATTAAAAAAATCCACACCGCTTATTACAGGGGGCACCAATTGACTAATCTTCTACAACAGCTAATATGTCGGAACGAGGAATAATTTTTAATTCTTTGCCATTAGCGCTTACTTCCTCGCCGCCGTATTTAGCAAATAATATTCTGTCACCTTCTTTAATTTTTTCACGCAAATCTTCATCTGTCCCAACAGCAATTACTTTTCCCATTCTTGGTTTTTCTTTTGCTGTATCAGGAATTATAATTCCCGATGTTGTTTTTGATTCTTCTTCAATTGGTTCAACAAGAACTCTGTCGTCAAGTGGTTTAATTTTCATAGTGGTCTCCTAATCTTTTATGTTTAACATCTGATTGATTTTTTGTTTATCAAATCCAATTATTGGTCTGTTATTAATTAGAATTACAGGAACACCTGTTTGTCCAGTTCTTCGCATCATATCTCTTGCTGCTGCTTCATCTTTAGAAACATCGACATCTGTAAATCGAATATTCTTTTCTCTGAAATATCTTTTTGCTGCATTACAAAAACTGCATGTTGGTGTAGAAAAAATTATTACTTTTGGTTGAGATGTTACTGCCATATTAAAACCTTTTTTGCATGGTTAGATGAAAAAATTTTTTGAAAGATTCAAAATATTATTTGGTATATTGTCATAAAAAGTATGAAATCATGAGCAATATGAAAAAGTCTCTAATTTATTTTTTGTTCTTTATTTCAATTCCATTATATGCGCAGGTCAGCAATTTCAACGCAGGAACCTATGCTGGAATCGGAGAGATAAAAGGGAATACATCATCTATTGCAAGTGTTGGGGGTTCTTTGTTTTTCGATTTTAATTTATGGTTTTCTGATGATGTGTTTTTTCGAACAGGATTCAGCTACTTTAGAAAAATAGAATATTTTATACCTGAAGAACGAATGGGAAGATATTATCCATTTATAAAATTATACTCACTGAAAGGAATGATTCAACAAAATATTTATCAATATTTTTTTATGGAAGAAGGATTTGGAATAATTTATTTGAATGACAGAACATTAAGCGATACAAATGTTTGGCAACCCGGGATTTCGTTTAGTTTAACTGCAGGAATTGATTTCTGGCAAATCAATAAATCAAATTTTCAACTTGGATTGGGACTTGACTATGGAATGGGATTTACAAAAACAAATGCAAATTATTACATTATTTATTTGCAAGGGAGAATGAAACTATAATTTTTTTAATTCACTTGTTAATTTTCTATTTTCTTTGTTTGTTATGAATGTATGACACAATCAGTTTTATAATGAAACCGCTGGGAACACTAAGAGCGCAAAGATTTTTTAGAGATTTTTCATCTGCCTGTGGTGGACTCAAAATGATTTTTAAATATCGTCTTTTTGAGGACTCCGTACTTGGTGTGCGACGAATAATCTAATTTCTGCTTCACAATTTTATATGAGATTCTTCGCTCCGCTCAGAAAGACTTGTTTGCATAATCCATTATTCAAAGATTCTTCATCCTTCTTTGGCAGGGTGACTGAAGAATCAAAAATCATTTCACGCGAAGAAACAAAGAAAAACTTTTTTGATTTGCGGCTTTGCGAGAAACTAAAACCATTGAGATTGCTTCGTCACGACTAAAATCGTCGGGATTTATGGTTTTTATCGAGTTTCTTCACTTAGTTCAGATGACTTTTAATTTGGATTGACTAAAAAATCTAATCACGACAAGAGGCTAAGAATACAAGATTAAAAGAAAAATTTGCAGCTTGGTGTCTTAGCAAGAATTAAAAAAATTAAGAGGTAGCTTTGCGTTTATAAATTAAAACTCGTAAAGGCATTTGCTACCTTAATCCAATAATATTTTCAAAAAGATTAATTTTCTAACGAATTATAACTTATATAACTCTCTCATCAGTTCTTCGAATTGACTGAAATACAATGCCTGGTCAGGGTCACTTAAAGCATTTGGTGGATCGGGATGAAATTCAACCATAATCCCATGAGCACCAACAACTTTTGCTGCTTTTGCAAGTGGTATTACTTTATTCCTTTCGCCAATTGCGTGCGATGGGTCAACAATTACTGGCAAATGAGTTAATTCTTTAAGAACTGGGATTGCACTTAAATCTAATGTATTTCTTGTTGCAGTTTCAAAAGTTCTTATTCCTCGTTCACATAAAATTACCTGTCTGTTTCCTTGAGATAAAATATACTCAGCAGCATTCAGCCATTCATCAATTGAAGCACTTAAACCTCTTTTGAGCATAACTGGACGATGAGTTTTTCCAACTTCTTTCAACAAAGCAAAGTTTTGCATATTGCGTGCACCAATTTGAAGTATATCTGAACTCTTGGCTACTTCTTCAACCTGTTCTGTGTCCATTACTTCTGTAATTATTGGTAGGTCATAATATTTTCCTGCATCGGCTAAAAGTTTTAAACCTTCGTAACCCAAGCCTTGAAAACTGTAAGGTGAAGTTCTGGGCTTAAAACATCCTCCGCGCAAAATATGAGCTCCATTTTCTTTGGCTTCCAGAGCACACTTCATTATCATCTCTTCATTTTCTACAGAACATGGACCGGCAATTACAACAAAATTATTTCCTCCAATTAAAACATTCTTTACTTTGATTATTGTATCTTCACTTTTGTATTCACGGCTTGCAAGTCTATAACTTTTCTTCGATTTAATTATTGCAGGGGCTTTCTGAACATTTTCTGATTCAGAAGTTTTAACTTCAGTTGCATTTTCTTTGCTTAAATCTTTTTCTTCACTTATTATTTTTGAAAATTGCAATGCGGTTCTTTCAACTTCTTGAGAAGGATAACTTCCAAGAACTTTCATAAAACGAGTGTACTGGCCTAATTCATCAAGCACTTTTTGAATTGTTTCATTTGCAATATTTCCTTCGAAATCAAGATAAAACATTTCTTCCCATGGGTTGCCAATTATTGGTCTTGATTCAAGTTTTGTAAGATTAACATTATATTTTCTGAAAACATTTAATGCTTCAACAAGTGAACCTGGTGTATGAGATGTTGCCATTACAATTGAAGTTTTGCATGGAATTCTTTCATCAATTGTTTGAGGTTTTCTTGAAGCGATTAAAAATCTTGTATAATTCTCCGGTTGATTTGCAATATCTTTTTTAAGAATTTTTACTCGAAATAATTTTGCAGCTTCTTCGCTTGCAATTGCCGCATGAGAAATATTTCCTTCCTCTTTAATTTTTTGAACCGACATTGCTGTATCATCAAAATATTCAATAGAAATATGAGGAAGAGATTCCAGAAATTTACTGCATTGTGCTGCAGCTTGATAATGTGCATAAACCTTTTTGATTTTTTGAAATGGGATATCATCAAGAGCTACAAAGCAATGCTTAACCTGAAATTTTTCTTCGCCAATTATTGAAAGAGTTGTGTGAAGAAGTAAATCATAAACTTCATTGATTCCACCGGAAGTTGTATTTTCAATTGGAAGAACAGCATAATCAGCTTCTCCTTTTTCTGCAGCTTCAACAACTTCATCAAATCTTCGCTTGAATAAAAAATTTAATTTATAATCTGAATGAGAAAAGAATTTTTGTGATGCAAGATAACTGTAAGAACCTTCAATCCCCTGAATTGCAATTGTAATTGTTTTTTTCTTTTCACCTTTTTTACTTAATCCTGATTGAACAAAATTTTGCTGCAATCGAATTGAATCTTCTATAATTTCATAAAAAACACGGGATAAGAAATTGGAATCTAATCCTGCTTTCTTTCCTAATCTAATAAGTCTTCTTAAAAGTTCTTCTTCTCTTTTCTGGTCTCTAATTGGGGATTTATTAATTTCTTTAGCCAGAGCAATTTCTTTACTTAAATTTCTTCTATCTGAAAGGAGCTTAATTATTTTTTCATCAATTTGATTTATTTTCTCTCTCAGTTCTTTAATGTCGTTTACTTTTTTCTTTCCCATCTTATGTTCTAATTTTATTTAATTTTTGTGCGAATCTAAAAAAATTATCATCTTAAAAAAAGATTTGGAGGCAGAATTTTCAATAAAATAAAAAAATTGATTCAAAAAAATTAAAATTGACAGAGAGGAAACTATCTGCTAATTTTGAAATGGATATATTGCTCCAATTAGAAAATTGTCTTTTTAATCTTTTATGAGCTCACCGAGTTCGGAGGATAAAAATATGGCAAATCAATCCCGCCGTGAATTTCTAAAAACATCAGCTTTAATTGGTGCAGGGTTAACGGGACTTAGTTCATCAAAATTAAAAGCTGCACCAAAAAATATTCTTGACGAAAACAGAATGGGAGTACTTGTTGATACTACAGCTTGTATTGGCTGCAGAAAATGTGAATGGGCATGTAAAGTAGCACATAATCTTCCTACACCGCCGCTTGAGGCTTATGATAACAGAAGTGTATTTAAGAAAATGAGAAGACCAGATGACAAAGCTTTAACAGTTGTAAATGAATATCCGCCCTCTGAATCAGGAGGTTTTCCTGTTAATGTAAAAGTTCAGTGCATGCATTGTGACCATCCAGCATGTGTATCGGCTTGTATAGTTGGTGCATTTTCAAAAGAAGAAAATGGTTCTGTAATCTGGGATACAAAAAAGTGCATTGGATGCCGATATTGTATGGTTGCATGTCCATTTCAAATACCTGCATTTGAATTTGGTAAAGCAATTCAGCCAGAAATTAGAAAATGTGATTTTTGTTTTAACAGGACTAAAGAAGGTAAGTTGCCTGCATGTGTGGAAATTTGTCCAATGGAAGCTTTAACTTACGGCAAAAGAGAAGAACTTGTAAAAATTGCTCATGAAAAAATCAGGCTTTATCCAGAAAGATATGTAAATCATGTCTACGGTGAATACGAAGTTGGTGGAACAAGTTGGCTTTATTTGGCAAGCAAAGATTTTTCTGAACTTCAATTTCCTAAACTTGGAAGAAATCCTGCACCAGGTGTAAGTGAAGCAATTCAACATGGAATTTTTGCATACTTTGTTCCGCCAGTTGCACTTTATGCTTTGCTTGGAGCTGTAATGTGGATTAATAAAAATAGAAAGAAAGAACCGGAGGAAGAATAATGGAAAATTTTATGAAGCCGGCTCCGATAAGTAAAAAATTTTTTACTCCTGGAGTAATTGTTCTTACCATTTTTGCTGCTATTGGTTTATTTGTTGTATTTCTTCGATTAATTTTTGGTTTAGGTGCAGTTACAAATTTGAGCAATCAATATCCTTGGGGAATCTGGATAGGAATTGATGTGGCTGCGGGGGTTGCACTTGCTGCTGGCGGTTTTACTACAGCAGCTCTGGGACACATTATGCATAAGGAAGAATATCATGTTATTGTTCGTCCTGCTTTATTAACTGCAATGCTGGGTTATACTTTCGTTGCTTTAAGTGTTGCTCTCGACCTTGGAAGATATTATTACATATGGCATCCATTAATTATGTGGAATGGAAATTCCGTTCTCTTTGAAGTTGGTATGTGTGTTATGATTTATTTATGTGTTTTATATATCGAGTTTTTGCCAATTGTAACTGAAAGATTTATTGGGAGAGTTAACCTTCCAGGAATTTTAAGTGCCTTGAATAAACCAATAGATAAATTATTAAGATTGTTAGATAGAACACTTAACAAAGTGATGTTCATTTTTATTATCGCAGGAGTTGTTCTTTCATGTTTGCATCAATCTTCATTGGGAACACTAATGGTAATTGCAGGACCCAAAATGCATCCACTATGGCAAACACCAATCCTTCCACTTTTATTTTTGCTTTCTGCTATTTCAGTTGGTTTTCCAATGGTAATTTTTGAATCATTGATAACTTCAAAATCGTTTGGATTAAAACCTGAAATGAAGATTCTTTCTGATCTTGGAAGTATGGTTGCCCCAATGCTTGGAATTTATCTTTCATTTAAAATTGGAGATATGGTAATTAGAAAAACATTTGTTTACTTAAATGAGATTAATACTGCAAGTGTTCTTTTTGCAATTGAAGTAGTGGTTGGAATTATTGTTCCATTAAGAATTTTTCTATCTCCAAAATTAACAAAAACACCTCTTGGATTATTCATCGGTTCTTTACTTGTAATTTTTGGAGTTCTGTTAAATCGAATTAATAATTTCATTGTAGCTTATACTCCTCCATATCAATTTCATTCGTATTTCCCGTCACTTGGTGAAATTGCAGTTACATTGGGCTTTGTAGCTCTTGAAGTTTTATTGTTCAGAGCATTTGTGATGATATTCCCGATTGTAAGTGTTCCACAGTATGTAACGCCTCAAACTAAATTTTCTGTGAGAGGTGCATAATGAAAAATAAATTTTTATTAATAATTCTGGCATTTTCATTTACATTAAATGCACAGACAAAAATTAGTAAAAATCATTCAACTCAATCTTTGAATTGTTCAACATGCCACTCGTGCGAAATTCCAACAAAGGAAAATCCATGTCTTAAAGCTTGTCCACGCGAAAGCATGATTAGAATTGACCAGAAACCTGAAGAAGGACCAAAGGTTTTAACTATAAATAAAATCAACGAAACAGATATTTATGAGCCAGTAGTATTTTCTCATCTTGCACATGCAGAGATGGCAGAAATGTCAGGTGGATGCAGAACATGCCATCATTATAATCCGCCTGGAAATGTTATTGCTTGTTCTGAATGTCATGAATCTCAAAGAAAAAGAATTGATGTAAGCAAGCCAGATTTGAAAGGAGCATTTCATCGTCTGTGCATGAATTGTCATCGTTCATGGAGCGGAAGCACTGATTGTATTGTTTGTCACCAATTGAAAGGGAAAGAAACCCCATTAAAAATTGATACAAAAAAATTAACTGCAAAAAGAATTCATCCTGAAGTAAAAGCTCCCATTAAAATAACTTTTACTACCTCAAGCACATCAGGTAAACTTGTTACATTTTATCATGATGAACATATCAACACTTTTAAATTTGAGTGTGGTGATTGTCATAAAAATGATAATTGTGTAAAATGCCACAGCAAAAATAAAGTTGTTCCTGCAGTTAAAAAATCATTGAAAGAAGTTCATAAAAAATGTTCTAATTGTCATAATACAGATTCAAAATCTAATTGTTCATCATGTCATTCAGATAAAGAGAAAGGACCATTTAATCATTTTGCAGCAACTAGTTTTGATATTTCAAAGTTTCATTCAAAGTTAACTTGCAATAGATGTCACACAACAAAAGGGAAATTTACAGGACTTAAAAATGAATGCAGTTCCTGCCATGGAACATGGAGCTGGGAAAATTTCAAACACAGTGTTACAGGTTTGGCGCTTGATGAAACCCATGGTGAATTGGAATGCAGCAATTGTCATAAGGAACCAACTTACTCAAAACCAACTTGTGAAGATTGCCATGACGATAAATCTTATCCAAAAGATAAACCTGGAAAATTAATTAAAAAATTATGAATGGATTAAACGAAATAGGATTCTTTAGAAAAATTGGACTTAAGTTGATATTGATTGTAAGTCTGACTGTTGTAATTATCATTGGAATTAATTCATATTTTAAAATTAAGTCTCAAAGTCAGGTCTTGCTTGCAGAAGTCGAACGGCATGCAAATCAGCTCAGCGAGACAGTAAAGAACAGTACACGATATGGGATGCTTCTTAATCAAAGAGAATATGTTGATGAGATAGTTAAAACAATTGGAAAAGACCCGGCAATCGACAATATTAGAATATACAACAAAGAAGGGGAAATAATTTATTCTACAAATCCTGAAGATATTGGAAAGATGCTCGATAAAAAAGCTGAAAGCTGTTATGCATGTCATACAGAAAACAAACCACTTGAAAAATTATCGAGCAAAGAAAGAACAAGAATATTTAAGCCTAAGCCAAATTCACCTCGTGTGATGGGAATAATTAATCCAATTTATAATGAGAATTCATGCTGGCAGGCAGATTGTCATGCTCACTCTAAAAATGCAACTGTGCTTGGTGTTCTTGATGTTACAATTTCTCTTGCAGAAGTAGATAAGCAGATTACAAAGAATGAAATTCAGGAATTGCTTTTTGCAATTGTTTCAGTTATTTCAATTGGAATTATAATTGGAATATTTGTTAAACGATGGGTTGATTATCCCGTTCAAGAACTTGTTAAAGCAACAAATCAAATTGCTGCAGGAAATCTGAATTATGAAATAAAAGATTTGGGAAATGATGAACTTGGTTATCTTGCTAAATCTTTTAATAACATGACAAAAAAATTAAATGAGGTTCAGCAGCAGCTGCTTCAATCCGATAAAATGGCATTACTTGGTAAACTGGCTGCTGGTGTAGCTCATGAAATTAATAATCCATTAACTGGAGTATTGACTTACAGCAGTTATCTTCTAAAAAGAACTAAAGATAATCCAGAATTGCAGGAAGATCTAAATGTGATTGTAAGAGAGACATTACGAAGCCGTGAAATTGTAAAAAGCCTTTTAGATTTTGCAAGACAATCCACACCAAAGAAAAGTCTGATTGACATTAATGAAGTAATTAACAAAGCCGATGCAGTTGTTCACAATCAGCTCAACATTAACAAAATTAAATTGATAAAAGAATTTGATGAAAAGCTTCCGAGAATAACTGCAGATGCAAATCAAATTCAACAAGTAATTTTAAATTTGCTTCTAAACGCAATTGATGCTATTGGACCAAACGGTGGAACAATTACAATTAAAACTTCACAAACAACTTTATCACCAAAAGGAATAGTTCATGTAAAAGCAGCATTGTGTCCAAAAAATCATAATTTGATTGATAACGACCACAAAATCGGCGGCTTACCTTCAATCAAAATCAAAATGAAAACAAATGGGAACGAAGGCTTTTTATTCCTTGACCCTGTTTATGGAAGGTCAAAACATTATTTCGGAATTCCAATAGAAAAAAATGAAACAATTAAACTTTCCTGCCCAGTTTGCGATTTATCATTAATTGATAAATTTGAAAAATGTCCTGAATGCGGAGGACCTGTTTACAAAATTGAAATTCCATCTCAAGGTTATCTTGAAGGATGTGCTTCATTTAATGATGAATGGCAAAGATGGCATTACATTGATGAAAAAGGGAATAAAAAGTTTGTGGAAATTCAGGTGTCAGATACAGGCTGTGGTATTCCTCAGGAACATATCAATAAAATTTTTGAACCTTTCTTTACAACAAAAGGACAAAAAGGAACAGGACTTGGTCTATCTGTTGTGTGGGGAATAATCGATAATCATAATGGAACTATCACAGTTCAAAGTGAAATTGGAAAAGGGACAACATTTTCAATAAAACTTCCGGAAGAGTAGAATGAAAAACAAATTTGATATAATGATAATTGATGATGAAAAAGTAGTTATTGATTCTGTAGTTAAAATTGGTGTTTTGAATAACTACAAAGTTGATTCAGCCGAAAATGCGGTAGATGCACTAAAAAAAATTAAGGATAATGATTATAAACTGATAATCTGCGATATCATGCTGCCCGAGATGAGCGGATTTCAATTTCTGGATGAACTTCAGAATTTAAGAGTGAATACACCTGTAATCATGACAACAGGATACTCAACAATCGAAAATGCAGTTCAATCACTTTATAAAGGGGCAATAGATTTTATACCAAAACCATTCACTTTTGATGAAATGACCGGAACTATCAAAAGAGGAATTAAATACAGTGAGTTAATAGATAAGAAAGGTAAAGTATCAGATTCAGGAATTGTTTATGTATCCTGTCCATCAAGATATTTCAGATTTGGCTACTCGTGCTGGATGAAAGAAGATTTTAATGGAACTGTTCTGCTTGGTGCAACAAATTTATTTTTGAAAACAATTGATAACATAAAAGAAATAGAATTGTTAGATTTGAGTGAAAAGATTAATCAAGCTTGTCCCCTTGCAAAATTTATTGACAACGAAGGTTTTGTGCATCAACTTTATTCGGCTTTGAGCGGAAGAATAATTGAAAGAAATGAAAAGCTTTTATCGAATATTTCGATTCTTGAAAAAGACCCATATTTCGAAGGATGGATTTACAGAATAATTCCAACTGAATTTGAATATGAAATGAAATTTTTAATTCCATGCAGTTCAGATAGATAATTTTAATTAAGGAGAAAATTTATGCTGCTCTTTATTTTATTATTAATCGTAGTAATAATTGCAGATGTAATTATCAGATATGCAATTAAAAAAGCAAATGAAAAGAAAATTCGCAAAGAAAGAGAAGCTGTACTGAAAGAAGTAGTAAAAGTTGATTTCAGTAAAGAAGTCAAAACACTTAAAAGAGCCGAGGTTCCAAATCCAAAAGCAAGAATTCTTTGCGTTGACGATGAAGATGTAATTCTTGACAGCTTTAGAAAAATTCTTGTTCTCGATGGATATTCAGTTGATACTGTTAATTCAGGACCCGAAGCAATTAATCTTATAAAATCTCATCACTATGATTTTGTATTCACTGATTTAAAAATGCCGGAAATGGATGGAGTCGAAGTTACAAAATCAGTAAAATATCTGCGTCCAGATATTGATGTAATTATAATTACCGGATATGCAACTGTTGAAACTGCTGTTGAATGCATGAAACACGGGGCAATGGATTATGTTCAAAAACCATTTACAGAAGATGAATTACTTGAGTTTACAAAAAAATGTTTGATAAAACGACAGGATAGAATCCAAAAACAATTAAAACCAAGAGTTCATATTGCTCATATTCCCGAAATAGAAAAAGTTGGAAAAGGTGAATTTGCAATTCCTGGCGGAGTATTTATATCAGAAGGTCATTGCTGGGCTTCTGTAAGTCAAGATGGAACTGTAAAAGTTGGCATTGATGATTTTGCAAAAAAACTTATTGGCAAAATCGACAGCATTGAATTTCCAAATCTTGGTATGACAATAGAAAAAGGTCAGCCGCTTTTCAGTATAAGACAAAATAAAAAGTCAATTCAATTTTTATCTCCTGTAAGCGGATTAGTTAAGTCCATTAATCATGAACTATCCGAAAATCTTGAAGCACTTGAATTTACACCATACGGCAAAAATTGGATTTGCACAATCGATGCAGATAAACTTGACTTAGAACTTCAGCAGTTAAAAATTGGAAAAAGTGCAGTAGCTTTCTATCAGGAAGAAATTGAGAAATATATTAACAAAATGAAGGAAATTGTTAAGAAAGAATCTCCAATGGAAGAAGAAATGTATTGGGGACAGCTTGAAAATCTTGACGAAAAAGATTGGTATATAATAACAGGCGAATTTTTCAGGAAATGAAGAAAAAATTTGTGAAAATCGATGAAGTTGAATATTTTTTGATAAGATATATAAGTCCATTATCTTATTTTTAATAATGTTTTTTCTTAAAAATAGAAATACGTGAGTTAAAGGTATTTGAATATTTGAGCTTTTTGCAGATTTAATTTGAGCATAATTTTTGATGTTACATAAAGTTTCTTATAAAGAAAAATATGGAGTTTTTAAGTGGTCCTATTTCGGAATAATTTAGCTTATCTGATTATAGCAATTTTATTAATTGGACTAACCAAAACTAAAGCACAGGATTTCAATTGTTCAGATTGTCATGAAGTTTCTATTGAAAAGTCTGTTCATAAAGATGCAATCGATTGTCAGGGTTGTCACGAAGATGTTATAAATGAAGACCACATTGAAAAAGGTGCAAAAAAAGTAAATTGCGCAAATTGCCATGATGATAAAGTTAAATCTGTAAATTCAGATATTCATCACAGATTGAAAGTAAAAAATGCACCTAATTGCATTACATGTCATGGCAATCATGAAATTCAAAAACCTCCAAAAGAAAATTCTCTAAAATCAAAATTATATTGCTCTAAATGTCACGAAGCCAAACCAATTGCTACAGTTTATCATGCTGTATCTGTTGATAAAAGTAATTGTTTGAGCTGTCACAAAAAAGTTGATGTTAAACTTACACTTCCAGTATCTGTTCATAAAAATTTAGAATGTTCAGATTGCCACAGCTTTATAGCCAACAATTTGAAAGACCATCCCAAAAATTTAAAAGCGACTAAAAAAGCAGACTGCTATGTTTGCCACAACGAAATAGCAAAAGAACACAGTGAAAGCATTCATGGAATTGCATTAAGTGAAGGAATTGATGATGCAGCAAAATGCTGGGATTGTCATGGTTCGCATGATATTAAAAAAGTTGACAATCCTTCAAGTTCAGTTTATCCTACAAATCTTGCAGCAACTTGCGGCAAATGTCACGATAATCCTGAACTTGTGAAAAAGTATAATATCGGAATTGTATCACCTGGTAAAACTTATAAAAATTCTGTTCATGGGATTCTTGTTCAAAAAGGAAGAATGGATGCGGCTACATGCACAATGTGTCATGGTGTTCATGATATAAAAAACAAAGTGCAGCCTTCATCAAAAATTTCTTCTTTTAGTATTCCTCAAACATGTGGTCAATGTCATCAAAAAGAATCTGAAGAATATCAAAAATCAATTCACTGGATTAGAGCAAAACAGGGTTTTAGAGAATCACCTGTTTGCAATGATTGTCATAGTGAACACAGTATTCAATCAATATCAGCTGTAGATAAGAGAGAAGAAGCAAGAAAGCTTCAAGAAAAGACATGCATGGTTTGCCACGAAAATCCAATGATTGCAGAAAGATTTGGTATTAATGGTGGACAAGCAAAATCTTATCAGGATAGTTATCATGGACTTGCAGTAATGCGCGGCGATAAAGACGCTGCAATGTGTATAGATTGCCATGGTGTTCACAAAATTTTACCAAAAGAGCATCCTGAATCAAAAGTAAATGTTGCAAATATAACCAACACTTGTAAGAGATGTCATACGAATGCAACTCCTGTTTTCTCTCAGAGTTATTCTCATAAAACTGAAAATGAAACAGCATCAAAGATTGAAAACCTTGTAGCAAATATTTACTTCTGGCTGATTATTTCAGTTATTGGAGGAATGGTATTACATAATCTGTTGATTTTTATTTATGAAATAAGAAAAAAGAAAAAGAGAATTGAAGGAGAAATTACTATTCCAAGATTTACCAAGAGTGAAGTTATTCAGCATTTTCTTTTATTAATTTCTTTTATCACATTAGCAATTACTGGATTTGCTCTTAAATATAATCAAAGCTGGTGGGCAGAACTTTTAAAAACATTTGGAATGACAGAAACAGCTCGCCAATATATTCACAGAGGTGCAGCAGTAATTTTAATTGGAACAGGTTTGTATCATATCATTTATTTGATATCAACTGCAAGAGGAAGAGAAGTACTTAAAAATCTGATTCCTACTTACAATGATGTTCTCGATGCCAAAGACACTATTCTATATTATTTGAGAATTAAAAAGCAAAAACCAATTTACGATAAATATGATTACACAGAAAAAGCTGAATACTGGGCATTAATCTGGGGAACAGTTGTAATGGGATTAACTGGATTTATATTATGGTTCCCAACAGTAGTAGGAGATTGGGCTCCAGTGTGGTTAATCAAAGTAAGCGAATTAATTCATTTTTATGAAGCAATTTTAGCTACACTTGCAATTCTTGTATGGCACTGGTTCTTTGTAATTTTCCATCCTCATGAATATCCAATGAGCTTAACATGGATCGATGGAAAAATGACACTGCATAATTATCGTCATCATCACGAAAAACATTTTAGAAGAGTTGTGCTTGAATGGAAAGAATATCAACTTGGCAAACGGGATTACAAGAAGCTAAGCAATTCAACAATTTTATTTACTTCAACATTGAAGAAGAATGGATTAAATCCAGACGCTATAATAGATTCCGAACTTGATAATGATCCAGAATTGAAAGCCTGGCTGGAAGAAAAATTAAATCCCAAAACCAAAGGAGAGAATAACAAAGAAGAAACAGGCAATAATCAAAAGAATTAATTGCCTATGAATTTAGATTAAGCTATTTTCCTAATAAATAAAATGTTCATTAATTTTCAGGAGGAATTACAATGCTTAAGAAGATGATAACCTTAGTAATTTTTTCAGTTGCAATTTATTTTTTAATTCCTGCTCAAGTATTTTCACAGCCTTATGGTTATGAAGGAACTCAAGTTTGCGGAACATGCCACAAAACAGAAAAACAGGGGCAGCAATTAAAAATTTGGCAGGAGAGTAAACATGCAAATGCTTATAAAACGCTTTTAACAGACGAAGCCAATAAATTATCAGGAGATGTCAAAGCAGTTGAAAATCCAAAATGTTTGAAATGTCATGCAAGCGGTTATGATGTAGATAAAAAATTAATTGGTGCAAAATTCAAAGTTGATGATGGAGTTCAATGCGAAACATGCCATGGTCCTGGCTCTGCTTACAAAACATTAAAAGTTATGAAAGATAGAAACGAAGCTGTTAAGAACGGATTGGTTGTATGGAAAAATGATGAGGAAATTGAAAAGTTCTGCAAGACATGTCATAACCCCGAAAGTCCAACTTACAAAGAATTTAATTTTGCAGAAATGTGGTCCAAGATTGTTCATAAGGTACCAAAAAATTAAAATCTCAGCAGGCTAAAAATGAAAAGAATAATTTCATTAATAATTTTTCTGCCGTTGATATTAAATGCACAGAATATTAACGGCAGGTTTACTTCTTCTATTTATTCTTTTGAGAGATTTAATGATGTCAATAATTCTGAAACATTTTTCAGAACATATCAAACATTAAATCTCAATCTCAATTACAATAAATTTTCACTGCGCACAAGATTTAATTTTGAAAGCAACATTAGTAATGTTCTTGATAGCGACCCGCGCATGAGATTTTATAATCTTTATTTTGAGGCAAGAGATTTATTTAATCTTGTTACATTAAAAATTGGTAGACAGCCTGTAATAATGCCTGTAGCTGGCGGATTGTTTGATGGTGTGAATCTGAAAATTAAATATGCAGGATTTTCTTTAATGGGATTTTATGGAGGCAACGTTCCTGCGTATCAAAAATTAGAATTAATTGACGATATTTCTAATAATTACATTCTCGGAGGCAGACTCGAAACTTATGCTCTGAATAATTTTAGATTTGGAATTTCATACATCGATAAGAATTTTAAACCAGCTGATTACTACGCAGAAAGATTGAATGAGAATTTAGACCCTGTAACAGTTCTTATTCAATCAAAATCAAATCAATTTAGATTTTTGTCTGCAGATGTTTCTTACAATGACAATAAGCTTTTTGATTTGAATGCAAGATATGAATATGATTTGAATTATGAAGAAACATCAAAAATTGAATTTGATGGCAGAGTTAAAGCAACAAAAGAATTGGGAATTAATATTTACTACAATCAAAGAGAACCAAAGATAAGATATAATTCTATCTTTTCTGTTTTTGATTATGGCAACTCTCAGGAAATAGAAGGCGGAATTGATTACAATGTTTCTAATCTTTACACATTTATCTTCAAGTATGGTGATGTAAAATTTGGAAGCGAACATTCATCTCGAATTACTATGGGGGCCAATACAAAATTTGGAAGTTTGAGTTATAGAAAAACATTTGGTGATGCTGGTGAACTTGATGCAATTTCTCTTTATGCTGCTCAATCATTTTTTGAAGGATTAGTTACTCCCTCCATTGGAATTACTTACACTAATTACAAATTATCAAAAGATGATAATGTAAATACAATTACAGCTTTTCTTGCTGGCTTTAATCTTAGACCTTGGAGAGTTCTATCTTTTGATTTACAAGGGCAGTATTTCAACAATAAAATTTATAAAAATGATTTAAGATTATTATTCAAAGTAAATTATTTGTTCAATACAAATTTTTAGAAGAATATGAAAATAAAAATTTTATATGCGCTCTTAGCTCTTTCGCTTACAATCTTTCTTAGTGTTGCAGCTGTAAACGAAAGAGGAGAACCTAAAAAAACAAATAAAGACCTAATTAAATTTTCTCATTCATTTCATAAAGAAATTGCAGAGTGCACAGCATGCCATACCAATGCAGCTGAAAGCACTTCATTAAAAGACAGACTTTTGCCGGATATGCAAACATGTGCAACATGCCATGATGTTGAGGATACTGATAAATGCAATACATGTCATTATGAAAATGTTACAGAAAAATTAATCCAGAAAGAATCAGATTTAATATTTAATCACAAAAAGCATGTAACTGAACAAAAGATGGAATGTATTGCATGCCATAAAGGTTTGGATGAAGTCGATTATGCATTCCAGTCTGTATCATCATTTCCATCGATGAACAGCTGTTATAAATGTCACAATAATCAAACAGTTGCAGCAAATGATTGTGAGATTTGTCATATATCAACTGCAAATTTAATTCCTGCAGACCATCAGGAAGTTGGATTTCTTAAAAGTCACAAGTTCAAAGTCAATGCTGAGAATGCTGAATGTGAAATGTGTCATGATAACAATTTCTGCGAAACTTGTCATGCATCAACAACAATGATTACTGAATCAAACAATGCAAGAGATTTTTATGCTCCTTATTCGCCACACAAATTTACAGATAATGCAAAACAGCAGCAGCTCGGCAGAGTTCATGATTTGAATTACAGATTTTCTCATGGAATTGATGCAAATAATAAATCGAGTGAATGTCAAACTTGTCATCAAGTAGAAACTTTTTGTGTTGAATGTCATAATTCAGAGAAAAATGATTTTGCAATGGAAGGAACAATGCCAGCTTCTCACAGAAAACCAAATTTTGTTACAATTGGTGTAGGAACTGGAGGAGGACAACATGCAGCAATGGCAAGAAGAGATATTGAATCTTGTGCTGCATGTCATGATGTTCAAGGCGCAGACCCAAGTTGTATTTTGTGCCATACTGATAATGATGGAGTCAAAGGTACAAATCCAAAGACGCATATGAATAATTTTATGAGAGATGAAGAAGGTGACTGGCACAGTGATGCAAATTCAGTTTGTTATACATGTCATCGCGATGCAAATGCAAGACCAAATGGAATCAAAGGCGTTGGTTTTTGTGGTTATTGTCATAACTAATAAAAATCTTTTGGGTAGAATATGAAATACATAAAATTTTATTTCATTTTGATTGCAGCATTAAGTTTAACATTTTTTTCTTGCAGCGATGTTCAAGATGAAATTACTCCATCAGAAAAATTTAGTATTCATGGTAATGATGTAATGGTTAAAACATCTGCTAATTTTCATGGAAGACAATTAGTGGATGGAAAAATGGAGAGCTGCAAACAATGCCACGCTTCAAATTATTCAGGTGGAACTACAAAAGTTAGCTGTCTTGATTGTCACAGTGCAATTAATGTTCATACAGCTGAAATAAATGATTTAGCTTCAGAAAAATTTCATGGAAAATTTATTGCTGCTATCAACTGGGATTTAACAAAATGTTCACAATGCCATGGCAGTAATTATGCAGGTGGAATAGTAAGTCCAAAATGTACCACATGCCACACTCAATCATCTGGTCCTGAAGCCTGCAATACATGTCACGGTGATTTTGCTAATCCATCAAAAATATCGCCGCCTAAAGCTACAAATGGTGCAATTGATACTAAAGATTTTAGAGTTGGTGCACATCAGAAACATTTAGCAGATTCTCAAATTGCACAAGCAACTCAATGCAATGAGTGCCACGTAGTTCCAGCTAAATTTAATTCTGCTGGACATATTGATAATACTTCGCGAGCAGAAGTTGTTTTTGGCAGTTTCAGTTCGAGTGGTTTTGGAAATCCATCATATAATTTTAATGATAATAAATGCAGCAATACTTATTGCCATGGTAATTTTGAATTCAAGAAAGAAAATGCTCAATATCAATTTGCTTATATTGAAGATAAAATTACAGGAAATAACTTTCAGCCAATCTGGAATAAAGTTGATGGAACACAAGCAGAATGCGGAACATGTCATGGGTTACCTCCTAAAGGTCATATAGAAGTGGACAGAAATTCTTGCGGAATATGTCATGTTGGAGTTGTTGATAAGTATGGTAAGATTGCAGACAAAACAAAACACATTAATGGCAAGATTGATTTATTCTAACATTTCATCTTTTATTTCAAGCCGTCTCGTAAATCTTGAGGGACGGCTTTTTTTGTTTATGTATTTCTTTTTGAATTATTGTAATCTATTTTTGGTTTATAAGTAAGAATTAAAAAGAGAAAACAGATGATTTCTACAATAAACAGTTTAAATGCACTTCTTCCATTTTTGTATTTAATTGTTTTTACAATTTACACTTATGATTTTTTTGCAGAGAAAAATTTGTTTACAAATTCCAAAAGAATTTTTCTTTTTGTTACTCTTTTTGTTCACGCTTTTTATTTAATGGTTCGTTCAGTTGAATTTAATCATCCTCCAATTACAACTAAGTTCGAAATTTTTTCACTACTGGCTTTTTCAGTTTCATTTTCTTATTTCATTCTTGAATTGTTAACTGATATTCGCGGCACTGGCTCTTTTATAATTTTATTCTCATTGATTTTTCAGGTGGTTTCTTCATTCTCAATTGAACATAATTATGTAGTCCCAGAAGTTTTAAGAAATAGAATGCTTGGACTTCATGTTGTAAGTGCAATTCTTGGATATTCAGGATTTACAATTTCTGCAGTATATGGACTGTTGTTTCTAATTCTCTACAAAAATTTAAAAAGCAATAAATTTGGGTTAATATTCAATCGCCTGCCAAGTCTTGAAATTCTTGAGAAGTTAAGTTTTTATTCTCTGGTTATTGGATTTGTTCTTTTAACATTTGCAATTATTATTGGAACAATATGGCTGCCAAGTGCTTTCCCGAATTTTAAATTTTATGACCCAAAGCTTATTGGCACAGCTTTTATCTGGATTGCTTATGGTACTGGAATTATCAGCAAATATCTTGCAAACTGGTATGGTAAAAAAATTATAATATTTTCATTGTGTGGATTTATTCTTACTATACTTTCTTTAATTATAACAAGCACATATTCTAATACATTTCATTCATTTTATTGATTGATGAAATAATGTCAGGAAGAAAAGTAATTTTTAACAAAAGTATGATTGGAAATGAATTTAATAGGAATTTCAATAAATCATAAAACTGCACCAATAGATATTCTGGAATCTCTTCACTTAACAAGAGATGAAATTATTGAATTTATACCACGACTTAAAGATGAATTCAGCGAAGGTGTGGTAATTTCAACTTGCAACAGAACAGAAATTTTCTGCATTTCAAAAAATCAAAAATTGAATTCGGATTTAATTCTGAAAAAGCTACTGGAGTTTAAGCCTGTTCAAAATATTAAAGAAGAAAATTTTACAAAATATTTTTCTTGCGGTGCAATTAAACATATTTTTTCTGTTGCTTCTGGAATTGATTCATTAGTCATTGGCGACAGTCAGATACTTGGACAAGTTAAAGAATCTTTCGAATTATCTGAGGACCTGAATTTTGCTGGAACAATAATTAAAAGAATCTTAAATGCAGCATTAAAAGTTGGAAAACGAGCAATTAAAGAAACTACTATTGGTGAAGGTGCAGTTACTGTTAGTTATGCTGCTGTTCAAGTTCTTGAAAAAATATTTGCAGGACTTGATAAAAAATCAGCACTAATAATTGGTGCAGGCGAAACTGGTGAATTAGCTGCAGTTCATCTCAAAGATAAAGGAATAGGAAAAATTTCAATTTGCAATAGAACATTAGAGCGGGCAGAAGCTTTAGCAAATAAAATAAATGGCAATGTAATTCCCTTTGAATCTTTGAAAGAAAATATTTTTAATTATGATGTAATAATAAGTGCAACAAGTTCTCCAGATTTTATTCTTACGAAAGATGATATTCAAAATGCAATGAGAAAAAGGAAAGGAACTCCAATTGTATTAATGGATATTGCTGTACCGCGTGATATTGATCCAGAAGTTAAAAATATTGAAAATGTTTTTTATCACGATATGGACTCATTAAAAGTAATAGTTGACCAGAACATTGCAAGAAGAAAAAATGAAATTCCAAAAGTCGAAAAAATAATTATGGAAGAGATGATTGAATTTTTCAGCTGGTACAACACACTTGAAGTTGTTCCAGTAATAAAATCTTTGAGAGACTTTTTTGAACAAATCCGAAATGATGAACTTGAAAAAATTAAAAACAAAGTTACTGCAGAAGATTATTTGAAAATAGAAGACATGACAAGAAGATTGATTGGTAGGCTGCTTCATAATCCAACAATCAAATTAAGAGAAATGGCAGAATCAGGAATTAACATTGATGAAATGGCTGCAAATACAATTTTAGTTAAAGAACTTTTTGCGCTGGATAAAATTAAATCTAATGGAGAAGAATCAAATAAAAAGGAATAAACTTGAAAAAAGAAAAACTAATTATCGGAAGCCGAGGAAGTGAACTTGCCCTATGGCAGGCAAACTTTGTTAAAAAAGAATTAGAAAGAAAAAACAAAAATTTATCGGTCGAAATAAAAATCATTAAAACAACTGGAGACAAAATTCTTGATGTTGCTCTTTCAAAGATTGGAGATAAAGGTTTATTCACAAAAGAAATAGAAAAAGAATTATTAAATGGAACAATTGATATTGCTGTTCATAGTCTTAAAGATTTACAAACTGAAATTCCTGATGGATTAAAATTAGTGGCGGTAACAAAACGTCATAATGTTGAAGATGTATTGATTGCAAGAAAAAAAGGTATTAGAATTTTTGATTTGAAAGAAGGAGCAACTGTAGCTACCGGCTCGCTTAGAAGAAAAGCACAGCTTTTACATTTGAGACCTGACTTGAACATTGTTGATTTAAGAGGAAATGTTCCAACAAGAATAAAAAAATTTTTTGAATCAAACTGGGATGCAATAATTCTGGCAAGAGCAGGAATTGAAAGATTGAACATGAAAAAATATATTTCATCTTACATATCTACAGAAGAAATTCTTCCTGCAGTAGGACAGGGTGCGCTCGGCATTGAAATTCATCAGAATAATTCTTTTGCAGAAGAAATGATTAAAAACATTAATGATGAAAACACATTTTTAGCTGTAAGAGCAGAAAGAGCATTATTAAAATATCTTGAAGGTGGTTGTCAGGTTCCAATCGGAGCTTATGCAGTTGTTAAATCAAATGGACTTTATCTTGATGCTTTAATTGCTTCGATTGATGGTTCGATAACATTCAGAAAAAAAATTAGAGGTTCAAAAAATCATCCTGAAAAATTGGGTGAAAAGTTAGCCAGAGATTTATTGAAAGCAGGTGCTTCTGAAATTATGAAAGTGATATACAAGTAATTAGAAAGTTATTTAAAATGGAATCGCAGAATTTGAAATCAATAGTTAATAAAAAAATACTTGTTACAAAATCAAAAGAAGAATCAAAAAATTCGTTGAGAATTTTTTCTGATGCTGGTGCAGAAATAATTTTTTTCCCAACTATAAAAATTGAACCTTCTTATAAAAATCTTGACTTGAGCGAATTAATTTCCAATCCACATAAATATGATTATATAATTTTTACTTCTGCAAATGCAGTTCAGGTTTTTTCCGTAATGTTGAGTGAGTATAAATTTGATTTATCGAAAACAAAAATTGCTGTGGTTGGAAAAGCTACAGCTGAAGAATGCCGTAGTCATGGAATTTATCTTCATATTATTCCAGAAGAATTCAGTGCAAGAGGATTAATAAAAAAATTTTCTGAAATTAATATTGATGGGAAAAATATTCTTATCCCAGGTTCTTCGCTTTCAAGAGAAGATTTAAAATTAGGTTTAACAGAATTGGGTGGAAATGTATTAACTCTTCCAATTTATGATGTTGTTATAAATGAACAGATAAGAAATGAACATGAATATCAATTCGTAATTAATAACAAACCAGATATTTTTATATTTACAAGTCCTTCATCATTTGAAAATTATATTAAACTCTTGAATGTAGAAAATGTATCTGAGTATTTTCAAAATAAAATTGTATGTGCAATTGGTCCAACAACAGAGTTTGAAATTAGAAGTTATGGAATAAATGTTAATGTTGTTCCATCAGTTTATACACTTGAAGGAGTAAGTGAAGCATTAATTGAATTTTTGAAAGCATCAGAAAATTTAGCTTAATATTTAAGGAGGAATATTGAACATTAAAAATGATTTATTTCTAAGAGCATGTAAGCAACAATCAGTTGAAAGAACACCAATCTGGATTATGCGTCAAGCTGGAAGATATTTGCCAGAGTATATGAAAGTAAGAGAAAAATATGATTTCTTAACTATGTGCAAAACACCAGAACTTGCTGCAGAAGTTACAATTCAACCTGTTGATATTTTAGGAGTTGATGCGGCAATTATTTTTTCTGATATTCTTGTTGTACCAGAAGCCATGGGAATGAATTTACAAATTATTGAAAGTAAAGGTCCGCAGCTTTTTGAACCAGTTCGAAATGAAGAAGACATCAAGAAACTAAAAAAAATTGATCCAGCTGAAGAGTTAAGATATGTTTTAGATGCAATTACACTTACAAAAAAAGAATTGAATGAAAGAGTGCCTTTAATTGGATTTTCTGGTTCTCCTTGGACATTAATGACATACATGGTCGAAGGGAATGGTTCAAAAAATTTTTCTGAGATAAAGAAATTTATTTATAACAACCAAAATGCTGCGCACGAATTATTGAATTTAATTTCTGATGTTGTTGCTGATTATTTATCTGCTCAAATTGAAGCAGGTGCAAATGCAGTTCAAATTTTTGATACATGGGGCGGAATACTTGCTGAAGATGATTTTAAAGAATTCTCTCTTCAATATATAACAAAAACAATCTCTCAAATAAAAAGAAATCACGAACCTGTGATTATCTTTGCAAAAGGAGTTCACAATTTGGAATTAATGAAAAATTGTGGCGCTGATGTTATAAGCATTGATTGGACAATAAATATTGGCAAAGCAAGAAAAGTGCTAGAAGATAAAACAGCTTTGCAAGGAAATTTAGACCCAACAATTTTATATGCGCCAAAAGAAAAAATAAAAGAAGAAACAAAAAAAATTCTAAATTCTTATGGAAAAGGAAACGGACATATTTTTAATCTTGGTCATGGAATTTTACCAGATGTAAATCCAGAAAATGTGAAATATCTTGTCGATGTAGTTAAAGAAGAAAGTAAAATTTATCATCAATAATTTTTGTTAGGAGAAATTATGTTTGAAATAGATTTAAATCTTATCAGGAAATATGATAAACCAGGACCGCGTTATACAAGTTATCCAACGGCTCCGCAGTTTAACGAATCGTTTACTTCAGAAAGATATCTTGATGAAATTATTAGAACAAATAATTTAGAGAACCCGCCGAACTTATCACTTTATTTTCATATTCCTTATTGTGATACTCTTTGTTACTTCTGCGGCTGTAATATGATTGTTACAAGAAACAGAGATAGAATCAAAGAGTATCTTAGATATTTGAAGAATGAAATTGATTTAGTTCGTTCATACATAATTGAAGGAAGAAAAGTTGTTCAGCTTCATTGGGGCGGTGGCACTCCAACTCATTTAAATCCAGATGAAATAATGGATTTGAAATCGTACATCAATAAAAATTTTGAAATAGATACAAATGCAGAACAGGGCTGCGAAATAGACCCGCGCGGCTTAACAAAAGAACATATTGAAGCTTTGCAAAATAGCGGATTCAACAGAATTAGCATGGGAGTTCAGGATTTTAATGAGAAGGTCCAAAAAGCTGTAAATAGAATTCAACCGGAAGACATGACAAGACAAGTAATTGATTGGATTCGTGAATTAAATTTTCACAGTATTAATCTTGATTTAATTTATGGTCTTCCTTTCCAAACAGTTGAATCTTTTTCAGAAACTATTGATAAGATTATTGAAATATCACCAGATAGGATTGCTGTATTTAATTTTGCTCATGTTCCATGGCTTAAGAAACATCAAGCATTAATTAAACCGGAAGATTTGCCAAAGCCAGAAGAGAAACTTCAGATATTAAAAATGACTATTGAAAAACTTACTAATGCTGGTTATGTGTTTATTGGAATGGACCATTTTGCTAAACCAAATGATGAACTTGCAGTTGCACTTCGTGAAAAAAAATTATACAGAAATTTTCAGGGCTACAGCACTCATGCAGGATGCGACCTTTATGGATTTGGAATTACGAGCATAAGTCAAATTGGAAGATGCTATGCTCAAAATGTAAAAAAAGAAAAAGAATATTATGATAAATTAAATGATGAAATTATTCCGACTGAAAGAGGATTTTATTTAAGCGATGATGATTTATTAAGAAGACATGTCATAACAAGAATCATGTGTGATTTCGAACTTGACTTTGCTGCTGTTGAAAATCAATTCAAAATTGAATTTGAAAATTATTTCAAACGTTCTTTAAAAAACTTAACTGAATTTATTACAGATGGTCTCGTTGAAATTAAAAATAGAAAATTAATTGTAACTCCAATGGGCAGGCTTTTAGTGCGTAATATCGCAATGAATTTTGATTGGTACATAGAACAAAAAGCTGATAAAGCAAAATATTCGAGAACGGTTTAATAATTATCAAAACAAAATGGCAGAATTAGCAAATATTTTAATAGTCTATCTGAGGAGCGAAGCGACGAATCCGAATTTTTTTCAGCATAACAACTTTGAATAATTTTAGTACTAACTCATACTAAAAGTATTATGAAAAGAAAAAGAATTCCAGATAAATTTAAGGTTTACTTTTGGGACTGCAAGTTTAAGGACTTAGACATGCGCAAGCATAAAAAATTTATTATGGAACGATTACTTAACTTAGGTTCATTTAATACTTTTAACTGGATATTTAATAACTTCAAAAGAGAAGAAGTTGAATCTTTTCTAAAAGAGCATGGAAAAATAAGATTGAGCAGGAACAGTTATAACTTTTGGAAATTTGTAATTAGGATTAATCAATTATGGAAATAGATTTATTTTATAACATATTGGATAGTAAGAGTAAGTACATTTTAGAAAATCTGAAAGAATTCAAGAAGCATTTCTATCTTGCTGGTGGTACCGGCTTAGCCTTACTAATGGGTCACAGAAAATCCGATGATTTTGATTTCTTTACCCATAAAGAGTTTAATGAAATTAATATTCATAAATTTATTAATGAAAATTTTCATTCAAATGTCATAAATTATCTACAAAATGAAAAGGACACAATTACAGTTCTTATAAATGACAAAATAAAACTTTCTTTTTTTAGTCTTTCTTACCAAAATTATCTTCCTTTAATTGAAACAAAATATTTTAATTTGGCTGACGAAAGAGAAATTGGTGTAATGAAATTAATTTCTCTCTTAATAGCAGCTTACCGCGACTATGTCGATCTTTATTTCATACTGAAAAAATATCCACTCGAAGAAATTATTTCATTAGCTCAAAAAAAACATCCTGAAATTGATATTGAGATATATTTAAAATCCTTAGTAAGCTTTGATGACATTGAAATCATGCCATTAAAATTTATAAAAGGAAATAAAGTAACTCACAGACAAGTTTTTAATTATCTTAAAAAATGCACTGAAGAATTTCTTGTTAACTACATTAAAACGAAAGGGAAATAAATTGAATAAAATAGCTGTTATTCTTTTTAATCTTGGAGGACCTGATTCCTTAAATTCGGTCGAACCATTTCTTTATAATTTGTTTCAAGACCCTGATATTTTCAAAATTCCAATCGGACAAAAATTATTTGCAAAATTGATATCGCATTTCAGAGCACCAAAAGTAGTTGAAGAGTATAAGTTAATTGGTGGTAAATCACCAATTAATGAATGGACAGAAATTCAACGAGCAATGCTTGAGAAAAAATTACGAGACTATATTCCATCTTTCGATGTTCACGTAGCAATGCGATATTGGAATCCGCTAACAAAAGTAGTTGCAGAGAAAATAGAAAAAGAAAATTATTCGAAAATAGTTTTACTTCCTCTTTATCCGCATTATTCAATTACAACTACTGGTTCATCTTTCAATGAATGGAACAGATGTTACAGAGGGGACAGGAATAAATTAGTTTTTATTAATAATTATCATCTAAATGAAAAATATATTTCTGCCATTAATCAAAGAATTGATGAAACAATTTTAAGATTTCCAGAAAATGTAAGAGATAAAATTCATCTTGTTTTTAGTGCTCATGGAACTCCTGTTAGTCTTGTTAAAAATGGAGATCCTTACAGTCATCAGATTAAAGAAACAATGGAAGCGGTGATGAAAGCAAGAAATTATTCTCATTCATATCACCTTTGTTTCCAAAGTAAAGTTGGACCAATGAAATGGCTTGAGCCAGCTACCGACGTTATGATTTTAAAACTTGCTGAACAAGGACACAAAAATTTATTGATTATCCCGATTAGTTTTGTTTCAGACCACATTGAAACTTTGTTTGAATTAGATATTGAATACAGACATGTAGCCGAAAATGCCGGCATTGAAAATTATTTTGTTATGAAAGGCTTGAATGATTCAGAGTTGTTTATAGATGCACTTTCAGATATTGTGATTAATGAATTAAAATCAGATATACATTCTGAGGAAAGCGAAGAATTTAAAAACAATTAAATTTTTGATAGAAAGTTTAACCACAGATTTATACAGATTAAAAATCTGCGAACATCGATTTAAATCTGAGTTATCTGCGTTCTTATTAAGCAAGAGATTCTTCGTCCGCCTTTTTGGCGGACTCAGAATGACAATCAAAAAAAGAACAGTCATTCTGAGCGAAGCGAAGAATCTTAATTAAAAGTAACCGCTAAGAACGCCAAGAAGTCGCAGAGATTAAAAACTTTGTGCATTCTTGGCGCACTCTGCGGTTAAAATAATTCTCGCAGATTTCACAGATTATAAAATTGAAAAGTTACTTTTTAGACAAAAATCAATTTCTGTTTTAGATGGATTTTATGAAGGAATAATATTTAAAATAAAATATTGATATTTGAATTAGTCGAAGACTATATTTTCTTAAAATAAATTTATTGGTGACAACAATGAAAACAAAATTATTATTTATCCTGTTTTTATTAATAACAATTTCATCTTTAAAATCACAAGAGAGTAAACTTATGAACAATCCATTTTTCAAAAGCTGGAACACACCATTTCAAACACCTCCATTTAATGAAATTAAAAATGAACACTTTCTTCCTGCAATAGAAGAAGCAATTAAATACGAAGAAAATGAAATTGATAAAATTGCTAATAATCCTGAGTTGCCAACTTTTGAAAACACAATTGAAGCTCTGGAATTAAGTGGTGAATTGCTTGATAAAGTCACAAGTGTATTTAATGGCTTGAACGGTGCAAATACAAATGATGAGCTTCAAGCAATTGCAAGAAAAATAACTCCTATGCTTTCAAAACATCGAGATGATATTTATTTGAATGAAAAATTATTTCAAAGAATAAAATCATTATATGAACAAAAAGAAAAATTGAATCTAACTGATGAACAAAAAAGATTGCTTGAATTTTATTACATCGATTTTGTAAGGAGTGGAGCTAATTTATCTGATACTCAAAAAGAAGAATTAAGAAGAATAAATCAGGAACTCTCGGTTCTTTCACTTAAGTTCAATGAAAATTTATTAAAAGAAACAAACGCAGTTGCACTTATTATTGAAAACAAAGATGATTTGGTTGGACTGCCTGAAAATGTTATAAAATATGCTTCTGAATTAGCAAACGAGAAAGGTTATCCAGGCAAATGGGTTTTTACTCTTCAAAAGCCAAGCTGGATTCCATTTCTTCAATATTCACCAAAAAGAGAATTAAGAGAAAAATTGTTCAAAGCATATATCAATCGAGGAAATAACAATAATGAATATGACAATAAAAAAATTATTTCAAGAATTATTTCATTGAGAGTTAAGAAAGCAAACTTGCTCGGTTATAAAACTCATGCAGATTTTGTGCTTGAGAGAAACATGGCAAAAAATCCAGAGAATGTTTATAAATTCTTAAATGAACTCTGGGTGCCTGCAATTAAAAGAGCAAAAATGGAAGTTGAAGAGATGCAAAAAATTATTGATAGAGAAGGAGGCAATTTTAAACTTCAGCCTTGGGATTGGTGGTATTATGCAGAAAAAGTAAAACAAGAGAAATATTCTCTTGATGAAGAAATGCTTCGTCCATATTTCAAAATGGAAAATGTTTTGAAAGGGGCTTTCGAAGTAGCATCAAAACTTTATGGGATAAAATTTATTGAAAGAAATGATATTCAGGTTTATCACCCAGATGTAAAAGTTTTCGAGGTTCAGGAAGCTGATGGTAAACATATTGGAATTTTTTATGCAGATTATTTTCCGCGTGATGGAAAAAGAAGCGGTGCATGGTCAAGCAGTTTTAGAAGTCAATCAAACATCAAAGGAAAATTTATTACTCCAATTGTTTACAATGTAGGTAACTTTTCAAAACCAACAACTGATAAACCCGCATTAATGAGTATTGATGAAGTAAATACATTATTTCATGAATTAGGTCATGCACTTCATTCATTATTTTCTAATACAATTTATCATGGTTCTAAATGGGTGCCAAGAGATTTTGTTGAACTGCCATCTCAGATTATGGAAAACTGGGCTCTGGAACCTGAAGTGTTAAAAATGTATGCAAAACATTATCAAACAGGTGAAACAATTCCGCAAGAATTAATTGATAAAATTGAAAAATCAAAATTATTTAATCAGGGCTTCGAAACAGTTGAATATCTTGCAGCATCATTTCTTGACATGGACTGGCATACAATTCAAGATACAATAGAAAGAGATGTTCCAG
Organism: Rosettibacter sp. KY25; assembly: GCF_057554405.1. Taxonomy (NCBI): domain Bacteria; kingdom Pseudomonadati; phylum Ignavibacteriota; class Ignavibacteria; order Ignavibacteriales; family Melioribacteraceae; genus Rosettibacter; species Rosettibacter sp. KY25. Next base: position 19,767 of record NZ_BAAJAO010000016.1, on the reverse strand, counting down.
CTTTTGAAAAAAAATGTTTTGAAAGAATTGGAAAAATTCCAGAAATAGAATCTCGTTATCAAACAACAAACTTTGCTCATATTGTTGGTGGTTATTCTGCTGGCTATTACAGCTATATCTGGGCTGCAGTTCTTGATGCCGATGCATTCGAAGCATTTAAAGAAAAAGGAAATTTATTTGATAAAGAAACTGCAAATGCATTTAGAAATTTTGTGCTGGCAAAAGGCGGCACAGAAGACCCAATGATTCTTTACAAAAAATTCAGAGGTCGTGAACCAAAAGTTGATGCATTATTGAAACGAAGAGGATTGAATTAAAAGGAAGTGATCAAAGCTTTTCGATGATAATAAAAATATTAAAGTCATTCTGTGTTTGCGTTTGGCGGATTGCTACAAAATGACATTAATGTGATTTTTGTGTCATTCTGAGCGAAGCGAAGAATCACGAAAAAATGATGAAGTAGAAATTAGATTCTTCAGGCACCCCGGCAAAAGCGGGGTTCCTTCAGAATGACAGAAAAGAATTAATACTATCAGAGTAAAAAAAGAAAATGTTGTGTCATTCTGAGTCCGCCAAAGGCGGACGAAGAATCTCTCTTTGAAAATATAAAAATGTTTTTAGTTTACTTATAATTATGCATTTTAGAGAAAGAAAGGAATAATAAAGTGTCATCTTAATAGACATGGAATTATATTACGTATACATCATGACAAATAAAAGTCGAACACTTTATACTGGGGTAACGAATAATTTGATTAGAAGAGTATTCGAACATAAGAATAAATTAATTCCAGGATTTACAAGTAAGTATAACATAACAAAATTAGTTTACTATGAAGAGTTTAAAGAAATTAAAGATGCAATATCAAGAGAGAAACAAATAAAAGGTTGGATAAGGAAAAAAAAGATTGAGCTGATAGAGAAAATGAATCCTAAATGGGAAGATTTGAGTAAAGATTGGTTTTAGATTCTTTGTCTGTAAATAGATAATAACATTAAAAGACGAATAATGAATTTGAAAGAAGTAAAAATTTCTTTGAAATAAGTGATTGAGAGATTCTTCAGTCACCCCGGCAAAAGCGGGGTTCCTTCAGAATGACAGAAAAGAATTAATACTATTAGAGTAAAAAAAGAAAACGTTGTGTCATTCTGAGTCCGCCAAAGGCGGACGAAGAATCTAAAATAGATTATAGATTGGAAATTATTTATCATGCTTTCTGTTGAGAAATTGTTTTTATAATATTTGAATAGAATACTTAAAACTAAATAACGGATTGATACAATGAACAAAAAAGTTGTCATACTCGGCGCTGGAATTTCTGGACTTTCAACTGCATACTGGCTTTACAAAAAAGGGTATGAAATTATAATTCTTGAATCACGAAGTGAACCGGGCGGCTCAATGCAATCTGAATTTGTAAATAATTTTTTAATTGATTATGGACCAAACAGTGGACTCGAAACAACTCCATTAATTAATCAACTTGTTGATGAAGTCGGAATCTCAAATGAATTTGTTTATGCTAATGAATCATCAAACAAAAGATATATCTTAAGAAATAATGAACTGCATCCACTTCCGATGAATCCGCCTCTTTTCATAAAATCAAAATTATTTTCTGCAAAAGCAAAATTAAGATTAATGGCTGAACCATTTATCGGAAAATCTGAAGATGGTTATTATCAAAGTGTTGCAGAATTTGTAAGAAGAAGATTGGGACAGGAATTTTTAGATTATGCAATTGACCCATTTGTTAGTGGTGTTTTTGCGGGCGATCCAAATAAACTCAGCGTGAAATCTGCATTCCCAAAATTATATCGATTGGAAGAGGTTTATGGTGGATTAATCAAAGGAATGATTAAAGGGGCAAAAGAAAGAAAACAAAGAGCAGAACAATCCAAACAAAGTGCTAAGATGTTTTCTTTCATTAATGGAATGCAGTCATTTCCAAAAGCAATTGCAAAAAAATTAGAAGACAATATTCTTTACAATTGTGTTGTGAAAAAAGTAAAAAAAACTTCTGGTAACTGGGAAATAATTTATGAAATGAATGGAGAACAAATTAAAATTAACTCTGATATTGTTTTGTCAACTACTCCTGCTTACGTTGCCTCTAAGATTTTTGATGAAATTGATTCTGAATTGTCCAGGCATCTGAATGAAATCTATTATCCACCTGTTATGGTTTTGTATCTTGGTTTTAAAAAAGAAGCAGTTGGAAGACTATTAGATGGATTTGGATTTTTAATTCCATCAAAAGAACAAAAACATTTTCTTGGTGCAATTTGGAGTTCAACAATTTTTCCAAATAGATGCGAAGATGATAAAGCAGCATTTACTTTGTTTATAGGCGGCGCTCGTTCTCCTCATTTATTTGACATCGAAAAAGAAAAATTAATTGAAATTGTGCTTTATGAATTCAAGGATATTATGAAAATAAAAGGAGACCCAATTTTGGTTAAAGAGAAACTGTGGGAGAAAGCAATTCCTCAATACAATATTGGTTACATAGAACACGAAAATTATTTTGACAAATTTGAAAAAGAAAATCCAGGTTTAATTTTAAGCGGTAATTATCGTGGTGGAATTTCTGTAGGAGATTGTATAAAAAATTCTGAATTGATAATTCAAAATTTGATATTATGAAGAAAAACAAGCATCAGAATCACAGGCTGTTGCAAAGTAAATTATGCCATATTGAACGAATTATAATGTTATAAAATTTACTTATTATGAGATTCTTCTCAGCCAAAGACTGATGAGCCTTTGGCTCAATTTCGCTTCGCTTCATTCAGTATGACTTATTGAAATTTTGCAATATCTCAAGAATTCAGAATTAGGCAGTGGTGTCAGAAGTATATCTTAAAATTAATTACTTAACTGTTGTAAATAATTTTATGTTTATTTAATCAAAATTAGGCAGACTCAATTTCTTGTTACTTTTTTTACAGAACCGCATCATATAGTTTCGATTTTGATAAACATTGAAAGGAAAACTTATGAACAACAATCATATATTTGTAATATTCGGGGCATCAGGAGATTTGGCAAAAAGAAAATTAATTCCTGCACTTTATTCTTTATTCGAACAAAATTTACTATCAGATAAATTTATAATTCTTGGTGCAGCCAGAACATCCCTTTCTGATGATGAATTCAGAGACATTATGATTGAATCAATCAAAAAGTTTGGGAATAATCAAAACAAATCTAAAATAGAAGAATTCATTAAGTTCTTATTCTATATTCAGGTTCAATATGATGATTATTCTTCTTACATCTTGCTAAAAAATAAATTAAGTGAATTTAGAAATTCATTTGGTATAAGTGGCAATACAATTTTTTATTTATCAACTCCGCCAAATTTATATGATAAAATTCCTTTGAATCTTTCTAAAGCAGGATTAAATAAAGAAGATGACGGCTGGAAAAGACTTATAATTGAAAAACCATTTGGATATGATTTAGAATCTGCACTGCAACTTAAAGACTTATTATTAAAAGATTGGAAAGAAGAACAAATTTTTCGAATTGACCATTATCTTGGAAAAGAGACTGTTCAAAATTTACTTGTTACAAGATTTTCAAATGGAATATTTGAGCCTTTGTGGAATCGAAATTATATTCATCATATTGAAATAACTGCAGCAGAAAATATTGGAGTAGAAAATCGTGGCGGTTATTATGATAATATTGGTGCATTAAGAGATATGATTCAAAATCATCTTTTGCAGATTGTTGGTTTGATTGCAATGGAACCGCCTTCTTCTCTCGAACCGCTTTTTATTAGAAATGAAATATTGAAAGTATTCCATTCATTGCGGCCAATTAAAATCGAAGATGTTCCAATGATAGCTGTGAGAGGTCAATATACCTCTTCAATAATTAACAATGAAAAAGTTAAAGGATACAGAGAAGAAAATAATATAAATCCAGAATCAAGAACCGAGACTTATGCAGCAATGAAATTTTATATTGATAATTGGAGATGGGGCGATGTTCCATTTTATATTCGCACAGGGAAAAGATTGCCAACTCGTGTAACAGAAGTTGTGGTGCATTTTAAACCAACTCCTCATTTTCTTTTCTCGAGAAATAATATTCAGGAAGCATGCAACAAATTAATTCTAAGAATTCAACCAGATGAAGGAATGCTGCTTGAAATAGGAATGAAAACTCCTGGGCAGGGTTTTAATGTTCAAAATATTGACCTCGATTTTAAATATTCAGAACTTGCACATCAAAGAATTCCAGAGGCATACGAAAGACTTTTGTATGATACAATTAATGGTGATAATACACTTTTTGCCAGAACAGAAGAAGTAATTGCTTCATGGAAATTTCTTACGCCAATTCTCGAAGCATGGAAAAATAATCCTGATATACCTTTATATGGTTATCCAGCAGGTACTTGGGGCCCAATTGAAGCTGATAAACTGATTGAAGATGGAAAAATATCGTGGCGGTTCCCATGCAGAAATTTAACCAACAGTAATTTATATTGTGAATTATGAGAAGAGATAAAATTATTGTCTTTAATGAAATTAATGATGCTGCACTAAAGGCAGTTGAATTTATAAATCAAAAATTAGAAAGATTACAATCAAATAATTTTTTTACAATAGCTCTTTCAGGGGGCTCAACTCCCAAAAATTTATTTGATAGTATTTCAAAAAATTATTCAGATAAAATTGATTGGAGAAAAATTAAATTATTCTGGGGTGATGAAAGATGTGTGCCCCCAGACAACGAAGAAAGCAATTATCGAATGACTTATGAACATCTTATCAAACATATTGATATTCCCACAGAAAATATTTTTAGGATTAAAGGGGAATCAGAACCAGAGAAAGAATCAAAAAGATATTCAGAACTTTTACAAAAAGAATTGAAAAATATAAGTGGCATTCCTTCATTTGATTTGGTAGTTCTTGGACTTGGAGAAGACGGGCATACAGCATCTATTTTCCCGGATCAATTGGAGCTTTTTCATTCAGATAATTTTTGTGTAACAGCAATTCATCCAGTTGCAAAACAAAAAAGAATTTCAATTACGGGAAAAATTATTAATAATGCAGATAAAGTAGTATTTCTTGTAACAGGTGAAAACAAAGCACAAAAGATTTATGAAATCATAAATGAGAAAGAAACAGCAAAAAATTATCCCGCATATTTTGTAAATCCAATCTCAAAAAATTTAGTCTGGTTGATTGATAAAGATGCTGCAAAGCTAATAGATAAAACTAATTGCATTATCATCTCTTAGCCATAATGGTGATTTGGAATCTCTATTATAAAAAGAAATAATTTTGTTATAAAAACATTAAATTTGGTTTGCAATTTATTTATAAGTTAAATACAGAAGAAATTTAATAAAGCTAAATTTAACGTGGGAGTTTATATGGCAACTTATCCTACTAAACGATTAAGAAGATTGAGATATAATCCTATCGTCCGCAATATGGTGCGTGAGACTCAACTAAGCAAAGATGATTTAATTTATCCTTTATTTGTTGTTCCCGGAACAAAAGTAAAAAATGAAGTTCGTTCAATGCCTAATGTATATCAAATGTCAATTGATGTTCTTGTAGAAGAATGTAAAGAAGTTGAACAGCTTGGAATTCCTGCAGTAATTTTATTTGGAATTCCTGAACATAAAGATGAAATGGGTTCCGAAGCATATAATCCAGATGGAATTATTCAGCGTGCAGTAAGAGCAATTAAGAAAGAAGTAAAAAATTTGCTTGTTATTACAGATGTTTGCATGTGTGAATATACTTCTCATGGACATTGTGGAATTTTAAATGGCGAAAAAATTTTGAATGACGAAACTGTTGAATTGCTTGCTAAAGAAGCATTAACTCATGCTCAAGCTGGTGCCGATATTGTTGCTCCATCAGACATGATGGATGGAAGAGTAGCAGCAATTCGAAAAATTCTTGATGAAAATGGATTTATCGAAATACCAATTTTAAGTTATGCAGTAAAATATGCTTCTGGATTTTATGGACCATTCAGAGATGCCGCAGAATCTGCTCCTGCATTTGGCGATAGACGTTCTCATCAAATGGATATTGCAAATGCACTCGAAGCTTTAAGAGAAGCTGAAACTGATATCGAAGAAGGTGCAGATATTATTATGGTTAAACCTGCTGGTGCTTATCTCGATATTATCTGGCGTGTGAAGGAAAAATTTGGAATGCCTACAGCAGCTTATCAAGTCAGCGGTGAATATGCAATGATTAAAGCTGCATCAAAATTAGGCTGGATTGATGAAGAACGTGTAATGATGGAATCATTAATTGCAATTAAACGTGCAGGTGCTGATATGATATTAACTTACTTTGCAAAAGATGTAGTAAAGATTTTAGATAGAAATAAATAATTATTTTTATTCAATTATTGATGGATTAATTAAATAGTAATTGTTAGGCTTTCGAATTCTTTTATGAACTAAGAAATTTTAATATAGCCAAACCGCAGTGTTCGCAAAGAATATAAAAGAAATCGTAGAAGCTAAATCTTTGCGAATACTTGTTATCTTTGTATGGTGAAAGTAAAAATCGAAAAAGATTTTTCAAGGAAACTTAGAGTGGATATAAGTTTTTATGATTGATTAAATTCAGGATGAAAAATTCAAGGATGTCAGAAATAACTAAACAAACTTTAGAAGAGATTCTTCGTCCGCCCTTGGCAGACTCAGAATGACAGGAAAGATATTCGACTTTGCGTAGAGTAAAACTAATGGATTGTTATCCATGAAGAATCTAAAATATAATTTCATGCAAAGACGCAAGGAATTAAAGACGCAAAGAAAATTTACTGCTTTGCAACTTGGCGAGAAATAAAAAAATATGAAAATTACTTCGTCACGAAAGTCGAGACTTGCAATGACTTTGCTTTTCTATTTTTTTGACAGTTTCAATGTAACTATAACAAAATTCTCAAAAAAAGTGTAATAGATAAATTTTATCATATAATTTATTCAATGCCTTTACAGAAAGAAGAAAAAATACTTCCAGAATTAAGAACAAGATTCAGCATAAAAAATACATTTGCTGCTCTTAAATATCCCAACTATAAATTATGGTTTGGCGGACAAATAATTTCTTTGTTCGGCTCATGGATGCAGTCGACAGCACAAGCTTTCTTTATTTATGAATTGACTCACTCACCTGCTTTTCTTGGATATGTCGGATTTGCTAATGGAATCCCAACATGGCTATTTATGCTTTATGGCGGTGTAATTGCAGATAGATTTCCAAGAAGAAATATTTTAGTTGTAACACAAACCGTTATGATGCTTTTTGCATTTACACTTGCATTCTTAACTTTTGAAAAAATTGTTCAACCTTGGCACATAATTCTTTTGGCTTTTCTGCTTGGAGTTGCAAATGCATTTGATGCACCAGCACGACAGGCATTTGTAAATGAATTAGTCGATAAAGAAGATTTAATTAATGCAATAGCATTGAACTCAACAATGTTTCATAGTGCAGCTGCAATTGGTCCTGCTGTAGCTGGGGTAACTTATGCAGTTCTTGGTCCTGCATGGTGTTTTACAATTAATGGAATTTCTTTTATTGCTGTTATTTATAATTTGTTAAGAATGAAATTTAATTCGGTTATCAAAAAGAGTGAAAAGAAATCTGCATTCAAAGATCTTTATGATGGGATTAAATATCTAAAAACACAAAAGTTTATTTTAATCATAATGTTGATTGTTTCTTTTACAAGTATGTTTGGACTCAGTTTAATTACATTGTTTCCTGCATGGGCTGTTAAAATTTTACATGGCAATGCTGCTACCAATGGATTACTTCAAACATTTAGAGGAATTGGTGCTGTTATTTGTTCTTTAATCATAGCTTCTTTCAGCAGATACATTGTAAGAGGCAAAGTTCTTAGCTTTGGTATGATTTCTCTTCCTGCATTAATGATTTTATTTTCATTCAATCGTACTTTTTTTATTTCTGCATTTTTACTTATTCTAATTGGAGCAGCATTTATAGCAATAAATAATCTTTCAAACGGATTGACACAAACATTGGTTACAGAGGAATACCGCGGAAGAGTAATGGGAGTTTACAGCTTCAGCTTTTTTGCATTAATGCCAGTAGGCTCATTATTAATTGGAACTCTTGCCGAACATTTCGGTTCGCCGATGGCAATTTTTATTAATGGATTAATTTTGTTATTACTATTTGGTTCAATTCTTTTTAATTATACTATATTATCAAAGGTCGAATAAAAAAAGAAGATTACTAGAGAACTAGTTAAAAGGATAATAATCAACTACATTGCTTTCGAAATCACTATATAAAATTAACTTCAAATAAAATATCCCAGCTGCATCAGTTTCAGTTAACTGAAAACTTATAGACAAACGTTAATCATTCACTTCATATCTCAATTTCTTTCGGGTCATTTTCTAATTCAACTATTCTCCATTCGTTTTCTTCTTTATCAAATTCTGTTATCTTCTCAAGGGGAACTTTAAGATATCTTCCTGAAGCTGTAACAGCTACATCACCATTTGGTAAAATTATTTCGCCTGTCCCTTCAAAAAATCGATTGTTTTCTGATGTAATTCTTCCAATAACTTTTAGTTCTTCATTTAATGGAATTGGTTTCTTGAATTTTACATTTAATTCAATTGTAACTCCCCATATTTCTTCTTCATGATGATTTAATATTGCTCTTCCAATTGTTTCATCTAAAATTGCAGAAGCAATTCCACCATGCATTCTTCCAGGATAACTTTGATGTTCTTCAAGAGGTGTAAATAATGCTATTAATTCTTTGTTTTCTGTTACATAAAAATGAGCTTTAATTCCAAATTTGTTTTTTAGTCCACACACAAAACAGAGTTTTGAATTGTGCTGCTTTCCTACAATTTTGTGTATCATGATGATCTCCGAAAATAACTGTAATGAATAGTTTTTATTTCATAATTTCTTCAAGTTCTTCTTTGCTTACTTTCAATAAGCCATTTGGTATTAAGCGAGGTGTTAAAATTTTCCAATTGTTATCCTTAGAAAAGATTTCTTTAAATAAAGGCAGAGCATCTTTTAATCTTCCATTGTTTGCTAAAGTAACTGCAGTCCAATATTTCATTTCAAGATTATCTGGAAACATTTCCATTGCAGCTGAATATTCTTTCATTGCTTTATCCATGTCATTTTTTTCAACTGCTAAATCACCGTTGTTCATGTGTTCATAAGCACGATGAACTTTTAATAATCTTCTAAGTTCAATTAATGGCTCTGGATTATCGTCAACTCTTAAATCAACAAGTTTATCTTCCCAGACTTTCCCAGTTGGTTTACCTGAAAAAACAAGTAATGCAGCAGATTGTTTGCCGCGTATATCTCCGCCAGCATGTTCAGCTGCTTCAAGTGCAATTAATAATCTTTCTGCCAGAGGACCTTTTGATTTTTGAAATGCTTCTGCCATCGAGGGCCAAACTTTATCGTTAGACATTAAATTTGCTTGAACGGAAAATCCTTTCCCAACTATATGTCCAGCTGGTTGAATACAATTTTTTCCTGTAAAAGCAGCAGCATTTCCTTTTGCATCAAGTACTGCGAGTTGACGATAATCTCTTCCTTCGTCACTCTGGATTAATTCATCTACAACTTCTTTAGGGGTTTTTCCTTTCTTTAAAAGTTCTAATCCTCTTGGACCAAAAGATGCATTAACAAATGATTGAGTTGCTATTACTCCTACACCAGCTTCGCCCCAACAAACCACAGTTCCAACAGAAAACCAGTGCGATTGAACTGCAACTCCAATTTCTCCTGTGATTGAATCATAAGCAACTATCGAATAAGTATGTGTTAATGGATTTTCTGAAAAAAATGTTTGCGAATAATTTTTTGAAAATAGAATCAGCAGAAATAATAAAATTACTTTTCTCATGACTTCTTCCTTCATAATGTTTCATCTAAAATAAAATTTTATCCTCAATGATAAAACATAAAATTTGCTATTGATTAACATTTGCATTTATTTTTGTCTGTCATTTGAAAACAGATTGACTTAATTAACAAAATAAAATTCATACTGGAGTAAAAATGAAGCATACAAATTTATTTTTAATGTTTGTTCTTTCATTTTCATTATTATTTGCACAAAATAAGAAAGAATCAAAACCACAATTAAAAACTCAAGACGATTCAATTAGTTACAGCATTGGGCAGAATATTGGAAAAAATTTGAAAGATGCAGACCTTCATATCAACTTTGATATTTTGTATCAGGGTATGCAGGACCAAATTAAAGGAAGCTCTTTGTTGACTGATGATGATATTCAAAGAGTTATGATTGCATTTAATCAAAAATTAATTGCAAAAAGAAATGCTCAGATGAATGCAGTTAAAGAAAAAAATAAAAAAGAAGCAGAAGCATTTCTTACGGAAAATAAAAACAAAGAAGGTGTTGTAACTTTGCCAAGCGGTCTTCAATATAAAGTTCTTGTTAAAGGAAATGGTCCTCAGCCAAAAGATACAAGTGTGGTTAAAGTTCATTACATTGGTAAATTTCTTGATGGAAGAGAATTTGACAATTCTTATAAAAGAGGGGAGCCGGCTGAATTTCCTCTTAATCAGGTTATTAAAGGATGGACTGAAGCTCTTCAATTAATGCATGTAGGCGATAAATGGATTTTATACATTCCACCAGAATTGGCTTATGGTGAAAATGGCGCAGGCAACACAATTGAACCAAATTCACTTTTAATTTTTGAAGTAGAATTACTTGATATAGTTAATTAAGTTTTTTCAAGAGCAGGAGGAAGATTTTTTCTTTCTCTTGCTCATATTTGCTTTGCGAAACAAATAATCTTACCTCTTAAATTGAATTCTTCAAATTAATTCCTATTCATTTTGTGCATTGACAAAATATTTTATGATATTATAAATTTATAGTGCGAAACTATAATTCAATTGAAATGAAATTTATTCCTTCATATAAAAAATTGCTTGAAAGCGGTGAACTTAAACTTCGTGCAGAAGAAGCCCTAAATATTTTAAAATCATGTAAAAGCTGTCCAAGAAATTGTGAGGTAAATCGTTTTGAAAATGAATATGGCTTTTGCATGAGCGGCTATCTTCCAATTGTTTCATCTTACACACCTCATTTTGGAGAAGAACCAGTATTATCAGGTACACGTGGTGCAGGAAATATTTTCTTTGGTAATTGTAATTTAAGATGTGTTTACTGCCAAAATTTTGAAATAAGTCAAAATTGGAAAAATGAAAGAAAACATGAAGTAACTCATGAACATTTGGCAGATATAATGTTAAGACTTCAGCAGATGGGATGTCATAACATTGGTCTTGTTTCTCCAACTCATTTTTCTGCTACAATTTTAAAATCAATTTACATTGCAGCTGAACATGGTTTAAATCTTCCAATTATTTATAATACAAATGGATATGATTCAGTAGAAATACTCAAGCTTTATGATGGTGTAATTGATATTTACCTGCCTGATTTCAAATATGGGAATGACGAATATGCCCGAAAATATTCTTATGTGGATGATTACTTTGAAAAAACAAAAGCTGCAATTAAAGAAATGTATAGACAAGTAGGTGATGAACTTGTTTATGAAGGCAATGTAGTTGTAAGAGGCTTGATAATTCGTCATCTTGTTCTGCCAAATGGATTGGCAGAATCAGAAAAAGTATTCAAATTTATTTCAGAAGAATTAAGTCCAAATGTTCATATCTCTTTGATGTCACAATATTATCCTACAAATAAAGCCCATAAAGAAATTTTATTGAGCAGAACAATCAGAGAATCTGAATATGAAAGAACTCTTGAGTTAATGGATAAATATGGACTTCATAACGGATGGATTCAGGAGATGGACAGTTATGAACATTACAGACCAAATTTCTGGGAAAGTCGTGATAATCCTTTCAATAATTAGAAATGAATTTTTCTAAATAGCTTCTCCAAAAAGTGTAGCTGAAGTAGCTCGATTAATTTTTACTCGAACGTAATCACCAATTTTTATATTCTCATTTTTTGGTATTACAACCACTTTGTTGGTGTCTGTTCTTCCAGATAAAAATTCTTCTGACTTTTTGCTGAATCCTTCAACAAGAATTACTTCTTCTTTGTTAATAAGCTGTTGATTTATTTCGTAAGATATTTTTTGCTGGAGTTCAATAATTTCATTTAATCTTCTCAACTTTATTTCTTCTGGAACATCATCTTTCATGTTGTAAGCTTTTGTTCCTTCTCGAGGTGAATATTTGAACATATAAGCTCCATCATATCTTACATGTTTCATAACATCTAAAGTCATTCTGTGGTCTTCTTCGGTTTCTGTTGGAAATCCTGCAATAATATCTGTTGAGAAGCTGACACCCGGAATTATTTTTCTTGCTTTGTCAATTAAATTAAGATAATGCTCAATTGTATAAGTGCGGTTCATCAGCTCAAGAATTCTATTCGAACCAGATTGTACTGGAAGATGAATGTAATTGCAAATGTTATCATGTTCTGCAATTGTATATAAGAGTTTATCTGATAAATCCTGCGGGTGAGAAGTTGTAAATCTTATTCTCATATTTTTATCAACAGATGCACAGGCAGCAAGCAAATCTGCAAAATCATAATTTCCATCTTTATAAGAATTAACATTTTGTCCAAGTAAAGTAACTTCCTTAAAACCTCGTGAAGATAATTTTTTAATTTCTTCAACAATTGAATTTAATGAGCGGCTTCTTTCTCTTCCTCTTGTAAAAGGAACAACACAGAAAGAACAAAATTTATCGCAGCCTCTCATAACAGCAATCCATGCACTTATTCCATCTTCGCGGTATGGTTCTATATCTTCATAAGTTTCTGTTCTTGAAAGTTTTACTCCGATTCCTTTTTCCCCTCCAAATGCATATTCAATGTATTCGGGTAATCTTCTATATTCATCAGGACCAACAACAACATCAACAATTTTCTTTTCTTCGATTAAACTTTTTCTTAATCTTTCTGCCATGCAGCCAAGCACACCAATTACAGCAGAAGGATTTTTTTTCTTAACATTTTTTAAGTGGTCTAATCGATGAAATATTTTTTCTTCTGCATTTTCTCTTACGCTGCATGTATTTAAAAGAATTACATTGGCATCTTCAAGTTCTTTTGTAATTTCATAACCCTGCTTTTTTAAAATTCCCATGATTAATTCAGAATCTGCAAGGTTCATCTGGCAGCCATAAGTCTCTATGTAAACATGGTTTTTGTTCATTCCTATCCTTTCAAATAATAACTTTCAAATTTGGGTTACAAAGCTAAAAAGATTGATAAAGATTAACAAGACAAAATGGCTTGATATTAATAACCTCAAACAATTCTTAATTTATTTTAATATTTTTTAATACTTATTTTTAATAAAAATGGAGTTGAGATGAATATAAATCTTAGTGAAAAATTATTTGAAGAAGCAAAAAAATATATACCAGGCGGGGTTAATTCTCCTGTAAGAGCATTTAAATCTGTTGGCGGAACCCCATTGTTTATTTCAAAAGGAATTGGCTCAAAAATGTTTGATGTAGACGGCAATGAGTTTATCGACTACATTGGAAGCTGGGGACCACATCTTTTTGGTCATAATCCGAATTTTATAAAACAGGCAATCTTAAATGCACTTGAAAATGGAACAAGCTTTGGTGCACCAACAGAACTTGAAGTTAAAATTGCAAAGTTAATTACTGAACTTGTTCCATCTGTTGAAATGGTTAGAATGGTAAACAGCGGAACCGAAGCTACTATGAGTGCAATTCGAGCTGCAAGAGGATTTACAGGTAAAGATAAGATTATAAAATTTGAAGGCTGCTATCACGGGCATGGAGATTTCTTTTTAATCAAAGCAGGAAGTGGAGCATTAACATTTGGTGTTCCAACTTCTCCAGGTGTAACAAAAGGAAATGCAGCTGATACTTTAATAGCAGAATATAATAACATTGATTCTGTTAAAAAATTGATTCATGAAAATAAAACTGCAAATGGAAATCAAATTGCAGCTGTTATTGTTGAGCCAGTTGCAGGTAACATGGGAACTGTTTTGCCAAAAGAAAATTTTTTAAAAGAACTAAGAGAAATTTGCAGCGAAGAAAAAATTGTTTTGATTTTTGATGAAGTGATGACAGGATTTCGACTTTCAATAGGTGGGGCACAGGAAATTTATGGTGTAAAACCTGATATGACAACATTTGGGAAAATTATTGGCGGAGGGTTGCCTGTAGGTGCTTATGGAGGTAAAAAAGAAATTATGGAAATGATATCTCCAAGCGGACCAATTTATCAAGCAGGAACATTAAGTGGTAACCCAATTGCAATGAGTGCTGGTTATGCAGCATTAACTTATATCAGCAAGCATCCTGAGATTTATGAACAACTCGAAAAAAATTCAGCTTATCTTGAAAATGGAATTAAAGATGCAATTAAATCATCTGGCAAGAACTTTCAGTTAAATAGAATTGGTTCGATGATGACATTATTTTTTACTGAGGAACCTGTAGTGGATTATAAATCAGCAGTAAAATCTGATACCAAACTTTATGGAAAATATTTTCATGAAATGTTAAATCGAGGAATTTATTTGCCCCCGGCACAATTCGAAGCGATGTTTGTTTCTACTGCTCATTCAAAAGAAGATTTGGATAAAACAATTCAAGCAAATTTTGAAGCATTGAAAAAAATTGTAGAAGAAAATTGAGATTGCTTAGTTTCAATAAAATTCATTGTGGCTTGCAATGAATTTCTTATGATTTTTTATAGAGATTTTTCGTCCGCCTATGGCTTATTCTAAATGACATTTAATTTGAATTATTATTTTGAAGGAACTCCGCCTTATGCGGAGCGACAGAAGAATCATAAAAATAATTTCTCGCTAAAACACAAAGAATAAGAGATGCAAATAAAAACTTTGCGGCTTGGTAGCTTTGCTTGAAATTCAAAATGACAAATTATTCAATTTACATTTCTTATAAAATTCTTTGCGTTCTCTGCGGTTAGATTAATTGTGATACCGCAGGGAACGCTAAGAATGAAGACGACTAATAGAGAGAATATTGCATCAATAAATTATATCTATCAACTTATAACAAAGAAAAATTATTCTAAACAGAGTTGTAAAATTTCAATCACTTCTTTTTTACCAATATTTTCATGTTCACCAAGTTTTTGGTTTCTATCTTCGAATCTCTTTGCAATCTCTTCAAATTTTTCTGTTCCAATTCCATTTTCTTTAAGCTTTGTTTTCATTCCAAGTGAACGGAAGAATTCTTCTGTCATCTCAATTGCTTTATCAGCAGCATCATCTCCTTCATAATTCCAAACATTCTTTGCATACTGTTTTAATTTTTCTTCCTTATTTTTCTTTTGATGCTTCAATACACC
This sequence comes from Rosettibacter sp. KY25, assembly GCF_057554405.1. Lineage (NCBI taxonomy): Bacteria > Pseudomonadati > Ignavibacteriota > Ignavibacteria > Ignavibacteriales > Melioribacteraceae > Rosettibacter > Rosettibacter sp. KY25. Next base: position 4,355 of record NZ_BAAJAO010000016.1, on the reverse strand, counting down.
TGGCAAAACAATAGCAAGAGTTCTTGCATGGTCAAGTCCATAAAATGCAGTTAATTCATGACCAATTGAATGAGTCGCCCAGTCTTGAGGCACACCACATCCGATATTACCATTCAATGCTTGTGTAGCTGTCCACATTAAATTTGCTCGGACATCATAATCTTTTGGATTCTTTAGTGCCTTAGGTCCTTCTTCAATCAATATTTTTAATAATGCTTCAGCAAATTTATCCTGAACTGCTGCATTAACAGGATAAGTCAAATATTGTTCTGTTATATGAACAAAAGTATCAACAATGCCATTAGCTGTTTGCCATTCAGATAGAGTGAATGTTGTTTCAGGGTCTAAAATTGAAAATTTAGGATAAACAAGAGGATTACCAAAGGCAAGTTTTTCCTGTGTCGATTCCCGAGATATCACAGCAAACATATTCATCTCTGAACCTGTAGCTGGCAAAGTTAGTACACTTCCAAGTGGAATTGCTTTTTTTGGTTCAGCTCCTTTTGATAAAATATCCCATGGGTCTCTATCTTCATACAATGATGCAACTGCAATAAATTTTGTTCCATCTAGAACAGAACCCCCACCTACACTTAATAAGAAATCTATTTTAGAAGTCTTGCAGATTTCAACTGCTTTCATCAATGTTTCATACTTGGGATTTGGTTCAATTCCTCCAAACTCAAGTAAATTAAAATCTTTTAGAGCTTCTTTTACCTGCTGATAAACTCCATTTTTTTTGATTGAACCTCCTCCATAAGTCATTAATATTTTTGAATCTTTGGGAATAAGAGAAGATAATTCTTTGATTGTCCCTTTTCCAAAAACAATTTTAACTGGATTGTGATATATAAAGTTATTCATAATAAACCTCACTTTTAATTAAAAGATTAAATTCAATCGGCAAAAATAAAAATTAGAAAGGAAACTCTTCTTTATAATTAATTTTTTCCTGCGGCTTTTCTATTTCAAGATTCTTTTTTGCTGTTTGATGATAAACATTTCCCTCAACATAAATTGCTTTGTATGGTTTTACTGGACATGCATATTCACATGCACCGCAGCCGATGCAATATTCTTCTCGAACTTCAGGGATAACCAAATTTTTTTCAAAGGGAATCATGTGAACTGCTTTCGTTGGGCAGTGTTCTGAACATGCACCGCAATCGGTCTTTTGTGTGTAAACAATGCAATTTTCTTTTACAAATTTTGCTTTCCCAATTTGTGTTAATTTTTTCTTTTCAATTTCTATAGGAAGAATTGCTCCTGTTGGACAAACTTGACTGCAAATATTGCAGTCAAAATTACAAAAACCTGCATTGTTGTTTAATCTTGGCTGAAGCATTCCGGTAAATCCGTATTCAAGAAAAGAAGGTTGAAGTACCTGAGTTGGACATGAACTTACACACAAATGACATGCAGTGCAAATTGAATTAAATCTCTTTATGCTGATTGAACCTGGAGGTGATACAGCATTTTTTCTGAATATGGGAACTGTGCTTGGCTTTGTTACAACAATTTGTTTTTTTACTTGAGAGAAGATTGATGATAAAGATGTTAAATATATTCCTGCTGAAATTAGAAATTTTCTTTTTGATTCATTCACTACTTCAACTTCTTCAACTTCTATTTTCTCTTTTTTTGTAACTTTGAATCCAAATGTTATTCCTTGAGTTGGGCATAATGAAATGCAGTCAAAACATGCTACACATCTCGACATGTCCACAATTTTTGATTCACTATCGATGCAGTTTGCTTTACAGTCGCGCTCGCATAATCCACAGCTTAAACATTCTTCATCTTTAATAATAATTTTAAAGAAAGAAAATTTTGATATAAACCCGAGCAATGTTCCTACTGGACAAACAGTATTGCAGTATAATCTTCCTTTTTTGTATGCCAAATAACCAACAAAAATGAAAAATGAAATTGTAATGATGAATGGAATCAAGTTGAATGTCTTTATTTCATAAGGATAGAGTGAATAAATTTTGATGTTAGTTAAAATGTTGGCTAAAAAATTGTTGATGCCGATTAGTATTGGTCTAAAAATATTTCCTGCTATTCTTCCATAAATGCTGTAAGGGTCAAGCAAATTTATTCCAAGAGCAATACCAGATAAAAATAAAATAACACATAAGGCAAGAAAAGACCATCTCAAGATTTTTTGCTCTTTTAAGAATTCAAATCTTCTTTTCCTTCTTTTGATTTTTTTTGCGATGTAGTTAATTATATCTTGAAGAAAACCAAGAGGACAAATTGTAGAGCAATAAATTCTTCCGAAGAAAATTGTTAATAAAAATATTAGTATAAAACCACTTGAAAAAACTGTGAACACAGCAAGTGATTTTAACAAAGAAGGAACGAATTGGAAATAAAGAACATATTTTGTAATTGATGCAGGAATTTGTTCAGTAAAATCAACAAGTATGATTGTTGTTGGAATGAAAAATAAAATCGAAAGAATTATCCGGATTTTTCTAAGCGATGATGTATTCATTTCAAAGAATTATTCTGTTAATTTTTAGTGAATCAAGATTTTTGTTGCCTACACCTAATTCATAGGCTAAACTTATATATGGAATATCATTTGGATCTAAGCCAAATAATTTAGCAGCTGCGGAATCTGCTGCAACCATATCAGTAGAAATTATTTGTGATTTCATGACAACCACATCTGCCATCGATACTCCTCGTGGTCCATTGCTTTTTAATACATAGTAAGCATCAACAATGTTCAAATCGGGTTTTCTGAATGTGCTGAAATCTGCAATACATTGATGTAAATCTGTTCTGTGCCAGTAGCCTCTGTCCCAAACAACGCCCATAAGATTTTTCATTGTAATTGTTAATCTTGTTGAACCATGATGTTTTAATATTGGAATGTTGATAAACACATCGCACTCAAGCAGAAGTTCGTGCACTTTATCTTTTTTGAGTTTCTTCCCTTTTTTGACTTCAACATTTTGATAATAACTTTCACTGTTTGCAGGCACAATTTCTCCTCCAGCATCCTTAACTGCTTTTTCTATTCCGCTGTTTGAATAACATCTTCTCCAATCATCACAGGTGTGATCAAATACATAAACTTTTTTTGCACCAGCATTGTAGCAATGTTCAATTACTCTTGCAACAAGTTTTGGATTTGTGTTTCCTGCACGTTCAGGCACAACATCCCAGCCAATATTTGGCTTAATTAATACAGTTTGATTTTTCTTAACAAATGTTTTTATGCCGCCAAGAGATTTAATCCCTTCGTCAAACATCTTATCGGGTTCGCCACCTTTTATTGCAACAAGGTCATATGGCAAAGATGAATTATTTTCTTTTGAAACAAAATTATTAATAAATCCAGGGAATGTTAATGAAGCACTTAATATAGTTCCTGCCTGAATGCTTTTTCGAATAAAATCTCTGCGTTTCATTTTTTTATTCTCCGTTTGTATAAATTTTTTCATTAAAAGATAGATATATATTATATTGTATTCAAGATTTACAAAATAATTAAGGGCACTAAAATGAATACCAATACAATTTTATTAAACCAAACCAGAATAAAAAGCATTATCTTCGATTTGATTGCATTATCTGTGATTACATTGACACCTGCTTTGTCACATTTATTTAGTATTCCATTTTATTTATTAGAACCTATGAGAATTATGTTGTTGATTTCTTTGTTTCATACTTCAAAGAAAAATGCATTTATTCTTTCATTTGTTTTGCCATTCTTTTCTTTGATTATTTCAAGTCATCCATCATTTCCTAAAGCAGTTTTGATATCTACCGAGTTAATGTTGAATGTATATCTTTTCTTTTTATTATCACAAAAATTTAATAATAGTTTTATTGCAATGTTCTTGAGTATTGTATTGAGCAAGTTTTATTATTATGCAATAAAATTTTTATTGGTTTCCCTGGGATTGATGACTGGTGAGATTGTATCGACACCAATTTATTTACAAGTTTTAATTGCTGTTGCACTTTCATTTTATGCATTTATTGTAATGAGAAAGGAGAAGAATTAAGGTTTATCTAATTAATCAATTTTTCAAATTAGTGCATGCTGAAAGTCAAAACATCGAATAACTTTGAGTTCTCTGTGGTTTAATTTATAATGAAACCGCAAAGCACACAAAGTTCACAAAGAATTTTAGAGGTTCTTCGTCCGCCTTTGGCGGACTCAGAACGACATGAAAATTTTTATGTTGATTAAAGAATCTAAAAACAGAGAAAATCTAATAAATCTGTGTTCAAAAAAATATTGAAACCACAAAGTTCGCAAAGAAAAACTTTGCGGCTTTGCGAGAAATGAAAAATAAATTAAGAGTGTTTTGCAATAACATTTATAGAGA